>CAVHWE010000132.1:0-6976 GCA_963639495.1 bacterium | reverse complement strand
CCTAGACCCACTGATTAAGAGTCAGTTGCTCTACCAACTGAGCTAAGGGTGCAACATTTAAAAGCCTCATTTCTGAATTGCGAGTGCAAAGGTACTACTATTTTTTGATTCCACCAAATTTTTTCGCAACTTTTTTCGAAAAAATCAATTTTTCTTCATCTTGAAGGTTCCTAACGTATGTCTATACCCCTTCTTGTTGATGCTTACCACGCGGTAGATGCCCTCCTTTAAGTTTCTAACATCTAGCGTGTTATCTTTTGTATGGAGGTGCAGAATATCGCATCCTTGCAGGGTTTCGACCATCAGAACGTCAAAAATGAGATTTTTGGTGGTTTCTGCAAGATATACCTTCTTTCCGTCACATTCGAGTAATTTCGCAGCTCCTGTGCTTTGGGCAAAAAGTTGAATCTCTTCCTCTTTTTCTTGGGTTGGCTGGCTTTCTATGCCATATCCGTCCATTGAAGTTACGGCAACAAACAGACGTTTTGCATCAGGATTTTCTATTTTGAACGAATTTCCTATGATTCGTGCGGCAACCAGGTTGCGTGCATCGGTGATGTCAACCGGATATTTCTTGCTCGCGTATACATTATTATATATATAAGGGGTTGCGATTTTAGTGCCATCCGTATAGTTTGAAGGATTGCTCCAGGAAACTGATACATTGTTATTGGAGGTGATTACCGATAATTGCTGTGGCTGTTCCGGTTGTTTTTTGCTTGCCCAGGTCATCGGCGGAACCAATGATGGGTATGGATTGAAACGTTGGGTAAAGTCGAGAATACCCTGTTTGTTGTCCAGGAGGAACTTGTTTCTGAAGAATGCATATCCCATTCCGAGGTTTCGGATGTGATACATTTCTGCCGTCACGTCATTGATGTTCCACTTTCCTTCTTTCGGATCGAGAAAGTAGATGCCCAGTCCTGGAACCACAATCTTGCCATGGCTCTGTTCCTGCCAGTCGATGGCAAACGGATAGAAGTGTTCGTTCTTGAAATACATCATAGGGAAGAGTTCGTCCATCAGACCGCTCTTGAGCCAGCCCTGTGCATCCTGGCAGACCTTCGTGTATGCATTCCAGCCAAAGCTCCGGTATCTGCTCAGGTCATCATACTTTCCTACAGGTGAGCAGCTCATTTTTACCCAAGGTTTTTCAGCCTTCACTGCATTGTGAATCTTTCTTACGATGTTGGTGATATACCTGCGTCCCTGTTCCCGGCTCACTTTGATGTTCCAGGTTTCAGGGTAACGGATGTAGTCGAGGTGAATTCCGTCTACATTATATTTATGTGTAATTTCCCTGCAGATGTTTGCCAGATAATCGCCTGTCCGACTGTTTTCCGGATCCATGTATCCGTCGGCTCCAATCTTCTTGATGAGTTTCGGCATCTTCTGTCGGAGGGTTTTGCAGCCGAGTGCGTTCCATTTTCCTACAGGGATGGTTACCACCCAGGCATGCAGTTCCATACCTCGCTTATGGCATTCGTCGATGGCAAACTGCAGGGCATCATAGCCCGGACTTCTGCCCGGAAATCCTGACAGACATCCATCCCAAGGTTCGTATGCCGACGGATAAATCATGGTACCTCTTACGCGGGTCTGTATCAGTACGGTATTGATTTTAGCCTGCTGTAACCGGTCCAGTATATCCGTCAGTTCCTTTTTCTGCTTTTCGGCAGAATAAGAAGACTGGGCATAAGAGTGTGGCCAGTCGATGCCTCCTATGGTTGTCAGCCATACAGCTCTTACTTCATGTTTCGGCACCTGGTTATTGAACACAATACTCTGGGCTTTAGCGGCCAAAACAGAGCATAAAACGATAAAAAATATCTTAAATCTCTTCATAATCTTACAATTTGGCAACAAAGATACCAATATTTTTTTTTATTTCAAATAAAAATATTACTTTTGCGGTTGAAATATTAAAATAAAGTGCATTTTGCACCGGAAAGAGAGAAAATTTTAAGCAATAAAAGAAAAATGGTCAGTTTCGTTATTAGTTTGGTCGCCCTTGTATTGGGTTACCTTCTTTATGGAAAGTTTGTGGCGCATGTGTTCGGTCCTGATGACCGCCCTACGCCTGCAGTGACCAAAGCCGATGGGGTCGACTTTATGGTACTGCCTAGTTGGAAGATCTTCATGATTCAGTTCCTCAACATTGCAGGAACGGGTCCTATCTTCGGTGCCATTATGGGTGCCTGGTACGGACCGGTGGCTTATCTGTGGATTATCTTCGGGTGTATCTTTGCAGGAGCCATGCATGATTACATGAGCGGTATGCTCAGTATCCGTAACGGTGGAGCTGGTTTGCCGGAATTGGTAGGTAAGTATTTGGGTGGACGCACCAAGAAAGTGATGTTGGTCTTTTCGGTACTTTTGCTGATGATGGTGGGAGCTGTGTTTGTATACAGTCCGGCTATCATTATGAGTGGCATTTGTAATACGGATGCATTCTGGGGCAGCCAGATGTTTTGGATTGTGGTGATTTTCGTTTACTACGTCATCGCTACATTACTGCCTATCGATAAGATTATCGGTAAGGTTTATCCGCTCTTTGCCTTCTCGCTTCTCTTTATGGCGGGTGCTCTGATGATAGGTCTCTTTGTGAAGTGGCCTACATTGCCTGAACTCTGGAGCAATTTGCAGAGTTGCAATCTCAATGAGAATCCGGCTTGGTTGGGAACGGAGTCTTTTGTACAGAAGAGTCCGATTTTCCCTTGCCTCTTTATCACGATAGCCTGTGGCGCCATCAGTGGTTTCCATGCTACGCAGAGTCCGCTCATGGCCCGATGCATGAAGAATGAGAAGATGGGTCGCCCTATTTTCTATGGAGCCATGATTACAGAAGGTGTTGTTGCCTTGATATGGGCTACGGTTTCCATGTATTTCTTCTATTATGGAGGATGGCGTGAATGCGTAAGTCCGGAGGTGGCTCAGCAGTTTATAGCTCAGTTTGATGGCGGCAAGTCGCTTATCCAGAACTTCGATGCGCCTACCGTTGTGAAGATAGTATGTTCCAGCTGGTTGGGTGTGGCTGGTGGAATCCTGGCTCTGTTGGGTGTCGTCGCAGCGCCTATTACCAGTGGCGATACGGCTTTGAGAAGTGCCCGTCTGATTATCGCCGAGTTTATCGGTTTGGAGCAGCGCTCTATGCGCAAGCGTCTTTATATCTGCGTTCCGTTGTTTGCTCTTACGGTGGGCATTCTGGTTTGGCAGATGGAGAATCCTGATGGTTTCAATATCATCTGGCAGTATTTCGGCTGGGCTAACCAGACGCTTTCTGTGTTCACTCTCTGGACATTGACGGTTTATCTGGTACAGCAGAAGAAGCCTTTTGTGATGACGCTGGTTCCTGCCTTGTTTATGACCGTGATATGTTCAACCTTCCTGCTCATTTCGCCAACAGCTTTGGCTTTGGGTGAGAGCCTGGCTTATACGGGCAGTGTCATCATTCTGGTGATAGCCTTGGTATGGTTCCTGGGTTGGTATCGCAGTTATCAGAAGAAACAATAGATTTATATATAAGTATTAATCAATATACGTAAATTTATATGATACGAATGAAAAAATTAGCTATTGCAGCACTGGCACTTGTCGTTTCGACAGCTGCCCATGCTCAGTTTGAAAGTGGAAAACAGTATATAGGTGCGTCGATGACGGGCTTAAACTTGAGTTATAATGGCTCTCAGGACCTCAATCTCGGTATTCAGGCTAAGGCTGGATACTTCGTAGAAGACGATTGGATGCTGTTGGGGCAGGTAGAATATAATCATTCTGGTCTTGAAGGCGTGAAGGATTATTTCTCTGTCGGTGCCCAGGCTCGTTATTATATTGAGCAGAATGGTCTGTATCTGGGTGGCGGCGTAAAGTTGGCTCATTCCGGAGGTTATAATGATTTCATGCCAGGGGTAGAGGTAGGTTATGCTTTCTTCCTCGGCAAGTCGGTTACCCTCGAGCCAGCTATCTACTACGATCAGAGTTTCAAGAAGCATGTAGATTATTCTACTGTAGGTTTGAAACTGGGTATTGGTATTTATCTCTAAACTGCTAAGATGCAACAACAGTTTTCTTCGACTTTGTTGGAAAAGGCAGTGGCGGAGTTTTCTAAATTGCCAGGTATAGGGCGCAAAACAGCTTTGCGCCTTGTACTTTTTATGCTCAAGCGTAAGAGTGAGGATGTGGAACTCTTTGCTGATACCATTTCCAGGATGCGGCGTGAAGTGAAATACTGCAGGGTTTGTCATAATATCAGCGATACTGATGTCTGTCCAATCTGTTCTGATTCCCGGCGCGATGCTTCTACCATCTGTGTTGTCGAGAATGTGCAGGATGTACTGGCGATAGAAAACACGCAGCAGTTTCACGGACTCTATCATGTCTTGGGCGGCATCATTTCGCCGATGGATGGTATCGGTCCTTCGGATATAGAGATAGAATCGCTGGTTCAGCGTGTGGCTGAAGGTGGGGTGAAGGAGGTGATTTTTGCTCTCAGCAGTACGATGGAGGGTGATACTACCAACTTCTATATCTCCCGTAAACTTGCTGATTATCCTGTTAAACTCTCTGTTATCGCTCGTGGTATCTCGGTGGGTGATGAATTGGAGTATACGGATGAGGTTACCCTCGGACGGAGTATTCTGAATAGAACTCCATTTGGACAATAACAAAAGACAATAAAATGAAAATCAAACAAGTACAACGAATATTGATGACCAATTTCCTCTTTGTCCTGTTGGTAGGATTCCTGCTGGTCTTGCTCTATGAGACAGAAATTCTGGAACCTACTAATCTGGCAGGGGATGTCACGTTGGTCTATGTGATTACCGTAGCGATGGAGTTTCTTACCATTGCCGTTATTCCTTTGGCGCTCAAACTCTTCAGTTTCAAGGCTATTCACCGTCAGTTGGTAACCCGTAAGGGAGATGCACTTCTTCCTCTGGGCACTGCCCGTCTGAATATGCTCTGCTTGCCAATGCTGATCAATACGTTTATGTATTATCAGACGATGGCGCCTGCTTTCGGATATATGGCTATCATCCTTTTTCTCTGTCTCTTCTTTGTTTATCCTTCTGTCGGAAGATGTGAGGACGAAACAACAGAGGCGGAAGGTTAAACTCTCAGTATCTAATATTTGCTATTCAATATGAAACTTAGTGTTGTCATAGTAAGCTATAATGTGAAGTACTATCTTGCCCAGTGTCTGCGTTCGGTAGAGAAAGCTATCGGCGTGTTGGAGTGTGGGCAGCAGGGTGATGCAAGTGGCGATACGGCAGAGATTATCGTGGTTGATAATCATTCTCAGGATGGAACGGTGGAATATCTCGAACAGTGTTTCCCGGCTTCCCGATATCCTAATCTCCATGTTGTAGCCTGTACGCATAATAACGGATTTGCCCGTGCCAACAATCTTGCTATCCGCAAGAGCGAGAGTGATCTGGTTCTTTTGCTGAATCCGGATACCATTATCGGTGAGCATGTTCTCAAGGATGCTGTCAGTTTTATGCGTTCTCATCCTGATGCCGGTGCACTGGGTGTAAGGATGTTGGGAGCCAATGGCAAACCAGCTCCTGAGAGTAGGAGAGGATTGCCTTCTCCGATGGTGGCTTTCTATAAGATGATGGGGTTGTGCAGCCGGTTTCCTCAGCATCGCAGTTTCGGTCATTATTACATGGGTTATCTTCCATGGGATAAGCCGGCAAAGATAGAGGTTGTGAGCGGTGCTTTCTGTATGATTCGTCGTGAAGCCTTGCTGAAGGTGGGGTTACTGGATGAGGATTTCTTCATGTATGGCGAGGATATTGATCTTTCTTACCGTATCTTGAAGGGTGGTTATCAGAACTATTATCTGCCTGTAGATATCCTGCATTACAAAGGTGAAAGTACTCAGAAGTCGAGCTTCCGCTATGTTCATGTGTTTTACGAGGCGATGCTTATCTTCTTCCGTAAACATTATTCGGGTATGTCGCATCTCTTGAGTATTCCTATCAAATTTGCCATCTATGCCCGTGCCTCTGTAGCCTTTACGCAGATGATGACTGCGAGAATCAGAAAGAGTCTGGGATTCTTTTCTCCTTCTCATGTCGACCTGTCAAACCAGGTGTTGTTTGATGCTGACGAGATGAGCTATGAAGAGATGCTGCATCAGCTTGCGCAGCGGTCTGACGAGAATATCAAACTGGCTACCTATACGAAGGACATCGGTAAGGTGATTACGGATAGGGAGGTGATGGATAAGGATGAATTTGGTTATTTATAAGGATAGATTTATTTCTATATTATAAGGTACGCGCGTACATTATTAATAAGTGTAGTTTATGAAAGAACCGAATATTCGATTACGTGCTTTAGAGTTGGAAGATCTAGATTTTCTCTACCATATAGAGAATGATGATCGGCTTTGGGAACTGGGTGTTTCCAATGTTCCATATTCGCGCCGGGTGCTGCTCGACTATATAACCAGTGCTTCGGCAGATATTTATGTAGACAATCAGGTGCGCCTGATAGTAGAGAATGAGCAGAATGAGCAGGTGGGCATCCTGGATCTTACAGATTTTGATCCCCGTCATCACCGTGCCGAACTCGGAATTGTCATCAAAAAGGAGTTTCAGGGGCAGGGTTACGCGAAGGCTTCTGTGTCACGCTTGTTGCAATATGCTCGGAATATACTTCATCTTCAGCAGATTTATGCTATTGTAGGTATCAGAAACCAAAAAGCGGCTAAAATGCTGCAATCTGTTGGATTTGAGGGGAATAATATCCTGAAACAATGGCTTTGTAGCCCGGTTGGATATGAGGATGCGATGTTTTTTCAATATTTTCTGTAAAAAAGTTGCATAAAAATTTGGTAGAACCAAAAAAAAGTAGTACCTTTGCACTCGCAAATGAAAAATGAGCGCTAAGCCATTCAATTTGATTTCATGATTGGTGCGTTAGTTCAGTTGGTTAGAATGCCTGCCTGTCACGCAGGAGGTCACGA
>CAVHWE010000131.1:0-7013 GCA_963639495.1 bacterium | reverse complement strand
CAGCCAAAGGAGCCAACTTTCTGATAGGTGACTCTGGCATTTCAAGACCGCGTACAGATATTTCTGGCATCTTAAAATATTGTTTCTTTCTATTAATTATCCGTGTCGAAAATTGAATTCTATGACCTTCTGGTCTTTTCAATTTACGCTAATCGGCTGCAAAGATAAGAAAATTAGATGAGAATTGAGAATAACTTTCGGTTAAATTTTATTTTTTGATTAAAAACTCTTTAAATATGTCGCTCTTTGCTTTCTTTTTTATAACTTTGCACTTAATTTCAAGAAATGTTATAAGATTATACGAATTAATTAAAATAAGTAAGAAGAAAATTATGAGAAGTAGAACAAGTACATGGTTTGAGACCAAAGTGAAATATCAGAAGACAATGGAGGATGGTTCAGAAAAGGTTGTTTCTGAAGCATACGTAGTAGATGCTTTGAGTTTTACCGAGGCTGAGAGCGCCATCATTGATGAGATGTCGGTTTATGTGAGCGGCGAGTTGAAAGTGAGCGGTATCGGCAAGGCTGGCTACGGCGAAATCTTCTTCAGCGATGTGGATGATGATGATAAGTGGTATAAGGCTAAACTCCAGTTCATCACGATTGATGAGAAGAGTGAGAAGGAGAAGCGCAGCAATGTTACCTATCTTGTTCAGGCTAAGTCTCTCGCCCGTGCCCTCCGTTATATTGATGAGGTGATGGGCAAGACCATGATTGATTATGATGTGGTTGGTTTGAACGAAACCAAACTGATGGATGTATTCGAGCACCATGCTCCTAACGAGAAGAAAGAGGAGAAGAATGATGTGCCTGAATACGAGGAGCAAAAATAATTGAACTATGTATGATGTAAAAGGAAATCTCCATGAGGTGCTGAACAGCTTGCCTGCCGGCGTCCGTCTCGTTGCCATCAGCAAGTTTCATCCCAACGAGTATATCGAGGAGGCTTATGCTGAAGGTCAGCGTATCTTCGGCGAGAGTCACGAGCAGGAACTCGCCAAGAAGGTGGCTTCGCTGCCTGAGGACATCGAATGGCATTTCATCGGTCATCTGCAGACCAATAAGGTGAAGTATATCGCACCTTATATCTCGATGATTGAATCGGTAGACAGTCTGAAACTTCTTAAGGAGATTGAGAAGCAGGCAGCCAAGCACGATCGTGTGGTGAAGGTTCTTCTGGAACTTCATCTGGCTGAGGAAGATACCAAATCGGGTCTTTCTCTTGATGCTTGCCGCGAACTCCTGGAGGCAGGCGAATGGCGGGAGATGAAGCATGTGCAGATTTGTGGCATCATGATGATGGCATCGAATACGGATGATGAACAGCAGATTGCTCAGGAGTTTGATGAGGCTGCGAAGTTCTACGATGAGGTAAAGGCAAAGTATTTTGCCGATGATGATGCTTTCTGCGAGCGTAGTTGGGGTATGAGTCACGATTATCATATTGCCGTTAAGCACGGCAGCACGATGGTTCGTGTGGGTACCACCATCTTCGGTCCTAGAATATATTAAAGAATGAGGGTGTGTCATAGACTTTTGACACACCCTCATTATATATTAGTATACAATCTTCTGTCCCTTGTTGGTAATATAAATCTTGCCCTTTTGTGGAACGGAAACCTTTCTGCCTTCCAGGTCAAAATAGGCTGTCGGTCTGTCTTTTCCGATGATGACAGATGAGATTCCGGTAGGAGAGAAGTTCTTGAGATAATCGAAGGTTACCAGACCGGTTGCTTCATCCTTTGTGATGTTGTAGAGCGGATGACTCGTGTCAACGCTGTTGTTCAGGGTGATACTGGTCAGACTGTTCACCTCATACTCTGTAGCAGAGCCTGCCTTGTAGGTTGGGAACGGATCGTTCTGAAGACTCGTTATAATATCATCGCCGCTGACATTCTCGTTATAGCTGTTGTATACCATGCCGTCTGCCGGAACAATCATTACCCTTGGCTTACCTAGCGTATTGTTGGTTTTATCCCCCAGGTTAACCGATGATAAATCATCGTAGTCGATGCGCCATACCAGCAATCCGTAACCATAAGCCTTCTTGTACCATCCCTCGTTCCGGATGTTCTGCAGCAGCAGGTATTCGCCCTGCTTGTTGGCTATAATCTTGAATGCATCCGATGCCTTGTCGTATGGTTCCAGCGTTATCTGCTGCGCCTCGGTATCTGACAGCAGGGTAGGCTGTTTCCATCCTACGATGCTTTTCTCCCATGGTGAATAAGGGATAGGCTGGTAGCCGTTAGCCTGATAACTGCCCATATCCATGACGTCCCAATATTCAGGACTCTGGTTGTGCTCTGTAAGATTGTTGGTCGGATATATATCTGGCAAACCGAGGGTATGCGAAAACTCATGACAGAAGAGACCGATACCATTAATGTAGTATTTGCCGTCTTTGGTATCTGCAGGCGTATTGTTCAGTTCGTTGTTGATGCCGAACCGGCATACAGTTTTCCCGTCATAGGTTCCCACTCCTACGGTACCTGATTTCGGCCAGAGACAATCGCTTGAATTGCCTGAGATACTTTCAGAATAGCCGGCATAGATCACGTATACTAAGTCTACATATCCGTCGCCATCGCTGTCGTATTCGGCAAAGTTAACCTTCTCGTCTACCTGCTGGCAGGCTTCCTGAATCATCTGAGGATAGTTGGTATCACTTCCGTCGTCACCTCCGTTCTTGCCATAATAGGCAGAATTCTTGCTTACCGTAACAGGACCCACTACGTCAAACTGTGGAATAAACTGGTTATCGCTCATATCAGCGAAATACTGCTGTACGCTGCCATAGTTCTGGCAGTAATTCTCGTTGGTGATAAACACTTCTTTATCAGCCTCAGGCATAGTTTCTCCCTTCTTTCCGTTAAGGTAATGGTTGAATGTAGCAACCGGATCCTTACTCTTGAACTTCACATCCTGAAACTGCACCAGGAGTACCAGAGCTCTTGGACTTCCCTTATGTGGAAAATAGCTAGGACTCCAGGTTCCTAATCCAGAGGCTCTTGTGATATTCTTTGCAGAGAAAGCACGGCTTTTTCGGCTGTTCAGCTCTTCAGCTGTTATCTTTTCATACTTACCGTCCTGGGTTTCCCGCAGGGGCGTACCGTCCAGCAGCATATAATAGTGGAAGGTTTCGTCACCATGCAGTGTGGCACAAGCCACCGTTCCATCAGCCAGCATAATCTTGGCGATGCCCGGTTTAGCCTTTACGGCATAGAGATTGGCGATGCCCAGAAAGGCGAGCGCCAGAGAGATGATCATCTTCTTCATAATCTGTTAGGGTAGATAGGGATTATTTATAAAAGTATTGTCCTTTCTTCTGAGTCTGGTGACCAAACTCGATGGCGTGATGCGGACAATGGTGATAGCAGGTAAAGCAGGTGAGGCAATCCTTGTGATGCAGCCATTCCGGGTATTCTCCGTGCCCGCCCTTGATATCGCCTACAGGACAGACGTTGGCACAGATGCCACACTTCACGCACTTGTCTTTCTCTACATGGAACCGCTTGTCGGTGATGAGCACCTTCTCAAAGAATCCGCCCACAACCTTGGTGAAGAACCAGGGAATAGGACCTTTTACCAGACGGTTCACGCCCTCTTTCCTGTCGAATACTTCTTCGCAGATAACCGCCAGTTCCTGTGCCGATTTCGATTTCTTACGGACTTCGCGCTCCTTCGGATCAACATCCATGAAAGGAAGTCCTACATAAGATTCCGGCATGATGAGCGAGTAGGAAGCAGAAACCTCCGTGATGCCCAATGCCTGAAGTGATGCATTCAGCGCAATCGTATCGTTGAGGTTCTCGATGGTGAGTCCGATGCTGTCGCCAGCAGTACAGACGCAATAGGCGAAAGGATGTTTTCTGAACGTCTCCTTGTCTTCAGCAGTCGCATCAGGAGTTTCTCTCCGTATCTTCATCTTCCTGATAAACTCCCTTACAAGGCGTGGAACTCTCCAGCCATGTACGGGGAAAACGAATCCGAGCCGTTCATTCTCTTTCAGAATAAACGGCTCGGCTATATTGTGGCTTGAATCGTCCGCCCGCATATAAGGGGCTATAGGAATCAAGTCTTCGTGTGTAGCCGCTGCCAGTCTGGCTGCTGCCCACTTGGTATTTCCAGTTCCTGAGAAATAGAAAATCATGCTTACTTTTAAATATGTATTGAGCTAGATTATTTCTTTTCTGTCATAACACCTTCTATATAGAGACGTGACATTTCTACATTGCCGTTAGAACGGATGGTGATGCTCTTCTTGAAATGACCAGGGAACATGCCCTTGCCATTATAGGTAACACTAATCTGCCCCTTCTCGCCTGGAGCGACAGGCTTCTTGGTGTAAGAAGGTACGGTGCAGCCGCAGCTGGCAATAGCCTGGTTGATAATCAAAGGCTTGTTGCCCACATTGGTGAAGGTAAAGGTTGCCTTCTGTACCGGATTTGACTCTTCGAACGAACCGAAGTTGTGTATCAGCTTGTCGAACTTAATCTCTGCCTGAGCAGATGCTGTAGCTACAAGAGCAACTAGCATTGTGAGTGTCAATATGATTCTTTTCATCTTCATATCCTTTCTTCTTTTTTTATATTTTCTCTTTAATTTGTTTCTTATTTTTATATAATTCGATGCAAAAGTACATATAAAGTTTAGTATTACGCTACTTTTTTACATTATTTAAAACAATTATGCCTTATATTTCATGTTACAGCCTTTTTTCAGTGGAAAAGCGGGGGCGCAATACTCCTCATTATGAAGAAGTTTGCAGATTCCTGAACAAAAGTCCCCCAACCTTAATCACTTAAGATTGGGGGAGAGAGTAGAAAAAATAATATGTATGAATAATATTAACTGAATAGGGAGCTAAATGTGGAATTTGATTTCATTCAGCCAAGCCTGGACACTGAAGCAGGGACAGGACTTGTGGACGTTCGGGAGATCACGATGACCTAGAATTTCGGCTTCGGGATAGTCTACGCACAGACTCGTCAGGAGATTCTGGAGAGACTGCTTCTGAGCCTTCGTACGGGTATCTGCCGGATTGCCGTCGGCGTCGAGACCGCCTTCGTAACAGATGCCGATACTGTGTGCATTGAAATGGCGGGCGTGGGCGCCGATTTCTGACTCGGGACGTCCAGGGTAGATGACGCCGTCTTTCGTGATGTAATAGTGATAACCGATGCTGCGGAAACCGCGGGCTAAATGACAGGCTTCGAGCTTTTCGAAGGTGAAGTCCTGGGTGACGCGTGTGGCAGAACAGTGGATGACAATAAGTGAGATTTTTCTTGTGTTTTTCATGGTACTGAATCTTTAAAGGGTTGATACTACTGGCAGCTCTGCACACAAAAGGCAGAGGCTACGGCGGTGAGAACGGTAATGACGAAATTCAGAATTTTCTTGAGTGTTTCTCTTTTCATTTGATTTAAGGTTAATAAATGGATTGGGGACTCGGATTTCCAATATCCGGGCGATACTTTTGTGAAGGAAGGCTGACAGGATGAGCAGATGGGCTTGATAGCGCGTGTTTCAATGCTGCTTGCTATATGGATGAATAGCCGGGGGTGCTATAGCCGAATCCCGGACTGCATCCTGCCTAAAACCTTCTTTCTTCATCTGCTGGCGGATGGGTTATCCCATGTTGCCGTCACCATCAGAGCCGCCGCTCTCGGTGTTGTCGGATCCGCCAGTCTGTGTTGAATCACCTCCCTGGTTTGTTCCGTCACCCTGGGTGGTATCGCCTGTGTTGTCCTTGCCGTCATCCGGAGGGATTACCTCGCCTGTTACGGCTGTAGCCTTCTTCAGGGATGCATCGAGGTTCAGACTGGAAGCCTTGAACTCGCCGGTGCCACGTGCACGGAGCTTCAGTCCTGCAATGTTCTTGGTGATGGTGAACTCCTTCTCGGAGGCTGCACCTTCCTTGTTCTTGATGCCGATGCTGAAGATGGCGAGGTCAGGAATCTTCACGGCGATACCCTGCAGAACCAGTTCTCTTACGCAGCTCACCATGTCGGTGAGCATACCCTTGATGGCTCCCTTTGAGAACGGTGTGTTGTGACTTTCCATGTGCTCTGCGAGTTCATCAAGACCATAGGTCTGGGTGATTACAGGGTAGGCGAAAAACTTGCCGTAAGCGGCGCTCAACTTCTCGTTGACATACTTCTTCAATGTGTACAGAATCATAGTGTCTTCATTTTAAGGTTAATAAATTGTGTTTGTGTTGTAGGGGGCGCTGCGCATTGCCTCTTGGTGGTATGAGATGTTATCTCTGAACCACAATGCAAAGATACGAAATCGGTGAGGGGTCAACTCACAGTTGCTCATACTTGCTCATGTTTTTTCATACTTTTTCATAGATTCTTTTTTCTATGGAGTTTATAAGCCCATTATAATGAATCATCATTTGCTTGAATCTTACAAAAACAAGCAAGTCGGCAAAAGCTATGGATGGCGGTCTCCTTACCGCACTTTTAAGGGGTGATGTGCAATATAATAACAGTTTTTTATCAAGCTGCTAAATAAACTTAAAATTCACTGTGTTTATGCGGAATAGTGATGTATTATAATTACCTTTGTAATTAAATATGCATCTGCATATGGCAAATAATAGACTGATAAAATGACAACAGACAATAAAGACAACAAACTCTCAATAGGAAGTAGCGATTATGCTGAGATACTGCGACACGCTGTCGCAGTAATTGAGCATGCACGGACAGAAATAGCCCGACATGTCAATGGCTACGTATCTACCGCCTATTGGGAGATTGGTCAAATGCTTCATGAGCGCAAGATTGAAAGTGGGTATGGTGACAGCGTTGTAAGACGGTTGTCAGCAGACCTGAAAGAACGCTATCCAAAGATGGGTGTTTCACCACGAAATCTGTGGTATATGAAAAAGTTCTATGAACGTTATGCTGGACATAATGAGAAAGTGCAACGGAGCGTTGCACTTTTGCCAGTATGCTCGGCATGAGCTTATTCTAATGGGTGCAAGTCCCTAACAAGCCCTAATA
>CAVHWE010000130.1:0-7022 GCA_963639495.1 bacterium | reverse complement strand
TGGTTCGAGTCCGGGTATCCCAACTCATACGGTAAGGCATCTTTCAGTAATGAAAGGTGTTTTTTTTGTTTATAGGAATTCTGTTTTATGGAGTATTCATAACAATAACCCCCAGAGCTTTCGCCCTGGGGTTTATTGTATTTATTTCTTCTCGGCATCAATAGCCTTGATTTTCTGCTTCACCATTTCGAGGTCAGTCTTGAGTTTCTCAATCTTACGATTCATTTCTTCTACCAGGCTGTTGCCCTTCTTGCTGGCTGTATTGAAGAAGCCGAGGTTGTTCTCATAAGTAGTAATCTCGCTGCGCAACTGGTCGTAGCGGCGCAAGAGTTTACCACGCTCATTGCCGAGTGCATTGCCGCCTTCCTTGGCAACATTCTTCAAGTTGTTCTTGAAGTTGTCGAAGTGGCGCTTTGCGTTGGTGGCGTGAAGTTTCTCGTAGGCTGCATCGATAGCCTCATGATACTCTTTATAGACCTTGTCTTTCTCTTTGAAAGGAACGTGTCCGATTGCACTATATTGCTTGGCAAGATCTTTGAGCTTCTTTTGGAAATCGTTGTCTGAAATCTCTGCAACTACAAGTTCCTTGAGTTGGGCAATAATGTTGCGCTTCTTGTCCAGATTGGCATGTTCCTCGCTGCGTGAACCGGCATTCTGCTTGTTGCGGGCTTCAAAGAACTTGTTGCAGGTATCCAGAAATTCCTTCCAGAGCAATTCGCCTTGTTTGTGAGGTACGGTACCCACCTTCTTCCATTCTTTCTGAAGAGCGATGAACTTGTCGCCAGTCTTCTTCCAGTCTGTACTGTCAGCCAGTTCCTTTGCCTTATTTACGAGTTGCTGTTTCTTTTCGAGATTGGCAGCGTAGGTATCTTTCAATCCTTTGAAGAATTCTGCCTTCTTGTTGAAGAATTCATCGTTGGCGATGCGGAAACGCTCGAAAATCTTGACGTTCATCTTCTGAGGGGCAAAACCGATAGTGCGCCACTCTTTCTGAATCTCTATGATTTCCTGGGTAACCTTTTCCCAGTCCTTGGCAGTCTTGTATTCTCCTTGGTTGGCAGCTTCAACCTTTTCGCAGAGGGCAGTCTTCTTGGCGAGGTTTTCCTCTT
Source organism: bacterium (assembly GCA_963639495.1). Classification (GTDB taxonomy): domain Bacteria; phylum Bacteroidota; class Bacteroidia; order Bacteroidales; family Bacteroidaceae; genus Prevotella. Next base: position 5,913 of record CAVHWE010000130.1, on the reverse strand, counting down.
CCTTGGCACGCAGGTCTTCGAAGTGCTGCTGGTGCTTCTTGTTGATAACAGTGCTAGCAGCCTTGAAACGTTCCCATATCTGCTCTCTCAACTCCTTGGCAACAGGACCGATTTCGCGATATTGCTGGTGGAGGTCCTGAAGCTGGTGGAAGGCAGAAATAACATCCTCTTCCTCATTGAGTTTCTCTGCAGCCTCGCAGAGTTGGGTCTTGGCTTCAAGATTCTTCTTGAAGTCATATTCGCGAGCTTCGCTGTTCAACTTGAGCATGTCGTAGAACTGCTCTACATAGAGCTGATAGTTCTTCCATACCTCGTTTGCCTTGTCTGCAGGGATGTTCTTGATTTCCTTCCATTCCTGCTGCAATGCCTTGAAGTCCTGATATGATTTGTTGGCCTCCTCCGGTGAGGTGGTCATGGCCTTTATCTTTTCGATAATTTCCTCTTTTTTGCGGAGATTATCTTGTTTTTCTTCTTCTTGTGCCAGGAAGATCTTGGCTCTTTTCTCCTTGATGAGTTGCATCTCAGCCTTGAAGGCTTCTTCAGTGTCATCCGGTAGAAGGATATACTTCTCTGGGTCACCGCCTTTTGCGAGATACTCTTTCATCTGTGCGTCTCTTTCTGCGAGATGAATCTTGTAGAAAGTTGTCTTGAGTAGGTCGAGTTCCTCCTTGTTTGGATTTTCGCTGCTATGAGCGATTTCCTTTACTCTTTCGAGCACTTCCTGCTTGGTGGCATAAGCCTTCTTGGCAGGGTCTTCCAGGGTGCTCTGCTGCAACAGAGCTTTTTCTTGAGAGTCCATCATGTCACTTTGTTTAGTTTATGATTCGAGTTTCTTGGGCCGGTAGTCGCTTATCTGCAATTCAGCCCCATACAAATTTATATTATTAATAAGTTGCAAACTTAAAAAAAAAAATCGAATATCATGCCATGACATTCGATTTTTTAATTTTTTTTGTATTTATAATTGTCTTTTTCTTGCTATTCATCGTTTTGTGTGCTCTTTTGGGCTACTTAATGCTTATCAGAGTGGTGTATGCTTAGAGCAGACGCTTGTATCTGAGGAAGCCCCATGAAAGTGCAGAAACGAGCACGGAGATAACCAGAGCGATGGCAAATCCGTAATGGCTGTCTTCCATACCGTTGATTAAGTTCATGCCGAACAATGAGGAAATCAGCGTAGGCAACATCATGACGATACTGATACTGGTCAAGGTACGCATCGTGGTATTCATATTGTTGTTGATGATGCTCGAATAGGTATCCATTGTCGACTCCAGGATGTCCGAGTAGATGCTTGTGGTTTCGCGTGCCTGTGTCATCTCGATGTTTACGTCTTCGATGAGGTCGGCATCAAGTTCATCCACCTGCAGTTTGAACTTCAGTTTAGACAGGAGATTCTCGTTGCCCCGGATAGAGGTGATGAAGTAGGTAAGGGAGTCCTGCAGGCGGCTCAGTCCAATCAGACTCTCATTGTTCACACCATGATCGAGGTTTCGTTTTGCCTTTTCTATGAGAGAATTGATCTGTTTCAATCGCTTCAGATACCATACCGCAGATGAAAGGAAGAGGCGGAAGGTCATGTCTACATAGTCGGTGAACCCCTCGCTGCGCTTCTGCTGGTAGCTTACGAAATCAATCATCATATTGGTTTCATAATAGCATACGGTGATGGTAACATCGCGCTTATGGATGATACCCAGAGGCACGGTGGTGTATGGGGTACGGCTGCGTATTTCCTTGACATAAGGGATACGGAGGATGATGAGCATCCAGCCATCGTCATATTCGTAGCGGGCACGCTCATCGGTATCGCTGATATCCGAGAGGAAATAATCAGGGATCTTGAATTCTTCTTCCAGCAAGCGCTGGTCTTCATCAGTTGGACATGTTACCTGTATCCAGCAGTTTGGCTGCCACTCATTGAGTACAGTCAGATTCTTGTCTATATTCCAATAAGTCTTCATAGTTTGCTAATCTCCACATAATAAAAGTTTGGGGTATGGAGACTAGCGCTTGGGTACGGCCTACAGAAAGGCTTCATCGTTGCTGAATCTCCACGCCTTACAATTCATTATTGTTCTCCGCGTGATAATCGTCCATTTTTGTGTTATTTTAATGAAACTTATGCAAGTGAATTTGTATGATCTGCTACAGAGATTTTACAAGACTTGCGAAATCGACTGCAAAGGTAATGATTTCTTTTGAAAACTGGAACAAAAAAGCCGAGAATTTTCACTCTCGGCTTTCTTTTTTAATCTTTTTGTAATTTCGTTCCCCATTTTTTTACTTTGCAGGAATCTCTGTCAGGAGCTGCTTGACGAGGTTCCAGAAAGGAGCTACGCAACTGATCTGGCAACGCTCATTGGCTGTGTGAGGGCTAAGAAGGGTAGGACCGAATGATACGACATCGAGGTTAGGATACTTGCTCAGGATGATAGAGCACTCCAGACCTGCGTGAACAGCCTGTACCTTACCGTCTGTGCCATTCTGCTCTTTGTAAACCTTCAATACGTGTTCCAGGATGTCGCTCTTAGGGTTAGGGTTCCATCCCATGTAGCTGCCACTGAATTCAACCTTCATGCCTGCCATGTTGAAACAGCTTTCTATCATTGTGGCAAGATACATCTTGTAGTATTCGTGGCTAGAACGGGCCAGAATCTTGATAGCAGCCTTGCCGTCACCAATCTCAACGATTGCGAGGTTTGAAGAGGTCTCTACAATCTCAGGCATAGATGGAGCCATACGCAATACACCATCGTGGCAAGCGTAGATAGCATCTACAAGGTTATCCTGAATTTCGGCAGGAACCTGCATCTTAGGAGTCTCAACATTCTCAGCGAAGAACTCGATGTTCTCAGTTGTTTCAATGCCTTCGAACTCATCACAGATTTCATCCTTCCAGTCTGCTACCAGGTCATTCAAAGCTTCAATGTTCTCCTTAGGCAGGGTCAGAACAACCTCAGCCTGGAATGGGATGGCATTACGCATGTTGCCGCCCTGCCATGAAGCTAGACGGGCATCGAGTTCTGAAATAGCTTCACGCACGAAACGAACCATGCACTTGTTGGCATTCGCTCTGCCTTCGTTGATCTCGATACCGGAGTGACCGCCCTTCAATCCCTTGAGGGTTACCTTAACGGCAGCATCTTCCTTGTCGGTTTCTACCTCTTTATAATCGAGAGTTGCTGTGATGTCGATACCGCCAGCGCTACCAATAACGAACTCGCCCCAAACCTCGGTATCGAAGTTCAAGAGAATGTCGCCGTTCAGTTCGCCTGCTGGGAGATCGTTGGCACCATACATGCCTGTCTCTTCGTCGGCGGTAATCAAGCCCTCGATAGGACCATGCTGCAAATCTTTTGATTCCATTACAGCCATGATGGTAGCTACGCCAAGTCCGTCGTCGCTACCGAGTGTTGTATGATTAGCACGTACCCAGTCGCCATCGATGATGGTTTCAATAGGGTCTGTTTCAAAATTATGCTTGCTGTCTGGTGCTTTCTGAGGAACCATGTCCATGTGCGCCTGCATAATAACGCCTTTGCGGTTCTCCATACCTGGAGTAGCAGGTTTGCGCATCACGATGTTGCCTGCTGGGTCTTGGAATGCCTCTACACCTGCTTCTTTTGCCCAATCGAGCAAATAAGCCTGAATCTTTTCCAAATGTCCTGATGGACGTGGAACTTGTGTTAACTTGTCAAAGTTACGCCAGATTTCAACTGGGTTCAAATTCTTAATGTCAGCCATAATATTTTTATTTTAATGTTAAATGTTCAATGTTAAGTTGGGCATACGCCCTAAAGCAAGAGGATTCTTCACTCCTTACTCTTCACTTTCCCGGTAAACGCCAGTGCTATCCAGGCATAGATTCCCAAAAGGACTACAAGCAGGGTTTGCACGGAGTGTACGATGAGAACGAAGAAGAGGGCATCGTTTGCCTGAATGCCATAGAGTATGAGCATTGTCTTGACGGCAAAGTGCCAAGGTCCGGCTCCGTTAGGAGTTGGTACGATGACCGCTATGCTGCCCACGATGAATGTCACCAGACCGCACATCAGATTAAGATGGGAGGTTGCCTCGAAGCATTGGAAGGTGAGATAGTAGTGGAAGAAATAGCTCAACCAGATACCCAGTGTAAGGGCGATGTAGAGCGGTACATTTCTGACACCTTTCAGCGAGATGATACCTTGCCAGAGCCCTCCCAGTGTTGCTTTCACCTTATTATATATAGCGAGTCGCTTGAGCAGATAGTGAGCAAGGATGAGTACTGCTATGCCACAGATAGCAGTCACTATGTAACCTGTGGCTGTAAACTGGCAGAGTAAACTGTCCATGCTCGTACCTGTTTTCTCAAAGAAATTGAGGAATACCGGAATCTGCATCACAAAGACCAGCGCCGTAATTAGCAGCACGAGGAGTGAATCGATGGCTCTTTCTGTAACGACGGTACCCAAGGCTTTCGGAAACGAAACATCATCCCATTTCTTCAATACGCCGCATCTGGCAAACTCGCCCGCACGAGGAATTACAAGACTCAGAGCATAGGACAGGAAGATGGAGTAGATGCTGATACTGGAGCGGGCCTTCTCGCCTAATGGTTCCAGCGACTGTTTCCATCTCCATCCTCTGAACATCTGGGCAGAGATGCCAAAAGGGAACGACAGCAGCATCCAGGTCCAACTCATCTTGTGAAGCAGAACATCTTCTACTTGCTTGAAGTCGAATCCGCGATACATCCAATAAAGGATGGCGCCACCCAGAATGAGCGACAAAGCCACCTTCCATATGTTGTTTGCTATCTTCTTTATATCCATAATTAGATGCAAAGATAATACTTTTATTGACAATATCGTTCGAATCTGCATATTTTTAGCATAAATAAACGCTTGGGCGCCATTTATGGCTAAAAGTATAGCCTTTTTTTTAAGAAACAAGTGGCTCTTTCCCTTTTTTACCCAAAAAGATAAAAAAAATCGCATACTTCGTGTGGATTCTCAAAAAATAATCGTATTTTTGCAAAATATATAATATAAAGATAAGATATGAAAGCTGTAAAGCCTAAGAAGAATCTCGGTCAGCACTTCTTGACCGACCTCAATATAGCAAAGCGCATCGCCGATACGGTGGATGCCTGCCCGGATATACCTGTTCTCGAAATCGGACCAGGTATGGGCGTTCTTACCCAATATCTCGTAGAGAAACCAAGACCCGTCAAGGCAGTGGAAATCGACTCGGAGTCGGTGGCGTATCTTCATGAGAATTTCCCGACACTCAAGGATAATATTATCGGTGAAGACTTCCTGAGAATGGATTTGAACCAGATATTCGATGGAAAGCAGTTTGTACTGACAGGTAATTATCCATACGATATCTCATCGCAGATATTCTTCAAGATGCTCGATTACAAGGATCTCATTCCTTGCTGTACCGGAATGATTCAGCGCGAGGTAGCATTGCGTATGGCATCAGAACCAGGCAACAAAGCCTATGGTATCCTCAGTGTGCTCATCCAGGCATGGTATGATGTGGAATATCTCTTTACGGTAGATGAGAATGTGTTCAACCCACCACCAAAGGTAAAAAGTGCGGTAATCCGCATGACTCGCAACAAGGTGACTGACCTTGGCTGTGATGAAAAACTGTTTAAGCGTCTGGTTAAGACAGTCTTCAACCAGCGTCGCAAGATGCTCCGTGTGAGTTTGAAACAGATGTTCCCTGGTGTAACTCCACGCGAGGATTTCTACACCACCGACATCATGACCAAGCGCCCTGAGCAGCTCACTATCCAGCAGTTTGTAGAACTCACCAACTATGTGGGCGAAGAATTGAAAAGATTAGAATTAATAAAATAAAAACATATAATTATGATAGACGTTAAAGAAACTTTGAATTCTGCAGCAGAGCGTATGGAGA
>CAVHWE010000129.1:0-7048 GCA_963639495.1 bacterium | reverse complement strand
TAGCATCCGATGAGGACCGCGAGGGAGAAGCCATCAGCTGGCACCTTTGCGAAGTACTGGGATTGGATGAGGAGAAGACAAACCGTATTGTCTTCCACGAGATTACCAAACAGGCTATTCTTGACGCAATCAATAACCCACGCCATCTGGACATGAACCTGGTGAATGCCCAGCAGGCTCGTCGTGTACTCGACCGACTGGTAGGTTTCAAGCTTTCTCCTATCTTGTGGAGAAAGGTTAAGCCAGCCCTTTCTGCAGGTCGTGTACAGAGTGTTGCTGTCCGTCTGATAGTAGAACGTGAGCGTGAAATCCAGAAGTTCCAGAGTGTTCCATACTATCGCGTTACCGCTATTTTCGCCCTGATCAGCGACAGCGGCAATGCAACAGAGGTAAAGGCAGAACTGGACCAGCGATTCAATACCCACGAAGAGGTTGAAGCTTTCCTTGAGAAGTGTAAAGACGCTAAGTTTATGGTTGAATCTGTAACCAAAAAGCCTTTAAAGCGTTCTCCTGCTCCACCTTTCACTACTTCTACTCTGCAACAGGAGGCAGCACGCAAGCTTGGTTTCACCGTTGTACAGACCATGATGATAGCCCAGAAACTTTACGAAAGCGGACGCATCACTTACATGCGAACCGATAGCGTAAACCTCTCTACGCTCTGTTCCAACGCCAGCAAAGATGAGATTATCAGAGAATATGGCAAGGAATACAGCCAGACTCGTGCCTACCACACCAGTTCAAAGGGTGCACAGGAAGCGCACGAGGCTATCCGTCCTACATATATGAATGAACCAACCATCGAAGGAACCGCTCAGGAGAAGCGCCTTTACGAACTCATCTGGAAGCGTACCATCGCATCTCAGATGGCTGATGCACAGCTCGAAAAGACAACCATCAACATCAATATCGGCAACACAAGCGAAAAGTTTGTTGCTACCGGCGAGGTTGTTTCATTCGATGGTTTCCTCAAGGTTTATCTCGAGTCAACCGACGATGAAGAGCATGCTGAGGATTCTTCCCACATTCTTCCAGCCCTGAAAGAAGGCGATGAATTGCAGCGCAGAGAAATCCTTGCTACAGAGAAGTATTCTCTGGCTCCTGCAAGATACACAGAGGCCAGTCTGGTGAAGAAACTGGAAGATCTCGGCATCGGCCGTCCATCTACCTATGCTCCAACCATCAGTACCATCCAGCAGCGTCAATACGTAGTAAAGGGTGACAAGACGGGTGAAGAGCGCACATTTACCATAGATTCTCTGAAGGGCATCAAGATAACCCAGAAGTTGAAGAAAGAGATGGCAGGCTCAGAAAAGGGCAAGCTTCTGCCTACTGATATCGGCATCGTAGTAAACGATTTCCTGATGGAGAACTTCCCGAACATCATGAACTACAACTTTACGGCAGACGTAGAGAAGAAGTTTGATGATATTGCAGAAGGAAAGACCGAATGGACCAACTGGATGAAGGATTTCGACAAGGGCTTTGAGCCTGAAGTGAAGGAAGTTCTGGAAGCCCGCAACCAGCACAAAGCCGGCGAGCGCAATCTCGGAAATGATCCAAAGACCGGAAAGCCAGTATTCGTCAAGATTGGCCGTTTTGGACCAGTGGTACAGATTGGTTCTGCAGAGGATAAGGACAAGCCTCAGTTTGCCCAGTTGCCATCAGACAAGAGCATCGAAACCATCACCCTGGAAGAGGCTTTGGAACTCTTCAAGCTGCCAAGAGAACTCGGAGATTATGAAGGCATTACTGTAACAGTTGGCTCTGGCCGATACGGCCCTTACATCCTCCATAACCGCAAGTATGTTTCTATTCCAAAGGAGGATGATCCGCTGACCATCACCCTGGATAGAGCCATCGAACTGATCAAGGAAAAGCGCGAAGCCGAAGAGAAGCGTCATCTCAAAGTTTTCGATGAGGACGACAAGATGGAAATTCTCAATGGCAAGTATGGTCCATACATTGCTTACGACGGCAAGAATTACCGCATTCCAAAGGCAAAACATGAGAGTGCAGAGGAGCTTACATACGAGGAGTGTATGGAAATTATCAAAGCTGCTCCAGAACCAAAAGCTAGAGGCAGAAAGAAATCATAAACATGCCTCATTGACATAGAAACAGAAGAAAATGAAGTCAATCATCATCATAGGATACATGGGCGCCGGCAAGACAACGGTCGGCAAAGCCCTCGCCAAAGACCTTGGCGTTATGTTCTACGATCTCGACTGGTATATCGAGAGCCGAATGCGCAAGACCGTTAAACAGATCTTCGACGAAGTTGGAGAAGAGGGATTTCGCAAGATAGAGCACAATATGCTACACGAAGTGGCAGAGTTTGAAAATGTAGTGGTAAGTTGCGGAGGAGGAACACCATGTTTTTTCGACAATATGGACTACATGAACCAACTTGGCGAAACGTTTTACCTGAAGGCATCTCCAGAAACCCTTCACGCTCATCTGAAGATGGGCAAAGGCGTACGCCCTCTGCTGCTCAACAAAACACCGGAAGAGGTAGACAAGTTTATCCATGAACAGCTGAAACTTCGCGAGCCTTACTACGAGAAGGCAAAACACATCATCGATATCAACGTGATGGACAATTATGATAAAATCAACGCTATTGTTCAGCAGATCAGAGACCTGCTGAACATATAGCCGTATCTAATAAAATAATAAAGGTAACAAACAAAACTGATTTCCAGCAAGCAAGATTAGAAAATGAAGAAATGGACTATTGAAGACTCGAAGGAGCTCTACAACATCTGTGGTTGGGGCACTTCTTACTTTGGCATCAACGACAAGGGTGATGTCTATGTAACTCCATGCAAGGACAACACACAGATAGACCTGCGCGACATCATGGACGAGTTGGCATTACGCGACATCAACGCTCCCGTACTGCTCCGTTTCCCAGACATCCTCGACAACCGCATCGAGAAGACAGCCAGCTGTTTTCAAAAGGCAAAGGAAGAGTATGGATACAAGGGAGAAAACTTTGTCATCTATCCTATTAAGGTGAACCAGATGCAGCCGGTCGTTGAGGAGATTATCTCTCACGGCAAGAAGTTCAACCTCGGACTGGAGGCTGGCTCTAAGCCTGAACTCCACGCCGTCATCGCCGTACAGGCACAGAGCGACTCGCTCATCATCTGTAACGGCTACAAGGACGAGAGCTACATCGAACTTGCCTTGCTGGCTCAGAAGATGGGCAAGCGCATCTTTATCGTAGTAGAAAAGCTCAATGAGTTGGATATCATCGAAAAGGTAGCCAAAAAGCTCAACGTAAAGCCAAACATCGGTATCCGCATCAAACTGGCTTCTTCAGGTTCAGGCAAATGGGCTGAAAGCGGCGGCGATGCATCTAAGTTCGGCTTGACCAGCGCAGAACTGCTCACAGCCCTCAAGAAGATAGACGAGATGGGATTCCACGACTGTCTGCGCCTTATTCACTTCCATATCGGAAGTCAGATTACTAAGATTCGCCGCATCCAGACTGCTCTCCGTGAGGCAGCACAGTTCTACATTAGTCTCCACAAGATGGGCTACAATGTAGATTTCGTTGATTGCGGTGGTGGACTCGGTGTAGATTACGACGGCACCCGCTCTTCAAGCAGCGAGAGCTCCGTAAACTACTCTATCCAGGAGTATGTGAACGACTGTGTCTATACATTCGTAGATGCAGCCAACAAGAACAATATCGAGCATCCTAACCTCATCACCGAGAGTGGCCGTTCGCTCTCTGCCCACCACTCTGTCCTGGTCATCGATGTCTTGGAGACTGCTTCCCTGCCGGAAATGCCAGAGGAGTTTGAGGCAAAGGAAACCGACCACCAGCTGGTTAAGGACCTCTATGAGATATGGGACAACCTGAATCCACGCAACATGCTGGAGGACTGGCACGATGCTGAGCAGATTCGCGACGAGGCTTTGCAGCTCTTCTCTCACGGCATCGTAGACTTGAAGACCCGTGCCGAGATTGAGGCGATGTACTGGAGCGTGTGCCACGAGATCAACAGTCTTGCCAAGCACATGAAGCACGTACCTGAGGAGCTCAGAGGATTGGACAAGATTCTTGCCGACAAGTATTTCTGCAACTTCTCTCTGTTCCAGAGCCTGCCAGACAGTTGGGCTATCGACCAGCTCTTCCCTATCATGCCTATCCAGCGTCTGAACGAGCGTCCTACCCGCAACGCTACCTTGCAGGACATCACCTGCGACAGCGACGGAAAGATTGCGAACTTCGTAACCGATGGTCATATCGGCAATGTTCTTCCTCTTCATCCATTGAAGAAGAACGAGCCATACTATCTCGGTGTGTTCCTCGTTGGTGCCTACCAGGAGATTCTGGGCGACATGCACAATCTCTTCGGCGACACCAATGCTGCCCACATCTCTGTAAAGGACGGCAAATATTGCATCGACCAGATATTCGACGGCGAGACCGTAGAGGAGGTATTGGATTACGTACAGTACAATCCGAAGAAGCTCGTCCGCCAGTTGGAGCAGTGGGTAACCAAGAGTGTGAAGGAAGGCAAGATTTCGCTCGATGAAGGCAAGGAATTCTTGGGCACTTATCGCAATGGTCTCTTCGGATACACTTATCTTCAATAAGAATTAACAGTTGATAGTTAATAGTTTACAGCAAGATTGCCCTATAAACTATTAACTATAAACTATAAACTAAACTTAAAGATGGAAAAAGTAACAGTAGTAAAGGTAGGCGGTGCCATCGTTGAAGACAGCGAGCAGCTGGCACAGCTCTTGAAGGATTTCGCAGCCATTCCCGGCAAGAAAGTATTGGTACATGGCGGTGGCCGCCGTGCCACTAAAGTAGCCGCAGCCCTCGGCATAGAGAGCAAGATGGTGAACGGCCGCCGCATCACTGATGCAGACATGCTGGAAGTGGTAACAATGGTTTATGGCGGTCTGGTCAACAAGAACCTGGTTGCCAAGCTCCAGGCTAACGGCGTGAATGCTCTCGGTTTGACCGGTGCTGATATGGACGTAATCCACAGTCACAAGCGTCCGTTGAAGGACGGTATCGACTTCGGATTCGTGGGCGATGTAGAGCGTGCCAACGGCAAGATGCTCCAGACCCTTATTAATGAAGGCATTACTCCAGTGATGGCCCCATTGACCCATGACGGCAAGGGCAACATCCTCAACACCAATGCCGACACCATAGCCAGCGAGACTGCCAAGGCTCTGGCTCCTTACTACGATGTGACATTGATATATAGTTTTGAAAAGAAAGGCGTGCTCAGTAATCCTGAGGATGACGACAGCGTGATTCCAGTGATTACCCATGCCGATTTTGAGAGATATAAAGCAGATGGTACCGTGGCAGGCGGCATGATTCCTAAGTTGGAGAATGCCCTTGCAGCCATTGATGCTGGTGTGAAAGAGGTGATTATCACCCTTGCTACCGCCATCGACGGAAAGCACGGAACTGTTATTAAGAGTTAAAAATAGAAATAAATCAAGATTGGTTGTAACTTTCTTATAACATAGTCGTCATTAATTATAGAGGGATGAAAGAAATCAGTTTCCAGAACGATGTTTTGCCGCTGAAGAATAAACTCTTCAGGCTGGCCCTTCGCATTACTCTCAACCGGGAGGAAGCGGAAGACGTTGTGCAGGATACGCTGATTAAAGTCTGGAACGCCCGCGACAGATGGCAGGAGCTTGACTCCATCGAGGCATACAGCCTCACCATCGCCCGCAACCTCTCGCTCGACCGCATCAAGAAGATGGAAAATCAGAATGATTCGCTGGAAGAGCAGAACACAGAAAGGTTAGACGAAAACACTTCCACCCCCTCCGAAAGGATGATTCAGAAAGACAAACTGGACATCGTAAGGAATATTATCGACGAGTTGCCTGAAAAGCAGCGAAGTTGCCTGCAGCTTCGAGACATTGAAGGAAAGTCCTACAAGGAAATAGCAGACATCCTCAGCATCACGGAAGACCAGGTCAAGGTGAACATCTTCAGGGCTCGTCAAACAGTTAAACAAAGATTTCAACAATTCGACAGATATGGATTATAAGTACATCAACCAACTTTTGGATCGCTACTGGAAGGGCGAGACTTCTCTCGAAGAAGAGGAGATTCTCCGCGCATTCTTCAGCCAGGACGAGTTGCCTGCCGAGCTGAAGCCATACCAAGCGCTCTTCTCTTACGAGATGGGCGAGGCTAAGCAAGAGGCGCTGGGTGATGACTTCGACCAGAAGATGATGGCGATGATTGAGGATGAATACACCAAGAAACCTAACAAGGCGAAGGTGATATCATTGACAGAGCGCCTGAAGCCTCTCTTCAAGGCTGCTGCCGTGGTAGCTATCATCCTGACATTGGGCAATGCTGCTCAGGTTCCTTTCCAGAACAATGACATTGATTCTGTTGAAAACGTAGGATACATCAAGAGTGGCAAGGGCGTGTCCGTAGCCATGGGAGATTCTGCTTCGGTTGATTCTATGCAACGCACAGGCATCGATCAGGTAAGCACTCCAACAACGTCTCCAACGTTATTAAAGTAGATTATTTCTATGCTTTCTCTATAAAAAATCATGTTTAGTAAAACAATTCTGAAGCTGTGAAGTTTCAATTCTCTCAAATTTTTCATAACATACTAACGTAATAGGGCTGCCAGGATGTACTGGCAGCCCTTACTTATTTTATATTTTTGTACACAAGCGTATGATAAAGGATACACAAGTGGCTCAATTTATCGCCACTGCGAGGCTTCATTTAAGCCTCCTTCCGGTCATCATTGATGACACTTACCAGACTCAATATAAGCCACTTAACCTGTTATCAAGAAGCATCTGAAAGGCTATTTTCCCTAATGGGGGTTAACAGAGTTAACAGTTAACAGCCCAAAATGTATACTTTCCCCCACTCACATATAATAATAAGTATATATATTTATATATAATATAAGGTATGAGAGAGGGGGAGGATGCAAAAAACAGCTGTTAACTGTTAACCTGTGTCTTGTCCTGGAAAAAGTTGACAGGGTATAAATCAACTTAAAGATAAGAAAAA
>CAVHWE010000128.1:0-7081 GCA_963639495.1 bacterium | reverse complement strand
AAGTAGGCGTTTTTTGCGAAAAAGGGTGCGTCATGGACTTATGACACACCCTCTTCTGCTCATCGGCTCATTCATACATTATCGGCTCAGCCAAGCCTCCGGATTGAGCTTGGCAGTCTCCTTGCGAAGCTGGAACTGGAGGATGTTTTCAGAGCCAACACTACCCAAAGCCTGACGGGTACTTACCTTCTGACCCTTATGAACGCTGACCGATTTCAGATTACAGTAAACAGAGATGTAGGCACCATGACGGACCAGCACGTTCCACATGCCACCATAACCGAAGACGGCACTCACCTCACCATCGTAGATGCTGCGAGCCACACAACCCGGCTTGCCCTGGATATTGATACCCTTATTGTCGAGCGTTACACCCTTCAAACCTTCTACATTATACTGACCGAAATGACTCACTACACGGTAACTGCCGCTGATAGGCATCGGCAATCGGCCACGGTTAGCCTCGAATCCACCGCTCAGCATGCGGTCTACCGAACTCAAGGTAGAAGCCTCCTGTGCCTCCTTCTTGGCAGCGGCAATCTCACGGGTACTGCGTTCCGCATCCATCTTCGCCTTCAACTCAGCAGCCTGTCTTTCAGCCTCTGCCTTTCTTGCAGCCTGTTCGGCAGCAGCCTGACGGGCAGCCTGTTCTGCGGCGGCACGCTGGGCAGCCTCGGCAGCAGCACGCGCCCTAGCCTGCGCTTTTGCCTTCGCCTGAGCAGCAGCCTGGGCAGCAGCCTCCTCCTGAGCCTTTCTTGCAGCCTCAGCAGCCAGTCTTGCTTCTTCGGCAGCCTTTCTGCGGGCAGCTTCGGCAGCAGCCTCACGCGCCTTGGCTTCGGCTATACGACGGGCATTCTCCCTGGCAGCAGCCTCGGCTGCAGCTTTCTTACGCGCCAGTTCCTCGGCACGTTTCTTGGCGGCAGCAGCGGCAGCAGCCTTCTTCTTAGCCTCGGCAGCAGCACGGGCTCTTGCCTTGGCTACTTCCTGAGCTATCAAACGGTCAATCTGAGCATTGATTGCCGCATCTTTCTGACGCTGGTCGGCTATCACAGCCTGAATGGTCTTCTGCTGTTTCTGCAGTCCATGCACCATTTCCTGCTGCTGGGTCTGTTTGCCTTCCAATACCGTCTTCTCCTGCTTACCCTTATATAATAAGGTGTTCTTATGTCCCTTTACATGCTGCAACTGCTGATGCTTCTCGTTCACCTGCTTCTGCTTAGCCTTTACAGCCTCGCCCTGCACCTTCTGATAGGAAGAATACTGGCGGATGAAGGAAAGGCGGCGATACATCTGTGTCAGATTCTTGGCACTAAAGATGAACATCAACTTGTCCTGAACCGTATGATGACGGCTCATATAGCGCATGGAACGGATATACTTGTTCTTGCGGTCCTGCAACTGTTGCTGAAGCGTTTTCAACTGTGCCTGCAGGATACCGATATTGCCGTCGATATGATGGATATCCTTCTGGATGCCGTCAATCTTCTTCTGGCTCTGGTCTATCTCTCCGTTCAGCGCCATCAGGTCTTCAAGACGTTTCTTCACATCAGCCTGATTCTTGCGCAGAGCCTGTTCCTGTTCTCTGATTTTCTTCTGGATGGAAGCACGCTGTCCCTGCAAGCCTCTGATAGATGCATTGCTATAGGTTGCCGCCTTGCGTTCTGCCTTGGTTGGCGCAGCTGATTTGGATGTCTTTCTGGCCACATGACTTCTGCTGTTGGTCTTCCTGGCAGGAGCAGCAGCCTTCTTTTTCGCAGTTACGGCAGTCTTCCTCACCTGCTTCTTCTGGGCAGTATGTTTCTGCGCAAAAGGTGCGAGCGAGAAGGTGATCGCCATGATGAATAATAAGATTCGCTTCATTTCTTATATTAAAAACCCATGTTCTATACTTACAAACTCTTGATGAGCATTTACATACTCAATATCTTGCTGAGCACATCTGTTGGAGAAATCTGCTTGTATTTGCTGGAAATCTCGGTCTGAGTACTCCACTTGCTGTCGGTCTTCACCTGATTCAGTTCGAGATTGATCTTCGCCTCCTGCTTTTTCTTGGTAGCAGTAGTGGTCATCGCCAGGTTCAGGGAGGCAGGGAACATCTTGACACCTACACTCTTGAAATTGCCGTAGTCTACATGAAGATGGGAGGTGCCGTTCTGCGTACTCTTATAGACTACATCGGCTGCTGTGATACGGCCGGTTCCGCGGTTGGCAGTCCAGGAATAGGTCATATTGCCATTCTTGAAACTTACCGGCACAGCATCTCCTGCCACATCCAGTCTGGCATCAAACTTCTTCAGGTCTGATTCCTTCACAGCTCTTTCGCCCGGCAGGAGCAGCTGGTTCCAGAAGAGAGCCTGCAGAGAATAGAAGGAGATGCCCTGCTTCTTGAGGAAGTCTACCTGGGTATAATCTGCCTTGATATATTCCTTGTGCAGACGGTCGATGATAAGCACATGGTCGGGAGTAAACTCCAGACGGCCTACCTCTGTACCCAAGATAGGAATAAAGAGCTGGATGCGGATGATTTCATCCTTACGCATGCTCAGTTTTCCCGGCACGGTAATATCCTTATCACCAGCCTGGAGAGTAAACGACATGTTGCCTACAATATTCTTGGTATAAACCTGATTGTCTGAAACCTTCTGCACGAAAGCCAACTTCATGAGCGCCTCACTCTGACGAGAGTCAGAACCCTTGGTGGCATTCTCTTTCTGATGACTGGCTGATGAGGAGCCAGAGCCCTGCAAATTCTTGCTGCTTCCGCAAGAACCGAGGAGCAGGATGCTGCAGGCTGCGGCAAGCAGCATCATCGTATTCTTCTTCATTATATATTTCATCTTTCTTGATTTTTCTAATTTTTATTTTTTCTTACCTTTTCTTACTGACTTCTTCGTAGCGGCAACTTTCTGCTTGGGCGCATTACGCTTCTTCAGTTCTTCTTCGGTAATATATTGTCTGTTTTTAATCTTCCATGCCAAAACCTCTGTCTGGTTCTCGCCGGTATAGGCTTCCTTCCAGAAATTCACGGATTCATCGGGCATGCCATTCATATAATAGATATCTCCAGCATGTTCTATAACGGTACTGTTATCTGCGGTGGAATCGCGGTTTTTGAGCGCCTGGTCTATATAAGTCTTGGCATCAGCATAACGTTCTTCCATAAAGAGAATCCAGGCATAGGTATCCAGATAGGTACCGTTGTTCGGCTCTGCCTTGATGGTCTTGTAGCTCATCGACTCTGCCTTATGCAGGTCAGTACCCTTTACGCTCAGATAGTAGGCATAGTTGTTCAGAGCCATCACGTTGTCATCTTTCCATTGCAGACAGGAGTCGTAAGCCGCAAAGGCTTCCTGCTCTTCACCTTTCTTATGAAGGATATCTCCGGTTACGGCATAGAGGTCGGATACCAGGTCGGCAGGCGACTGCGCATTCACCTGCGCCAGACCGAGACGGAACTCGCGAAGCGCCTCGTCTTCCTTATTTTTCTGATAATACGCCATTCCACCGAAATAATAGAATACCATTTCTTCGGGATTATACTCCTGAGCCGCCTTACATTGCAGGGAAACCAGGTCATATTTCTTCTCGTTCCAGAGCATCTGCACGAGTTGCATTCTGGCATTCACGTTATCCGGAGCTATGGTAAGCACCTTTTCGAAGGCACGGCATACGGAATCGGCTGGCATCTTCTTCAAACTCATGTAAGCAGCTCTCATCT
Organism: bacterium; assembly: GCA_963639495.1. Classification (GTDB taxonomy): domain Bacteria; phylum Bacteroidota; class Bacteroidia; order Bacteroidales; family Bacteroidaceae; genus Prevotella. The sequence goes on along the minus strand of CAVHWE010000128.1, from coordinate 3,363 downwards.
CTGCCACTTCGGCTGACGGGTGAGCCACATTGAGCGCCTTGTCGAACAGCGCAATCACCTTGGTAGAATCACCACCTTCGCTCTCGTTCTTCTGAATAAAAGAGCGGAACATCATCACCTTGGTATCCAAATCCGATTTCGGACTCATCAGGATTTTATCGAGCATCTGCTCGGCAAGCTGTTCCTGGTGGGTGGCATTATAATAGTCGTAAAGCGACATCTGGGCATAGGAGTTGTCAGGCTCTTCCTTCAGCACATCGGTAAAGCACTTGTAGGCTTCCTTCTGGCGGTCGTGCTGTACGAGCCAGTTGCCCAGCATTGTCTTATACTGCATATCCAGCGGATGCTGGTCTACCAGCGACTTCAGTTCCTGATAGGCAGCCTTCTTATCGTTCATCAGTTCATAAACTCTCATTTTAGAGAGGGTGAACTGTTCGCTTTCACCTTCTTCCACCTCAAGACGCGAAATGGTTTTGAGTACCGATTTATAATCCTTATTCTGGGAATAAAGCTGAACCAGAATGCGGAGGGCATCGGTATTATCGTGGTTCTTGGCATACAGGTTCTCGTAGGCATCGATGGCAAGATCGTATTTCTGACTACCTATATAATATCTGCCCAACTGCTCGGCATAGGTCTGATTCTCCGGATTCAGTTCTATCGCCTTCTGCATATAGGCAAGTGCCAGGGAATCCTGTTTGAGTTGAGAATAGAAAAGCGATTCATAGAAATAGGTCTCAGCCGCCTTCGGGTCAATCTTTCGGGCATGCTCAAAGAGGTCGAAAGCTGCCGAATAATTGCCGGCAGCCTGCTGGCGCGCTCCCTCCAGGAAGAAATAGTTGTAGCGCTGGCGGTCGTTCGGAGAGAGATAATCCTCCTGAACCGCCGGCTGCTGAACCGGCTGCACCTTCTTTTTACGGGCAAGCGACGGCATGGCTACCGAACCCAGCAAGACCAGGCCCATTGCCCAACTGATATTTCTAAGATTCATCTTCACGATTCTAATCCTTTCTATTCAATCTTTTCTATCTTTAATAATCTGTTATTTTACTCCCGTATGACCGTAACCGCCGGCACCACGCTCGGTCTCATCGAGTTCATTAACCTCGATGAAATCGCATTGTTCGTGCTTAGCAAGCACCATTTGGGCTATACGTTCGCCATCATTGATGACGAAATCCTCTGTAGAGAAATTGATGAGCAGAACCATGATTTCGCCGCGATAATCGGCATCGATGGTTCCCGGAGTATTCAATACGGTAATGCCATGCTTCAAAGCCAGACCGCTGCGAGGACGGATCTGCGCTTCATAACCTGCAGGCAAAGCCATATAAAGACCGGTTGGCACCAGTCGTCGCTCCATAGGATGAAGCACGATTGCCACATCGATGTTTGCACGCAAATCCATGCCGGCACTCTGAGGTGTGGCAAACGCAGGTAGAGGCTGATGCCCCTTGTTGATAATCTGTACTTTTATCATGACTTCTTCTTTTTTATCTGTGTCTGAGTTTAATAATCTGCAAAAATAAGCAATTTTGATGGAATAAATGAATTTTTGAGGATAAAAACATGTAATTTATCATATTTTATTTTGATTTGTGCTTACTTTAGTGTATTTTTGCGCTACAGAATCAAGTAATACAATAATATGGAATGGAAACAACTGATATCCAACAAGCGTTTCGGACAGGAGCATAAGCATGCCGAGCGCCATGATGATCGCTCTGAATTCAAGCGCGATTACGACCGTCTTATCTTTTCATCGGCATTCCGCCGCCTGCAGAACAAGACGCAGGTTTTCCCTTTGCCGGGCAGCATCTTCGTTCACAACCGCCTCACCCACAGTCTGGAGGTGGCGAGTGTGGGCATGTCGATAGGTAACGACATTTCCCGACGTGTCATCCAGAAGCGGCCTGAACTGAAGGATACGCTCGTCGAAGAGATAGGTACCATCGTAAGTGCAGCCTGTCTGGCACATGATTTGGGCAATCCGCCTTTCGGTCATTCCGGCGAGAAAGCCATCCAGACTTTCTTCTCTGAAGGACCGGGTCAAAAGATAAAATCAATGGTTTCATCGGAGTTTTGGGATGATATTACGCATTTCGAAGGTAACGCAAATGCCTTCAGAATCCTGACCCACCGATTCAAGGGGCGCCGTCAGGGTGGTTTCGTCATGACCTATTCCATGCTTGCTTCCATCGTGAAATACCCGTTTGCAAGCTGTCTTGCCGGCAACCACGGCAAATTCGGTTTCTTTGCTTCAGAAACGGAATCTTATAGGAAAATTGCCGATGAATTGGGCATTTTTTGCAAATCTGCACCGGGTGAGCCTCTCAAATACGCCCGCCATCCACTTGTATATATGGTAGAAGCTGCCGACGATATCTGCTACGAAATCATGGACATCGAAGACTCCCATAAGCTCAAGATTCTTTCCTTTGCCGAGACCGAGCACCTGCTGCTGAGTTTCTTCGATGAAGATATCCAGCAGAAGATACGCCAGCGCATCATCGACGAAGAACTGAGTGACGAAAACGAGAAAGTGGTTTACATGAGAGCCTGCGTCATCGGCAAACTGGAGAACGAATGTGTGGCAGCCTTCCTGGCTCACGAGGAGGAAATCCTTGCCGGAACTTTCGAGGGCAGTCTCATCGACCATATTTCCGAGCGCCAGAAAAAGGCATACAAGGAATGTGAGAAGATCTCCTACTCTAAGATTTACCAAAGCAAGCCGGTACTCGACATAGAACTGTCGGGTTATCAAATCATGGCAACTCTGATGGAGGTTTTCGTCGAAGCTGCCGTCAACCCATCGCGTTTCTACTCCAAGCAGCTCCTGCGCCGGGTAAGCAGCCAGTATGATATAGAGAACGAGAATCTGGAGGAGCGCATCATGGCGGTAATTGATTATATCAGCGGCATGACCGACATCTATGCGCTCGACATCTATCAGAAGATCAACGGAATCAGCCTGCCTATTGTATAAGGGAAAATGTAAGGGATAAAACAGATCTTAAACTAAAAAATAACACGGACAATTTGAATTTGTCCGTGTTATTTTTCTTTTTATTTATTCATCCACCTGCTCATAATAATAAGAATAGTCTATGCCCTTCATGAAGACCTCACGGTCTTCAATTTGATCTGTTAAAGCATTGGAAATAAGCTGTTTGATGCTACTACTATCAACAACACTTTGTGTCATCGCAGCCAAATAATCGTTCTTGTCAATAAGGCTCCAATCCACGCATTTTTTCAGCCTGCGCTTCAATATCAAGTCAAGCCAAATGCGCGTAGCTCTGCCATTTCCCTCACGGAAAGGATGAGCAATGTTCATTTCTACGTATTTGTCGATGATTTCAT
>CAVHWE010000127.1:0-7087 GCA_963639495.1 bacterium | reverse complement strand
GAACCAGGAATGACAGGACCAGAATCTGTAGTGTTACCATTACACCATATCCCAATATCAGCAAACGAGATGTTCATTTCTCAATTGCGAGTGCAAAGGTACTAGTTTTTTTTGAACCTACAAAATTTTTCGGCACTTTTTTCTAAAAAAAACGCAATTTCTTTAATTTTCCACATTTTTTTTGCCTTTTAAGTCGATTTTCCATTATAATAATGTATCTTTGCAGAAAAATAGAGAATATAAATTAAGTAAGAAAGAAAAGATAAATGAACACAGTTAAACAACTCGTAGAGACTATTAAAGAAGGTATACAAGAAAAGAAAGGTCAAGACATTGTTATCGCCGACCTGACAGAAATCGATGGAAGCATTGCCAAGTACTTCATCATCTGCCAGGGAGGAAGCCCTACTCAGGTTGAAGCTATCGCAGGTTCTGTGGGCGACATCGTGCGCAAGAATCTGAAAGAAAAACCTGTAAATGTAGCTGGTCTCGGCAACGACCAGTGGGTGGCAATGGACTTTGTTGACGTATTGGTGCACATCTTCCTTCCGGAAGTACGCGCTTATTACGACCTCGAACATTTATGGGAGGATGCAAAGCTTACCCATATACCTAATCTCGACTAGTCAGTCTCTCCCATCCCACATGATGGAACAGACATTGTTTTTCGACTAAAAGTTATACATATAAAATAAAATGGAACAAAGCAATATGAAGCCTCGTGGCAATGGCGGTCCAAAGATGCCACGATTTAATATGACCTGGCTTTTCACCATCTGCCTCATCACCATGATCATCCTCTTCTTTACAGGAGGAGGCGATGCGATTGGAGGCAGCGCTGCCAAGGAAGCCACGTACACCCAATTCAAACAGTATGTAGACAAAGGCTATGTACTCAGTGTTGTGGCCAATAAAACAGAAAGCACCCTCAAGATATACATCAACCCGAAATATACGCGCGATGTATACAATATGCCGGCAAAGTCTGTAGGTCCTAACCCATACGTAAAAGTACAGTTCGGTTCGGTTGACGAAGTGGAACGCTATGCCAACCAGATGCTGAAAGAAAAGAAGATACGCTCCTTCAGCTACGACAACCAGAAGGATAACGACTTCTTAAGCACACTCTTCAATCTGGCACCTCTGCTCTTCTTCGTATTCTTCATCCTCTGGATGTCAGGAAGATTCAGCGGCGGTATGGGCAGCGGCGGTATGGGCGGCGGCATCTTCAGCGTAGGCAAAAGCAAAGCTAAGATGTACGAAAAGGGAAATACAATCGGTATTACCTTTAAGGATGTTGCCGGACAGGAAGGTGCCAAGCAGGAAGTAAAGGAAATTGTAGACTTTCTGAAAAACCCACAGAAATATACCGATTTGGGTGGTAAGATTCCAAAGGGAGCCCTTCTCGTAGGCCCTCCGGGAACTGGTAAGACCCTCTTGGCTAAGGCTGTTGCCGGCGAGGCTGGCGTACCTTTCTTCTCCATGAGCGGTTCCGACTTCGTTGAAATGTTCGTAGGTGTAGGTGCCTCACGTGTACGCGACCTTTTCCGTCAGGCTAAAGAGAAATCACCTTGTATCATCTTTATCGATGAGATTGATGCTGTAGGCCGTGCCCGCAGCAAGAACCCAGCCATGGGTGGTAATGATGAGCGCGAAAACACCTTGAACGCCCTCCTTACAGAGATGGATGGTTTCGGTACCAACAGTGGTGTCATCATCCTTGCAGCTACCAACCGTGTAGATATGCTCGACAGCGCCTTGCTCCGTGCCGGACGTTTCGACCGCGAAATTCACGTAGATCTCCCTGGTTTGAACGAACGTAAGGCTATCTTCCTGGTACATCTCAAACCTATCAAGATTGACGAAACTGTAGATGTTGATCTCCTGGCACGCCAGACTCCAGGTTTCTCGGGTGCAGATATTGCCAACGTTTGTAACGAGGCAGCCCTCATTGCTGCACGCCACGACAAGAAGGCTGTTTGCAAACAGGATTTCCTCGACGCAGTAGACCGTATTGTAGGCGGTTTAGAGAAGAAGACCAAGGTGATGACTGCCGACGAGAAGCGTAGCATCGCCCTCCACGAAGCAGGCCACGCAACCATCTCATGGTTCTGCCAGTATGCCAACCCTCTCATCAAGGTTACCATCGTACCTCGTGGTCAGGCTCTCGGTGCCGCATGGTATCTGCCAGAAGAGCGCCAGATAACCACCAAGGAACAGATGCTCGACGAGATGTGTTCATTGATGGGCGGACGTGCCGCAGAAGAACTCTTCACCGGTCATATTTCGTCAGGAGCCATGAACGACCTGGAGCGCGCCACAAAGAGTGCTTATGGTATGGTAGCTTATCTCGGTATGAGCAAGACGTTGCCAAACATCTGCTTTTACAACCAGAACGAATATTCATTCCAGCGTCCGTACTCAGAGTCTACAGCTCGCGAGATAGACCAGGAAGTTCTGAAGATTGTCAACGAACAGTATACCCGTGCCAAGAACATCCTGATGGAGCACAAGGAAGGCCACAATGCCCTAGCAGAGCTTCTGATCAAGAAAGAGGTGATTATGGCAGAAGACGTAGAACATATCTTTGGCAAACGCCCTTGGTTGAGCCGTTCGCAGGAAATCATGGAAGACGAACAGCCTAAGATAGACGATGACGCCGTAAAGGAACTTCCTGAAGTTCAGGCTGCCATTAAGGAGCATGAAGAGAACCAGAAGAAGAATGCTGATTCTGATGAGACTTCCAAGAAGGATGAAGGTTCGGAAGAAAACAAGAACGAATAAAACAAACCGATATGACTGACAAACAGAAGAATCTAGTGATAAGATCCATCACAGGCGTATTATTCGTAGTGTGCATGGTATCTTGCTTTCTCAATCCCAGGGCAATGGTTATCCTGTTCGCCCTCATTACAGGATTGAGCATCTGGGAGTATTGCGGATTAGTTAACCAGAAGGAGAATGTTACGGTAAACCGTTTCATCAGCACCGTGGCGGGTGTTTACTTCTTCCTTGCCGTGGCTGGTTTCCGCATGGGCATTGTGGGCAATTTCGTGGTTTTCGTACCTTATCTGCTCACCATCCTCTATCTCTTCATCAGCGAACTGTATACGGGCAATAAGGATGCCATCAACGATTGGGCTTACACTATGCTCTCTCAGTTGTACATCGCCTTGCCTTTCTCGATGATCAATGTATTGAGTTTCGAGACATCAGCCTTCGATGGTCAGATACATTACGACATGCTGTTGCCTTTGAGCATTTTCATTTTCCTCTGGACCAATGATACCGGTGCCTATTGCAGCGGTTCGCTTTTCGGCAAGCATAAGCTCTTTCCTCGCATCAGTCCAGCCAAGAGTTGGGAAGGCAGCATAGGCGGAGGCATATTCGTACTGATAGCAGCAGGTATCATCGGCTATATTGCCAACGATGGCGAAGCCCACCGTCTCAGCATTCTCGGTTGGGAAGGTTTAGGTCTGGTTGTGGTATTCTTCGGCACATGGGGCGATTTGGTAGAAAGCCTCTTCAAGCGTACCCTCGGAGTAAAGGATAGCGGCAACATCCTGCCAGGACATGGAGGCATGCTCGACCGCTTCGACTCTTCGCTCATGGCGATACCGGCAGCAGTAATCTACCTATACACCATCCAGTTGTTTGGATAATACATCTTTTATGAGATAAAGGCCAAACCTATAGTTTGACCAAGCACAAAGAAAGGCAGGGATTCCTCAAAGAACCCCTGCTTTTTTTTCATATCACCATAAAAAACACAAGTAGCTTCGTTGGCTCACGAAAGTACTTGCGATAAACTATGCTGTTATCTGTTATATTTCTTCAGTGCCTGCTTCACCATCTTGCCCCATGGCTTGATGAGATCATCTGTCCAGTTGCCGGTAGCCTTGGCACGTGGCAAAATCATGGAACAGGTTTCATCCTTATCCGAAACCGACCAGTTTACCCAACTCACCTTGTTTTTCTCCATTACATCGAGCCATTTCTGATACTCATCAGGAGCCAGAGGACCATTACCCGAAGCCTCCATACCAGCACATTCTGATACAAAGACCGGCAAACCGCTCTTCACGGCAGCCTCCAGTTTATCACGCAGATAATCTTTATGGGTGGCTGCATAGAAATGAAGGGTATACATCACATTCTCCACACCCTCGATAGGGCTCTTTGCTACGATATCAATATCCTGGTCCCAATGCGGACAGCCCATCAGGATGATATTATCCGGATCATACTTTCTGATTTCCGTGATGATGGTTTTAGCGTATACCTTCAAGTCTTCCCATTTATCCTCAACAGGTTCATTGTAGAGTTCGTAAAGCACATGAGGATATTTACCATACTTCTGCGCCATCTTTCCGAAGAAGGCCTTAGCCTCGGCTGTATGCATCTTGTGTGCATGCCAGTCGATAATCACGTAGGTATCATTCTTGATGGCGGCATCTACCACCTGGGTAATACATTTCAGAGCAAAGTCTGGATTTTCCAGATAGTTGTCGTCTATCTGAATTCCCATGGCTGCTCTGATGATGTTGGCATGCCAGTCTTGCACAAGCCATTTCACCGCTTTTTTGTTGTAGAACCGAGGCCAGATGTTGTGCCATCCCAAGCTCACGCCTCTCAACACTACAGGGTTACCACTCTGGTCGCAAAGCTGCGCACCTTTTACCTGCAACTGTCCCCATTGCTTTACAGGGTTTGCTGCATACACTTGTGCCATACAAAAGAGGGCACAAATGAGAGTCATTAGTTTTTTCATTTTTTTTAGGGTTTAAATTAAATATATATTTTTGGGTTTGTTTTTTATGATAGCTAATACTCCTCGATAGGTAGCAGAGTACAAATCAGCCTTAGTGAGCAGTTCTGCAGCGGATTGATATCCGCCACAGAACTGAAAGAGATTGCTTTTTATTAAAACATTTCACCTTTTTCCTGTTCTTCTTCAAAGCGTTCACCCTTCTGGGCTTCCCACGCCTCATGCTGCGCTTGGGCAGCACGCTGCTGAGCCTCACGTGCCTTAGCCTCAGCTGCCAGTCGGGCTTTTTCTGCCCTTATTCTTGCCAGTTCAGCCTCATCTTCAGCTCGCTTCTGCGCCGCCAAAGCTTCCTCTTCGGCACGTTTCTTAGCAGCCTCGGCTTCAGTTATCGCCTTCTGCCGTGCTCGCTCTGCAGCCTCTGCAGCAGCTTTAGCTTCAGCTTCAGCACGCTCACGGGCCAGACGGAGAAGCTTTTCCCTGCGCTTAACCAGAAGATCGAACATGATGCCCGCAGCCTCATCCGGTGCTACCTTATCGCCCAACTGCGCACGAACCTCCTGATATTCTACCAACATCTTATCCCTGCCAGGTTCTCCCGGAAGAATCCGATAAAGTTCGTTGGCTATACCATCAACCGTAAAGCGGTCGGCAAGCATCTCCGGCACAATCTCCTTATTGGCGACAAGATTCACCAACGAGATAAACTTTACCTTGATGATATGCTTGAAACCGAAACGGATGAGATGAGGTACAGGGGTTTCATAACATACCACCTGAGGCACATCGAAAAGAGCCGTTTCCAAGGTTGCAGTACCACTGGTAACAAGAGCTGCCGTAGCATGCGACAGGAGGGGATAAGTCTTGTTGCGCACCAGTTTGACAGGTGTACCTTTGATAAACTTCTCATAGTAAGCATCATCTATCGAAGGAGCTCCGGCAAGCACCATCTGATAATCTTCAAAACGCTCTGCCACCTCTATCATCGCTGGCAGATTGTCTTTGATTTCCTGCAGACGGCTTCCAGCCAGCAGAGCGATAATAGGGCGATAAGTGTCAAGATTATTCTCCTGACAGAATTCTGTAAAATTCTGATGATATTCCGCTCTGAACTCCCCTACTTCCTGAGCAGTAGGGTTGCCTACATAGTGAATAGGATAACGGTGTTTCTTTTCGAAGAACGACACCTCGAAAGGCAAGATAGAAAAGAGTTCGGCGATATCACGTTTGATGCTGCGGATCCGCCACTCCTTCCATGCCCATATCTTAGGAGAAATATAATAATAGGCAGGAATATTGGTGTTCTTTTTCAAGAACTTAGCTATCTTGAGATTAAATCCTGGATAATCTACCAGTATCACTACATCCGGCTTCCATTTCACAATATCTTCCTTGCATCTCTTCATGTTCGAAAAGATGGTACCCAAATGTAGCAGTACAGGCACAAAGCCCATATAAGCCAACTCCTTAAAATGCTTGACGCGAGTGCCACCTTCAGCAGCCATCAAATCACCGCCGAAGAAACGGAATTCAGCAAACTCGTCTATTTTTTTCAACGAGCGCATCAATCTGCTGGCATGCAAATCTCCACTAGCCTCGCCTACTATCAGGTAATACTTCATAATTCAAAATTCTTTAACCAATCATAATCCGTTACATCAATCTTAGTTGGGGTAATAGCGATGTAACCATGATTCACAGCCCACTGGTCGGTATCCGTTGCCTCCGGTTCGTCATTACGATATTCACCCACCATCCAATAATAATCATATCCATGCGGATGCGTACGATGATCCACCTCATTGATCCAGGAGCCATGAGTCATCCGGCAACCCTTGAAACCCTTGAACGGAGGCAAAGCCGGGAAGTTGACATTCAGACAGGTATATTCTGGCAATCCCTTCTCCAGTACCATCTTAACAACCTTCAACACCCCATCGCGCAAAGGGGTGAGATCAGCATTTTCATCATAATTGCAACTACTGAAGGCTATACTTGGAATATGTTGCATACAGCCCTCTTTTGCTACACCCATAGTTCCCGAATAATGATTATTCACACTCGAATTATCACCATGATTGATACCGCCGATAATCAGATCAGGCTTGCGATCAGCAAGAAACTGATCCAACGCCAACTTCACACAGTCTACCGGCGTACCGTTACATGACCAAACCTCAACATCATTCCCCATATTGTGGCGACGCTTCAGGCGCAAGGGAGTAGTAGCCGAAAAGGCACAGGCGAATCCCGAGCGGGCACTTTCCGGAGCAACAACCAGCAGGTCGCACCAGTCTTTCAGAAAGCTCACTAGGGTCTTGA
>CAVHWE010000126.1:0-7107 GCA_963639495.1 bacterium | reverse complement strand
CAAATACTTATTTGAAGTTCAATCTTTACTTGCTCTCAGCCTCAGCCTGCTTGGTCTCTGCTGCGTTAGGACCATAGTAGCCATAGTAAGCCTGGTAACGGGTGTAACCCCAGTTAGCCTGAGCCTTCTCTGGATCGAGCTGCTTAGCCTTGTCGAGAACCTTGATAGCCTCCTGGTAAACAACCTTGCGGCCGTTAGGATCCTGCAAGTTACCAGCCTTGCTGTTGTAGCATGCACCCAGATAAGTAAGAACAACTACGTTATCCTCCTTTGCAGCAAGAGCCTGCTTCAAACACTTGATAGCGTTGTCAGCATCGTTCTTTTGGATATACATCATACCCTTGTTAGCAAGAGCTACGAAGTTGTTAGGGTTCTTTGCAATAGCTGCGTCCAAAAGTTCAGTCTGCTCCTTCTCCATCTTCAATGAAGAGTACATAGAGTTCAAACCATCGAGAACAACCTCATTGGTCTCGTCCTGAGCAAAGATACCCTTGAGTTTGTTAACGTAGTTGAGGGAATCCTCGTGAGTCTTCAAGCCATCCTTCATCACATAGAGCTTGAGGTTGAGGGCATCCTTAGCCTCCTTCTCACTCTTCATGGCGATGTCGCAATACTTCTCGCAACGGGCAGCATCCTTAGCCTGGTATGCATAACGGGCTGCAAAGAGAGCTACCTGACCGATATAGTCCTTCTCGCTATCCTTCTGCTTCTGGTCTACAGAAGCGAAGAGAGGCTCATTGTCTGTATCGAGGAAAGCACCCCAATACTTCAATACCTCATCAGCCTTACTGTTCTGAGCTGCAGTCTGACCCGCATTAACGAGCTGAACACGAGCACCCCATACACGGCTAGCGTTGTTGTTAAACTTAGGAGCAACCTTACCCTTAGCGTTAGGAAGCTGGTCGTACTTGTAGCACTCAATAGCATTGATCAATGCATTGTAAGCGCCCTCAGACATAGCAGCCTCGTCAACCGGGTCGTTCTTCTTCATGATCTGATTGGTCTGCTGGATGCTCTGCTGGTCATTGAACTGCTTCATAGCGAGATCAACGAGCTTGTTGTAAGCCTTGGCCTTCTCTGCATCGTTAGCCATCTGACCCAAATTCTGCTTAACCAAAGCCTCAGCCTCGGCATAAGACTTAGCCTTCATGACAGCCTTGAGAGCGTCACTGTCGCCTGCGAATGCTGATGTGGCACCTAGTACCATCATTGCAGCTACTAAAAACTTTTTCATTTTTCTTAATGAGTTTAAAAGTTGTTGTTATTTATTTTTTACGCGTCTTTTCTTTTATTCGAAATCTACGTTGCCCGAATCGGTATCCTCAGCTTCAGATGCTTCGTCAGCGAGATGAGCCTCAGCCTCAGCAGCCTCTTCAGCAGTCTTGGCACCTACGGTATCATTCTCTATCTCCTCGCTCTTCTTAGCCCAGGCAGAACGGCTCTCCTCTTCTACAGAAGCCTCAAGCTCTGAACTCATCACCTTGCATACGCTGGCAATGACATCATTCTTCTTGGCAAGATTGATGAGGCGGACACCCTGGGTAGCACGACCCATGACACGGCAATCGGCTACGGCAAGACGAATCACGATACCACTCTGGTTGATAATCATGAGGTCGTTATCATCAGTTACGTTCTTGATAGCTACCAGTCGACCGGTCTTGTCGGTAATATTCAGTGTCTTCACACCCTTACCGCCACGCTTGGTAACGCGGTAATCGAGTACGTCAGAACGCTTACCATAACCCTGCTCGCTCACTACCATCACGGTTTCCTTCTCAGGATCGTTGACAACAATCATACCTACTACGGCATCATTACCCTCATCGAGGCGCATACCACGAACACCGGTAGATGTACGGCCCATGGTACGGATCTCGTTCTCATCGAAACGGACTGCTCGACCATTGCGATTGGCAATAATCAGCTCGTTATGACCATTTGTCAGACGAACATCTACCACCTCATCGCCCTCTACGATGTTGATAGCAATCACACCGTTGGCACGTGGACGTGAATATGCCTCCAGACAGGTCTTCTTCACTGTACCGTTCTTGGTAGCGAAGACTACATAATGGTTGTTGATGAACTCAGCATCATTCAGACCTCTCAGACGGAGGAATGCATTCACCTGATCATCGTTCTCGATATTGAGGAGGTTCTGGATAGCACGGCCCTTAGAATTGCGGTCGCCCTCTGGAATCTCGTAACACTTCAACCAGTAGCAGCGGCCCTTCTTGGTGAAGAACAACATGGTCTGGTGCATGGTCGCAGGATAGATATACTCGGTGAAGTCCTTATCACGGGTACGGGCTCCCTTAGCACCTACTCCACCACGAGCCTGCTCACGGAACTCAGACAATGGGGTACGCTTGATATATCCGAGATGACTCACGGTGATAACCACTGGGTCGTTTGGATAGAAGTCTTCTGGGTTGAACTCATGGTCGTCTGGCTTAATCATGGTGCGACGAGCGTCACCATACTTCTCCTTCACCTCGTTGAGTTCATCCTTCATTACCTTCTTGCAGAGTTCAGGATCGTTCAAAATCTGATTCAAGTAGTCGATGGTCTTCATCAATTCATTGAATTCATTATGCAACTGCTCCAGACGCAAGCCTGTCAACTGGCTGAGTCGCATATCAACGATGGCCTTACTCTGAAGTTCATCGAGTTCGAAACGCTTCTCCAAGTTGCGCTGTGCATCAGATGGAGTCTTGCTGGCTCTGATAATATGTACCACCTCATCGATGTTGTCACAAGCGATGATCAAGCCCTCGAGAATATGAGCACGCTCCTGCGCCTTCTTCAGTTCGAACTGGGTGCGGCGGATGGTAACATCATGACGATGTTCTACGAAATACTTCACACACTCCTTCAAGCTCAAAAGACGTGGACGGCCATTAACAAGAGCGATGCAATTCACTGAGAATGAGCTCTGAAGAGCAGTCAGCTTAAAGAGTTTGTTCAAAAGAACATTAGCATTAGCATCACGCTTTACATCTACCACGATACGCATACCCTGACGGCCAGACTCATCGTTTACGTTAGCGATGCCATCTACTCTGCCTTCCTTGGCAAGGTCAGCAATAGCCATTACGAGCTGCTCCTTGTTAACACCATAAGGAATCTCGGTGATAACAATCTTGTCATGGTTTTCACCACTTTCAATCTCGGCAGTGGCACGAACCACGATTCTGCCTCGACCAGTTTCGTATGCATCCTTCACACCCTGGATACCATAGATGGTAGCACCGGTTGGGAAGTCAGGAGCAGGGATATACTGCATCAATCCATCGGTATCGATGTCAGGATTATCGATGTATGCACAGCAACCGTCAATCACCTCACCCAGGTTGTGGGTAGGCATGTTGGTAGCCATACCTACGGCAATACCGTTACCGCCATTCACCAGAAGATTAGGAATCTTGGTAGGCATCACGGTAGGTTCCTGCAGGGTATCATCGAAGTTGTTGGTCATATCAACCGTTTCCTTGTCAAGGTCATCCATGATATGCTCACCCATCTTGGAGAGGCGGCACTCTGTATAACGCATGGCTGCAGGAGAGTCACCGTCAACAGAACCGAAGTTACCCTGTCCGTCAATCAAGGTATAACGCATGTTCCACTCCTGTCCCATACGCACCAGAGCGCCATAAACAGAAGAGTCACCGTGAGGGTGATACTTACCGAGCACCTCACCAACAACACGCGCACATTTCTTATAAGGTTTGTCACTGGTGTTTCCAATGCCGAGCATACCGTAAAGAATACGGCGGTGCACAGGCTTGAAACCATCGCGTACATCAGGGAGGGCACGAGCCACGATAACAGACATCGAATAATCGATGTAGCTCGACTTCATTTCCTCCTCAATGTTGATTTTCATGATTCTATCATGATCCATTGTCTGATTTTCGTCCATTTCTTATATTAATGTATTATTGTTTATTCGTTACTTTCAAAACGCCTGTTTTCCATCCGGAAATCGCGTTTAAGGGCATTTCCTTGCGTTCTAAGCCGTTTTACCCTTTTGAAATTCCCGACAAAGATACAAAAAAAAATGATACTAAAACGCTTTAGAGGCGAAAAATCGCATTATTTTAGCATTATTTGTATTTTAACAATGCAAAAAAGTTGGCATATCATTTGCTATTTTTGAAAATAATGTGTACTTTTGCACTGAGATATTTAAAAATATAAGCAAATATGATAAATCCGTTTTCACATATACAGGACATACTGAACAGAAGTAGCAAAGAAGCAGCACGCACCTTGGGAAGTGAAATCAGCGTGGAGCATCTGATGCTGAGTCTGATCAGCCAGAACGACAGCGATGTCAACAAGCTCTTGAAGGGCGCAGACATCAGTCCGATGGCTTTCAGCGGAGTCCTTAACAGCAAACTGGAAAAGCGTGTGGAAGAAACTCCTGCCGATAACGTGAAGGAGAACAGCCACATCCCATTCAGCCAGATAACAGACAGCATTATCAGAGACTCTATCCGCGAGGCAAACAACTACGAGCACTCCAAGATTGTAGAGCCAAGACATCTGCTGCTTGCCATCTTGAGAAATGACAAGAACCCTGTAGCCAACTGGCTGAGTCAACTGGGCTTAAGCTACGACCGTGCCATCGAAATGCTCTATCCTACTGACAAGGATGATGAGCAGAAGACAGAAGAGCCGAAGGATTTCAAAATGGAACCACAAACACCAGATTCAGAAATCCCAGATGCTGACAGGCAGGAGGAAGCAGAGAACCTGGAGATGGCTGGTGGAATAGAAGCAGAAGATGACTACAACGAGCAGAACGACATGATGGAAACTGACGAAGAGCCATTCGATATGGAAAAGGACCAGAACCCGATGAGACTGTCTACCCGTTCAAATGGAACTCCGCGCAAAAAGAGCAGCACCCCTACCATCGACAAATTCAGTTTCGACCTGACCAAGGCTGCAGCCGATGGAAAACTGGATCCTGTCGTGGGCAGAGAGAAGGAGATTCAGCGTGTGCTCGAGATTCTGGGTCGCAGAAAGAAGAACAACCCAGTATTAATAGGTGAACCGGGCGTAGGAAAGAGTGCCATCGTAGAAGGACTGGCACAACTCATCAACAACCAGGAAACATCGCCTATGTTCTTCAACAAGCGTCTGATAAGTCTCGACCTGACTGCCATCGTTGCAGGAACCAAATTCCGCGGACAGTTTGAAGAGCGCATCAAGAATGTCATCAAGGAACTTGAGAACCATCCGGAAATCATCATCTTCATTGATGAGATTCATACCATGATAGGCGCCGGTTCCGGTGAAGGAAGCATGGATGCTGCCAACATTCTGAAGCCAGCCTTGGCAAGAGGTGTCATCCAGTGTATCGGTGCCACCACGCTCGACGAGTATCGCAAGAGTATCGAGAAAGATGGAGCCCTGGAGCGCCGTTTTCAGAAGGTTATCGTTGAACCGACAACACGCGAAGAGACCCTGCAGATACTGCACAACATCAAGGAACATTACGAGAAGCATCACTGTGTGAGATATACAGACGAGGCACTCGAGACATGTGTCAAACTGACAGAGCGCTATATCACCGACCGCCACTTCCCTGACAAGGCTATCGACGTGATAGATGAAGCCGGCTCGCGCGTACATATTAATAATGCAAGTGTTCCTGCCCCATATATCAAGCTGGAAAAAGAACTGAAAAAGATAATCAGCAAGAAGCAGCAGGCTGTAGCAAACCAGAACTTCGAGATGGCAGCCTCATGCAGAGATGCCCAGACCAAGATCGAGAAAGAGATTGAGGACATGAAGGCGCAATGGCAGCAGGGAGAGATTGGCGAATATGTTGAGGTGACAGCCGAAGACATTGCCAACGTTATCAGCATGATGACCGGCGTACCGGCCCAACGCATGGCAGAAGGTGAAAGCAAACGTCTGAAAGATCTGGAACACAACCTGAAGCACAAGGTGATTGCTCAGGATAATGCCATCAACAAGATGGTAAAGACCATTCTGAGGAACCGTGTAGGCTTGCGCGACCCTAACCATCCTATTGGCGTATTCATGTTCCTGGGTCCTACAGGTGTAGGTAAGACCTATCTTGCCCAGAAACTTGCCGAGGAAATGTTCGGTTCGAAAGATTCACTCATCAGAATAGACATGAGCGAATTCTCCGAGAGTTTCAACACCTCACGTCTGGTAGGTGCACCTCCAGGATACGTAGGCTATAACGAAGGTGGACAACTGACCGAAAAGGTACGCCGCAAACCATACAGCATCGTATTGCTCGACGAAATAGAGAAAGCCAACAGCAAGGTATTCAACCTGCTCTTACAGGTACTCGACGAAGGCAGACTTACCGATGGCAACGGCCGACTCATCGACTTCCGCAACACCATCATCATCATGACCTCTAATGCAGGAACCCGCCAGCTGAAAGATTTCGGCAGAGGCGTCGGCTTTACTTCTGCAGGTATAAAAGGCGGATTGGCGATGGATGAGAAAGACAAGGAGTATGCCCGCAGCATCGTCCAGAAGAGTCTGAGCAAGCAGTTTGCTCCAGAGTTTCTGAACCGTCTCGACGACATCATCACCTTCGACCAGTTGGACCTCGATGCCATCAAGCGCATCATCGACCTCGACCTGGAAGGCCTGATCAAGAGAATAGAAGAACTGGGATTCCATTTCCAGATTACCGAAAAGGCAAAGGAGATGGTAGCTAAGAAGGGATACGATGTGCAGTTTGGTGCCCGCCCACTCCGCCGCGCCATCCAGACCTACATTGAAGATTCCGTTTGCGAGATGTTACTCGATGGCACAATGAAGCCAGGCGACACCATCTCGGTAGGCAAAAATTCGAAAAAAGAAGAATTGACATTCAAGAAACTATAATCAGAAGAGGGACTATCCACTGGCGATAGTCCCTCTTTTGTTATGAACCCGGTATAGCAACCAACGAACTTTAGTTAATAAAAGTTAACCACAAGAAAAGTTTAGGCAATAATTTCTTATTTCAAAAAATATTCATTACCTTTGCATCTGCTTTTGGGCAAAAAGCCATGATGGCTCAGTTGGTAGAGCAACGCATTCGTAATGCGTGGGTCGCGGGTT
>CAVHWE010000125.1:0-7199 GCA_963639495.1 bacterium | reverse complement strand
TAAATCACCTTGACACTCTTTTTTCCTCCTCTTCCATCAATCACGATTTTCTCGAAGATGATGGCTGGGTCGTTAGGAGTGAGGGTGAGGGTGTGGATGCCATCGGTAGTAGCTGGCAGCTCTAGCTCTATCACCTTGTCCACGATGCGAGTGGCTATCGTTGGATAATAGATATTGTAGATGTTCTCCGGCTTCTCGTTCAAATCTTTGTTGAAGTTAACCTCTACAGGAGAAGCACCATCTAAACTTACACCATAGGTTAAGCCGCCCTTGTTGAGATAATCCAAGGTTGATTTGGTAATCACATGAATGCGAACCTTCTGCTTGCCGTTAAATGCCTTGCCATCCGAAGTTTTGCTAACTTGCATCTTAAACTTGTAAGTGATGCTGGCTCCCTTTACACTCTTGGTATACGGCATCAGAGTCATTGCAGATACGCTTTTGCCCATGAATGGAATCTCTGTCCATTTTGCCTCGGCAGCATCCGTCTTGCTGCTATAGTAAGGAGCTTCGATTTCTACCACGCCGTTGTTTTCGCTGATAATCACTCCATCCTTGGAGGTTACCCGGAAGAGTTCCGGACAGGTATCCTTCTCGAAATCATCATTCCAACTCTTATAGCCGATATGCTTCTGGGTCATCATTCCGTTCCACTTGCCGCCAGCCATCTTATGATTGTAATAGTCGCAGATGAGTGAATCGCGCTTGAAGAGGCGCTCGCATTCATCAGCCCATACATTCGCCTTCGGATTGCCCTGCTTGTAGAGGGCATGGTTCTGTGCCTGGGCAAAGTACATCTGGTGCAGATTGCTCATCAATTCGATTGGGAAGAGGATGATCTGGCGATAGGCATCGTGATAGGATGCCGGCAGACTGTTGTACTGGCGCAAGGCATCAGCTTCGAGCTGCAGATACTGGTTTACTACCTCCTGCCATTCACCATTCTCCATACTGTAGGTGTTCTTGTCGAGCATCTCTGGGGTGCAGCGACCATTATACTTACAGATAAGGTTCAGAATGCGGGCTGCCTCATCAGCCTGTGATTCGCCAAACTGCTGGGCGCACCAGTCGCGGGTATGACGGGTGATGTTGTTCACATCGTATTTATGCGGATTCCAAGCCATGTCCATAAACTGGCTGATAGGATATTCCATCGGCTTGAGGTCGCCAACATTGAGAATCCAGAGACGGTCGATTCCGTTCTCGTAGGCTAGGGTGAGCTGCTCCCAAGGGTTCTGCACTGGAGTTACGTTGAGCATCTTTGAGTTTCTTGGAGCACCTACGTAATCTACGTGATAGTATAAGCCCCAACCGCCTTTGTGCTTGCGTTCCTGGGCATTCGGAACACGGCGCACGTTGCCCCAGTTGTCATCGCAGAGCAAGAGGGTTACATCATCAGGCACCTTCATGCCTTTGTCATAGTAATCCAACACCTCTTTATATAGTGCCCAAACCTGAGGGGTTTCGCTTGCCTTCTTTCCGGTTACGTCAGCGATAATCTTGCGCTGGTCGTTGATGATGTTGGTCATCAGCTTAGTATCAGCCTCGTCGCTCATCGCTTCATCGCCGTCGCCGCGCATTCCGATGGTTACAATCTGTTCGGTTCCCTTCATTCGTTCGATGCCTTCACGGAAGAACTTCTGCAGATTTGCCTTGTTCTTCTGATAGTTCCATGGTCCCCATCCCTTTCGGTTGCGGGCATATTCCTGGTGGTTGCGTGCCATCGGCTCATGATGGGAAGTACTCATCACTACGCCCATTTCATCTGCCGTCTTCTCGTTCTCCGGATCATCGGCATAGAAAGCCCAGCCCCACATGGCAGGCCACATCATGTTACCTCTCAGTCGTAATACCAGTTCGAAGACGCGCTGATAGAAACGGTGGTCGCCATACTCGGTGCCGTAGGTGTTCTTTACCCACGAGGTTAGGCAAGGCGCCTCGTCGTTGAGGAAGATGCCGCGATAACGTACGGCTGGTTCGCCATCTGTATAGATTCCCTTGTTTACGAAGATGGAATCGTGGTGCTCTACAGGCACGTCTGCCCAGTCATACCAAGGCGATACGCCCATCTGCTGCGAGAGTTCGTAGATGCCATAGATGGTGCCTCGGCGGTCGCTGCCTGCGATGACGAGCTGACCATCTATGAGTGTGATGATAAACTTTTCCCGTTTTCCCTTCAGCAGATTTCCGTTGATGCGTTTCTGTTTAATCAGTTGGTCGATGGCTGTAGAATGGCCTATGGTACCTACTAAGATAGTTGGTCGGGCAGTGTCGGCTTTTTTCAGGAAACCGGCATCCGAGGTGAGGGTGGCTGTGGTTCCACTCACGGTTTTGATATCTTTCAGCAGGGCATGAGCTGCATAGCTCACTCCCTTGCAGTCGTTGGCATCCATGTAGATTTCTACACGGTTGTTGGCATTCAGCAGCAAGTCTCCTTGCTTGAAATCTACAAATCTGTCGGCTGCGCTCATGCTGATTGTTGAGAGCAGGGCAGTGCTTGCCAGGAATGTTTGCTTGATGTTGTTTAGTTTCATGTTTAATTATCTTGTTGTTATTTTATCCGATTGTCAGCAATGTGTTTTTGCCGGTTGCAAAGATAGCTAAAACTATCCGAATATACTTTATTTTCTGTAACCTTTAGTTTTTAATTTGTTTCATTTTTACTTTTCTGTCCGTTTCTCTTTGTGTTTTCAAAGAAAAATAGTAATTTTGCATAGTAAAAACAGAAAAATAAGAATATATATAATGATAGACAGACCGACGATAGCAAAAATTATGGATGCCACCAAGATAGAAGAGGTGGTATCTGAGTTTGTTACGCTCAAGAAGCGTGGCATCAATTATGTCGGCTTGTGTCCTTTTCATAACGATTCCAATCCATCTTTCTCCGTATCTCCAACAAGAGGTATCTGTCATTGCTTTACCTGCGGAAAGGGAGGCAATGCAATCAACTTTCTGATGGAGCTGGAACAGATGACCTATCCCGATGCCCTTCGCTGGCTCGCCAAGAAATATAAAATAGAAATTCAGGAGCGGGAACTGACCAACGAAGAAAAACAGCGCGAGAGCGAAAGAGAATCCATGTTTATCGTCAACGATTGGGCGGCGAAATATTTCCAGGATGTTCTCTTGCATGATGTGGATGGCATCGCTATCGGTATGGCCTATTTCCGAGGAAGAGGTTTCAGAGATGATATCATCAGAAAATTCCAGTTGGGTTTTGCGCTCCCTAAGCGTACAGCTCTTGCTGAAGCGGCTAAGGCGGCTGGCTATAATCCGAAATATCTGGTTGATACGGGACTCTGCTTCAAGGTGGATAAGGACGAAGCCGGTAATAAGTCGGGTGAGGATAAGATTCTTGACCGTTTCTCGGGCAGAGCCATCTTCCCTTGGTTCAGCGTGAGCGGCAAGGTGGTAGCTTTTGGCGGACGAGTTCTCGACAGCCGAACCAAGGGCATCAGCCAGAAATATGTCAACTCGCCTGATAGCGTTATCTATCATAAGGAGCGCGAACTCTATGGACTCTATCAGGCCAAGAAGGCGATAGCCAAGGAGGATTGTGTCTTTATGGTGGAAGGATATACCGATGTTATCTCGATGCATCAGTGTGGCATCGAAAATGTAGTGGCTAACTCGGGTACGGCGCTGAGCGTGCATCAGATCAGATTGCTGCACCGCTTTACCAGTAATATCGTTCTTCTCTATGACGGCGATAATGCGGGTATTCATGCTGCGCTGCGAGGTACCGATATGCTGCTTGAAGAAGAGATGAACGTAAAGGTACTCTTTCTCCCTGACGGTAATGACCCTGACAGTTTCTCCCGCAGTCATTCGGCAGAGGAATTCAGAAGATATATTCAGGAAAATCAGACCGACTTCATACAGTTTAAGACCGATATTCTGCTGCGCGGCGTGACAGACCCTGTAAAGCGAAGCCAGGCTATCAATTCGATTGTAGAGAGCATCTCGAAAATCAAGAATCAGATAACGCGCGCTTCTTATATCACCGACTGTTCTCACCGTTTGGGCGTGAACGAGGCAATCATCGTGAATGCCTTGAACAATTTTGTGCGCAACGGTATGAGTGAGCAGGTAAAGGCAGAGCGACGTGCTGCGGGATTGAAAGATTCGACTGTAGCGGCAGCGCAGCAGGCGCAATCAGCAATGAGAGCGGTTACCCCACTGGATAAACTTCTGGAGGTAGAAGGACTTCTGGTACAGTTGATTATTCATCATGGCGACCAACTCATCACGGTACAGGATGTAGACGGAAATGATGTGGAGGTAGCTGTGGCCCAGTATATCAGTCTTGATTTGGGTGGAGATGGCTTTAAGTTTCATAATGATTTATATAATCAGATTATGCAGGAGGCTGTGGAGCATCTCGAAAAAGAAGATGATTTTGTCGCCGAAACTTATTTTGCCAATCATCCGAATCCGGAAATCAGCAGGTTGGCAGGTTTGCCTACAGGTGCCCAGGAGGTATCTACGGCTAGTCTGCAGATGAAGATGAGTGCCGACAAACTCCGTCAGTTTGTCTTTAAAGACATCTTGAGTTTCCGCACTCATTATATTGCTCAGCGTATTATTGAGGTTCAGCAGGAGTTTGCCAGGAATCCGACCAATCGTGAACTGCTGCAGGAGTTTATGAAACTCAAGCAGATGAACACGCTTCTGGCGAGCCAGGCAAACAATATCTTCAATTAACCGGAACTCCTGTCCTGTGGGGAGACTCTGTAAAGAAGTATTAGAGATAAAAAAGGAGAAACGCTATATGATTTATTTTCACTGGATATATCTGTTGCTTTATGTCGTGATAACCGTTCCGGCTATCATTACCGTCTTGATGGACAATCGTCAGCCCGCCAAGACGATGGCATGGATATTGGTCTTCTTCTTCATCCCCTTTGTGGGTATTATCTTCTATTTTTTCTTCGGACAGAATACCCGCAAGGAACGTCTTATCAGCGACCGCAGCATGGACCAGCTCACCAAGCGCTCCATGCTCGAGTTCGTAGAGCAGGAGAATCTTCACCTGCCAGACAGCAATAAACCGCTGATGAATCTCTTTGCCAACCAGAGTTGGGCGCTGCCTTTTAAAGATAATCAGGTGGATATTTATACCGATGGCTACGATTTCTTCCTTACCTTATTATATAATATAGGACAGGCAAAGCATCATATTCATCTCGATACCTATATCTTCGAAGCCGATGCCTTGGGATATCTGATAGCTGATGCCTTGATTGATAAGGCAGAGCAGGGAGTGGAGGTGCGACTGATTTATGATGATGTAGGCTGCTGGAAAGTGAAGGATGAATTCTTTGAACGTATGCGTGATGCAGGCATTGATATACATTCGTTCATGCCAGTCCGCTTTCCGGCTTTTACGAGTAAGGTAAACTATCGTAACCACCGCAAACTCTGTGTCATAGATGGTAAGGTGGGCTTTATCGGCGGCATGAATATAGCTCTGCGCTATGTGAAGGGTGATAAGAAACAGGCTTGGCGCGATACGCATCTCCGTATTGAGGGCGGTGGCGTTTACGCCATTCAGAGAGCCTTTCTGGTAGACTGGTATTTCGTAGACCGTACATTGGTTACCAATCGCCAGTATTATCCACCGGTCAGTGCGCATATCCGCAACAATTGTCTCGTACAGATAGTTACGAGCAGTCCTATCAGTCCTTGGCCTGACATCATGCAGGGCTATGTCCGCATCCTGCTTCAGGCCCGGAAGTATGTGTATATGGAAACGCCTTATTTCCTGCCAACTGAACCAGTATTGTTTGCCATGCGAACAGCAGCTCTGGCGGGTGTGGATATCCGTCTGATGTTGCCCCGTCATGCTGATGCCAAACTGGTTGAGTGGGCATCACGTTCGTATGTGATGGAGGCGATAGAGGCTGGCGTAAAGGTTTATCTCTATACGGCAGGCTTTAATCATAGTAAATTGCTCGTAAGTGATGATAATCTCTGTACGATAGGCAGTACGAATATTGACTTCCGAAGTTTTGAGAATAATTTCGAAGCGAATGCGTTCTTCTTTGATGAGGGGATGGCGCAGCGCGTGAAGGCTGTCTATCTGCGGGATGAGGCGAAGAGTATCCTGGTAGATGATGTATCTTATTTCGTAAAACGTCCGTTCCTGCAGCGTCTTTTCGAGAGCATTGTTAGGTTGCTGTCGCCATTGTTGTGAAAAATAAAAGCTAGGCTCTGCTTGCTTGAGCCTAGCTATTCTATAAGAAATTCGCCCCCTCGAATTCAAATTCTTGATCCACAGTCGTTGGATGTTTGACAGCGTCTTTATCATCAGGATCGATGCTCTCTCCATCCTTCAGTTGTACATGGACATTGATTTTCTTGACACCTAATGACATCAGTTCTTGCTTATATTGATAATCAATGACAAAGTACAGGTCTGCTGCAAGTGCTCTGCTATGACGTAACGGATAAGTATTTTGAGCCATGGCTCCGGCAGCGATTTGGTCGAGAGCAGAAACAATTTGTCTTACAGCTTCCCTGTTCTCCTCATAAACTTTGCTCTCATCTACAGAGACCGTAACATCCCAAGCATATTTGTATGCAGACAGCTCACCCTCGTAAAAGAAATAATATCTGCTATAGTAGGCAGATTCTATCCAAGACATGGTAGGGTTCTTCGTGTCAAGCAATATCTTGTCCCATCCTGTGGCTTGGTTAAATGCTGAATTACGTAGTATCTGCTTATATTCATCTGACAGCAAATCTATAAATTCAGGAGTAGGCCAAGTGACACCTAGGCTAACCCTGTCCAATCATTGAGGCAGCCCGGAAGAGGCACTTACTACCGTCATCTTCTCCAGTGTGCTTCGGACAAGGGTGGCTGCGCTTGACAACTTTCCATCGTGATAGAAACCAGCCAATTTAGTCAATAAAGAGCATAAATCTACGCTGTAGCTATTGGTGTCAAAAGGATAGATGATTCCATTATATTGTTCCCCAAATTGAGTATGTGAAAACCAGTCATCATTCATCTGTTGTCTTTCGTCCCACTCATCAAACCCTTCTGGAATTTCAGTTTTTTCCTTTTTTAGCCTTACTACTTCGTCTGTTGCCGTCTTTGCATGCTGTGCGAACTCGTCCATGTATTGCATGTCATAACATGCCAAGTCGCCAGTATACCATTCTTTGTTTTGCCATTCTTTTATAACAGCAGG
>CAVHWE010000124.1:0-7221 GCA_963639495.1 bacterium | reverse complement strand
TCTTTGCCCAGATCTTTAGCAGCAAGATCGCCAGCCAGACCATGAAGATGCATACTCAGGCGACAGGCATCTTCCTGTTTGTATCCTCTTGCCAGAAGACCGGTGATGATACCTGTCAGCACATCACCGCTGCCTGCTGTAGCCATACCGCTGTTGCCCGTACTGCAGAAATCAATCTTTCCGTCGGGGTGGCAGAGTGCAGAATAATGTCCCTTTAATATAATGTATGCCTGGAGGCGTTCAGCCAGTTCGCTTGCCTTCATCAGTCTTTCGGTACAGCTGCTGCTCGCATTGCCGGCAAGCCGGTCAAACTCCTTCGGATGAGGTGTCATGATGATATTCTTTGGCAACTGCTGCATCCACGCCCTGTGGCTGGAAAGAATATTGAGCGCATCGGCATCAATGACGAGCGGACAGGTAGCACGGCGCAGTTGGGCGATGAGGGCGATGGCTGTTGTCTCGTTCTGTCCCAATCCTGGACCTACGCCCAGCGCATCGAACATCTCTGTATCTACCGGTTCGCTGAATATGGTTTCTTCAGCATCCATCTGCAGTACCGCTTCAGGTACCGAAATCTGCATGATTTCATAATTCCGCTTTGGGGTATGGGCTGTAACCTTGCCCGCACCTGTTCTCAGACAAGCCTTGGTGGCTAATACCGAAGCGCCGCTCATGCCGTAACTTCCCGCTATGAGCAGCGCATTACCCATGCTGCCTTTATGAGCAAAGTCGCTGCGCGATTTCAGGAGCGGACGGATGTCGTTCTCTTCGAGTATGCGGCACCGGCACTCCGTATTCTGGATGAATTCCTGGGAAAGTCGGATGTCGAGAACGCGCAGTCTGCCCAGGTACTGCTGGTTATCCGCCATCAGCATCGACAGTTTCTTCTGCTGCAGGGTAAGGGTCAGAGTGGCACGGATGATGTTGGCATGGATATTATAGGAATTGTCCTCGGTCATCAGACCCGACGGGATGTCGATACTTACTACTTTGGCAGGACTCTGGTTGATATATTTCACCATTGCAGCAAATCCGCCAGCCAATGGCTTGTTGAGGCCGCTTCCGAAGAGACCATCCACCACCAGCGTTTCAGCATTGAGCTTGGGAGGATCCAGGTTGGTGGTTATCTCTGTAAATTTCACTCTCTTTGCATCCAGCAGACGCTTCTTGTTGGCAAGACAGTCTGCCGACAGCTTGTTCTGCACATTAAATAAGTATGCACTTACATCATATCCATCCTCGCTGAGCATTCTCGCTACCGCAAGCGCATCGCCGCCGTTATTACCCGGACCGGCGAAAACGACCACTGGAGTGCGGTTAGACCATTCCTCTTCTATGGCACGTGTCAGCGCTTTGGCTGCACGTTCCATCAGGTTGAGCGAACTGATAGGTTCGTGCTCTATGGTATATTTATCCAACTCATGAATCTGAGTGCTTGTGAAAATCTTCATATTGTCTGATAATCTTAGTATTATCTGCGCGAACTGTCGTGATAATTTGTCAACTCATGCAGATAAACGGTTATTTTCATGCAAAAGTACAAAAAATAGTTGATGAAAGCACGAAGTTTCATGTTTTTTTCGTAATTTTGCAGAAAATATTATTATAGAACAGACTATGAGCATAGTAAAGATCAAGGATAAGAGCTTCAAGACATCGATTCCTGAAGCTGAGATTCTGAAGAAAGTACAGGTCGTAGCAGACCGTCTGAACAAGGATTATGCAGGCAAGAAACCTGTCTTCCTGGCAGTATTGAACGGCGCATTTATCTTTGCAGCCGACTTGATGCGAATGATTACCGTGCCAAGCGAGATTTCATTCGTGAAGTATGCTTCTTACGAGGGTACCTCCTCTACGGGCAGCATGAAGACCCTGATGGGTTTGAACCAGGATTTGGCAGGCCGCCACGTGGTTATCGTAGAGGACATCGTAGATTCCGGTTTCACCATGGCACACATGATTGAAGACCTGAAGAAGATGAACCCAGCCAGCGTTGAGGTTTGTTCCCTCCTCGTGAAACCAGGCAACTTGAAGGTTGATCTTGATATCAACTATGCTGTTATGGAAATCCCTAACGATTTCATCGTAGGATATGGATTGGATTATGACCAAGAAGGCAGAAACCTCCGCGACATCTACACGATTGTAGAAGAATAGGAGGATGAAGCATGTGGGAGAAAATTAGTGATTATTGCTTGGATGTCTCCAAGTACTTCTTGACTGCTGTATTTGTCGCATCTTTAATGGTGGATTTGGGTGAAATGCGGTGGTTGCTTTATGCAATTAGTGGCGTTTTGGCAACAATCTTCTTTTGTGCAGGTTTGTTCTTCATATCCAAAAGTAAGGATGAGAAAGAAAGGAAGTATAAAACAACTCGAAAGTATAACAATAAAAATAGGAGGACATAAAATGGATGCATTATTTTTCTTAGGCGTTGTAACAGTTCTCTTTGGAATTGTTTTTGCAGTTCTTTTGTCTCCAAAGGGGCAGAAGTGGGTTAATAAATATAGTTAAGTTTCTGACACAACATAAATATTTTATATATATATTAAGGTAAAAATGAAAAATATCGTAATTTTCGGCGCTCCTGGTGCAGGTAAAGGCACACAGAGCGACAAGATGATCGAGAAGTATGGTCTCGGTCACATTTCTACAGGTGACGTACTTCGTAACGAAATCAAGAACGGTACAGAACTTGGTAAGACAGCTAAGGGTTATATCGACAATGGTCAGTTGATTCCAGACGAGTTGATGATCGACATCCTCGCAAGTGTATACGATAGCTTCGGTAAGGATCACGCTGGTGTAATCTTCGATGGCTTCCCACGTACCACTCCACAGGCTGAGGCTCTGAAGAAGATGCTTTCTGAGCGTGGTCATAAGATTGCTGCGATGATTGAGTTGGCTGTTCCTGAGGATGAGCTGATGGCTCGCCTGATTAACCGCGGTAAGGAAAGCGGCCGTTCTGATGATAACGAGGAGACTATCAAGAAGCGTCTCAATGTTTATCATACACAGACTGCTCCGCTCATCGACTGGTATGAGAAGGAAGGCATTCATCACCACATCGAGGGTCTCGGTACTGTAGATGAGATCTTCGCTCGTGTTTGCAATGTAATCGACAACTTGTAATCAAGATAAAGAATCTTCCCCGCTATGGTGGGGAAGATTTATTCATTAAATAAAAAGAAAAGAATAAATGGCTGAATCCAATTTCGTAGACTACGTAAAGATACAATGCCGCTCTGGTAAGGGTGGCAAGGGCTCCATGCACCTGCGCCACGTAAAGTACCAGCCTAACGGCGGTCCTGATGGTGGCGACGGCGGACGTGGAGGAAGCATCTATCTCCGCGGCAACCATAACTACTGGACGTTGCTGCACCTCAAGTATCAGCGCCACTTCTTCGCCGAGCATGGTGGAAATGGTGGCCGTGATAAGTGTCATGGAACCGATGGCAAGGATATTTATATCGATGTGCCTTGCGGTACCGTGGTTTATAATGCCGAAACAGGCAAGTTTGTATGCGATGTGGCTTATGACGGGCAGGAAGTTCTGCTCCTCAAGGGCGGTCGTGGCGGATTGGGCAACTTCCAGTTCCGTACCTCTACCAACCAGGCTCCTCGCTATGCACAGCCGGGCGAACCTATGCAGGAGATGACCATCATCATGGAGCTCAAGCTCCTTGCCGATGTAGGTCTGGTAGGTTTCCCTAATGCCGGTAAGTCAACTTTGCTGAGTGCCGTATCAAGTGCCCGTCCTAAGATTGCAAACTATCCGTTTACTACGCTCGAACCATCGCTGGGTATCGTAGATTATCGCGATCACCAGAGTTTTGTCATGGCTGATATTCCTGGCATCATCGAGGGTGCGAGCGAAGGAAAAGGTTTGGGCTTGCGATTCCTCCGTCATATTGAGCGCAACTCTCTGCTGCTCTTCATGGTTCCGGGCGATACTGACGACATCAAGAAAGAATATGAAGTATTGCTGGGCGAACTGAAGAACTTCAATCCGGAGATGCTCGACAAGCATCGCGTGCTGGCCATCACCAAGTGTGATCTGCTCGACGAAGAGCTGATTGAAATGCTCAAGGAAACCTTGCCTACCGATCTTCCGGTGGTCTTCATCTCGTCTGTTACCGGACAGGGTATCCAGGAACTGAAGGATGTGCTCTGGAAGGAACTCAATTCTGAGAGCAACAAGCTTCAGGAGATTACTGCCGAAGATACGCTTGTTCACCGTGACAAGGATATGTCTCGCTTCCAGCAGGAACTGGCTGCAGAGGGCGAGGATGTAGTAGAATATATTGATGAGGATGAAATCGAGGATGTTGACGACCTCGATGATTTCGAATACGAATAAATGTTATGATCAAAGAATATCAGGTAGCTTCTGGTGTCAAGGCTTTCTCTACTACCCGCAAGGGAGGAGTGAGCCAGGGCAACTATAGCGAATTCAATATCAACGAATATTGCGGCGATTTTGCCGAGCATGTTGCAGAGAACCGCAAGCGTCTGGCTGCTGAGCTCGGTATCACTACCGACCATATCATCATGCCCCATCAGGTGCATGGAGTAGAGGTGCGCAATATTGCCGGCGAGTTTCTCACCATGCCTGAGAATATCCGCAAGATGGTGCTCGAAGGTGTAGATGCCGTGATGACTGACCAGAAAGGTGTATGTATCGGTGTTTCTACTGCCGATTGTATCCCTGTGCTTCTTTATGATGAGGAGCATCATGCTGTGGCTGCCATCCATGCCGGCTGGCGTGGTACGCTGGCTCGCATCGTGCATAAAACCATTCAGGAGATGGCGTTTACCTATCATACCGACCCGAAGAAGTTGAAGGCGGTGATAGGTCCGGGCATTTCGCTCGACCATTTCGAGGTGGGCGATGAGGTTTACGAGGCGTTCGAGCAGGCAGCTTTCCCTATGGAAGAGATTGCCGAACAGCGTCCTAATGCCGCCTTCTCGGTTGATCCTGCTGAGCGTGAGCGTCTGGCTGCTGAGGGTAATATCGTGCAGCCGCTGAAATGGTATCTCAATCTTCCGCTCTGCAACAGACAGATTCTTCTGCATTGTGGAGTGGCCGAAGAGAATATCCAGGATTGTGGCATCTGTACCTTTGCCCACAGCGATGAGTACTTCTCTGCCAGAAAGCTGGGTATCGAGAGCGGCAGAATCTATACAGGCATCATGTTGAAGTAAAAGCCTGGTAGCAGGTAAGTATCAGATAGTTTTCAAGATAACATCCATTTTTCCTTTTCTGTAAGAACGGAGAGGGAGAAATGGATGTTTTTCAGTTAATAGTTAATAGTTTATAGAATATTTTGAAAATCAGAAAGAAAAAGTAAATAATGAAAAGAATGAAAAAAGGATTGAGGCTAATGGCTGTGGCAGGACTCATGGTGTTCTCGCTGAGCAGCTTTATGCCCGCTAAAAATGTATTCACGGCAGCCGAACAGCAGCAGGTGAGTATTGCAACACCCGGTCTCTTTGCCCAGAGTCAGGCATTTAATGTAGACTTTGAAATATTCCGAGCTAAGGAATATTCCTTCCCGCTTCCTGTGGGCAAAGCAGCGCTTCAGAACAACAATGTGTTGCGTATCTCTACCTCTAAAGGCGATGCTGTCAAGGCGATGCTCGAAGGTTATGTGCGACTTTCCAGAAAGTCGGAATCTATGGGTAATGTCATCGTGGTGCGCCACGATTGCGGTCTGGAAACCGTTTATGCCAACAATGCCGAGAATCTGGTTAAGGTAGGACAGCATGTGGATGCCGGACAGACGATTGCCATTGTAGGCTCTAAGGAGGGTGAAACTTATTGCGACTTCTCTATCATGGTGAATGGCGGTAGGTTGAATCCTGAAACCTTCATAGAACTGAAATCGCATAAGTTGCGCCGCCAGACCGTGCAGTTCCGCAAGCAGGGTGCCCGTGTCATCGCTTCGGTTATCGGTGGCAAGGATTCTTCTGTAGGAAGAAATGCTGAGGCTGACAAGGAGGCTTCTGGCAAGAAAAAGAGTGGAATAGGAAATGGAATGACGCTCGACCCTGATGAGGTTAATGATCCGTTTACCATTACCAATACTTTCGAGCTCGATTTGGAAAAGATAGAAAAGACAGCCTGGGCTTATCCGCTGCCTGGTGCCAAGGTAATCAGTCCTTATGGAGGCAAGCGCCGCCATTCGGGTGTTGACCTCAAGACGTGCCCGAATGATGAGATTGTGGCTGCCTTTGATGGTACGGTCGTTGCATCAGGACCTTATTTTGGCTATGGCAACTGCATCCGTATCAAGCATGCTTATGGTTTCGAGACGCTCTACAGTCATCAGAGCAGAAACAAGGTGAAGAAGGGCGATAAGGTGAAGGCTGGTCAGGTAATCGGCTTGACGGGCCGTACTGGTAGGGCTACCACAGAGCACCTTCATTTCGAGGTAAGCTTTGGTGGCAGAAGACTGGACCCAGCCATCATTTATGACCACGGCAAGCATCAATTGAAGCCTGTAACCCTTCATCTAACGAAGGGCAGGGGCGTCAAGAGTGTAAAGAACCGATAGCCGTTTTACTCTTCACCTGGAATTTGATGACTGTTTAAGAAGAACAGCCCACTGGCGTCTATGTAGCTAGTGGGCTGTCTTACTTATACCAGTATGCTGTCTTTCGCTTGCCAGTACTCTATTCATGGCTCCCATTATCAGAAAACAGTTCGCCCGTGCGCAGTAACCCTACAGCACACGGGCGAAACATGTATTTATGATAGAGAAGTATTATTTCTTCTTCTGGGATTTACGATTGGCTCTCTGCTGGCGATACTTTGCCTTCTGACGGGCAGAGCCACTACCGTGAGCACCCGTTATGTACTTTTTCTTCTTGGCTTTGGTCTTCACCTTGTCGTCGTCATCCTTCTTAGGACCACCGCCGCCTTTGAAGACCATACCGCCCATGATAATATCGTCAATGTCACTCATATACCTTAATTATATAATAAATTAGTGATGGAAGAGGCGAACGTGAGTAAACGCCATAGCGATGCCGTACTTGTCGCAGGTATCAATAACATGATCGTCACGGATACTACCGCCTGCTTCTGCTATGTATTCAACACCACTCTTGTGAGCACGCTCAATATTGTCGCCGAATGGGAAGAAAGCATCACTACCTACTGATACACCCTTGTTCTGTGCAATCCAAGCCTTCTTCTCCTCGCGGGTCAATGGCTCA
>CAVHWE010000123.1:0-7245 GCA_963639495.1 bacterium | reverse complement strand
AATTCTTGTATCTTTCTTGTAATTGTCCCATTATTAATAGGTGTACTTTATTTTCTATTTTTATTCTTTTCTAAGTTTCAGGGTGCAAAGATACAAAAAAGAACTCAATAAACGGCTTTTTTTATAAGAAAGTTTACTTTTATAGTTTTTTTAATCGATATTTCTTGTTATTTTGGGTATTTTTATTACTTTTGTAGCCTAAATTTTACAAACTCTTGACTATACAATGAAGAAAAAGATACTTTTCATCATGAATCCGATTTCAGGAACAGCCAGTAAAGCGGCAGTTCCAAGTCTGATAGATTCTGTTTTGGATAAAGAGCTTTTTGAGTACGAGATAAGAATGACTGAAAGAGCTGGGCACGCTTCGGAAATTGCTACCGAAGCGAAGAACAACCATGTAGATGTGGTTGTGGCGGTTGGCGGCGATGGAACCGTCAACGAGGTGGCCCGCTCGCTGGTTCACTCCGATACTGCCCTCGGCATTCTGCCTTGCGGTTCGGGCAACGGATTGGCAAGACATCTGCTGCTCCCGATGAACCTGAAGAAATGCATAGAGGTCATCAACCAATGCGAGATTAGAGATCTGGATTTTGGTGTCATCAACGACCACCCGTTTTTCTGCACCTGCGGCATGGGCTTTGACGCTTTCGTCAGCATGAAGTTTGCCGAGAGCGGAAAGCGTGGTCCTATCACTTATGCTGAAAACATCCTGCGCGAGGGATTGAAGTATAAGCCTGAGACTTACACCCTGGAGGACGAGACGGGCACCAAGCAGTATAAGGCGTTCCTCATTTCCTGTGCCAACGCATCGCAGTATGGCAACAATGCCTATATTGCCCCGCAAGCATCCATGAGCGACGGACTGATGGATGTTGTCATCATGGAACCGTTTGATGTCATCGAGGCGCCTCAGGTAAGTTTCGACATGTTCAACAAGACGCTGGACAAGAACTCGAAGATCAAGTCATTCCGCTGCAAGAAGCTCCACATCACCCGCAGTCAGCCTGGCGTAATCCACTACGATGGCGACCCTGTAATGACGGGTGCAGAGATTGATGTTCATCTGGAAGAAAAGGGAATCAAGATGGTAGTGAACCCGTTTGCAAACAAGAACGACCGCAAGCCGAACATGATCCAGTCTGCCTTTGCCGATTTCTTCAACGACATCAATGCCGTGCGCGATGATATTCATAAAGACATCCAGCGCCAGAGCAAAAGAGTAGAAGCTATCAGCAAACTGGTACAGAAGAAGCTGAACCTTTAAGGGAATGTTGAGTGTTGAATGTTGAATGTTGAATTTAGAGGGAGTGTTGAGTGTTGAATTTAGAGGGAATGTTGAGTGTTGAATGTTGAGTGTTGAATTTAGAGGGAGTGTTCATTCAACATTCAACACTCAACATTCAACACTCCTAGAAAAGATAGAATTCTTCCGTTATTTTCCTATACCATTCCGAACGTTTTCCATGCGAATCCATCATTGTTTCAACATGCTCTTCATAAGGCGAAACACGATGCTTGGCAAAACTCAGCATAAAACGTTTTGGCTGTTTGCGTTCCACCGTCTTTACGCCACATTTTCGAATAAGATAAAAGCCTAATATACAAGACTCTGCAACAAACTGCTCCACTACTTCTACGGGAACAATTGCAGAGAAAACACCATCATCAGAAAGCAGCCGTTTTACACCCGCAAACAAATCGCGGAACGGAAGACTGTCCGTATGTCTCGCCATCGTCCTCTTACTGTCCGGATTTTTCAAGCTATCAACAAAGAACGGAGGATTGCTCACTATCGCATCAAAAACACCGGCAGCCTTCAAACCTTCAGCAGTTTCCAAAGCCTCAGCAGTTTCCGAAGTTCCCCCGAAATCCTGCAGTCTGCAGCATTCTATTTCCACCCTGTCGCGAAACGGACTTGCCATCACATTCTCCCTCGCCTGTCCGCAGGCATCAGCATCCATATCAATCCCCACTACCTCAGCTTCAGGAAAACGCTGCGCCATCATGAGCGAAATCAGTCCCGTTCCGGAACCAATGTCCAGAATCCGCCTGCCACCTTGCGCCCATGCACCCAGCAAAACGCCGTCAGTTCCCACTTTCATGGCACAACGGTCTTGCTCTATCTCAAACTGTTTAAATCGAAAATTACCCATAAATTCTTCTGTCTCTTTACAGAAGAAAACGAATGCGCCGCCGATTTATTTTATCGCAAACAGCAGAAAATGCCACTTCCACCTGCAAAAGCAGCTACTTACATTTATAAAAACGGGTACTAATATATAGAAAAAGCACTTTTATGATGAAATAATCTATTATCTTCCACGATATTTCACAAAAAATGAGTACCTTTGCACGGAAAATAGAAATCATAACAAAAAAAATGGATAATAGAAGAACAAGTACCCGAATACAAATGATTGCAGATTACGAGGGCGACCCGAAAACCCTGATCGAAGACCAGGAAGAAGGTTTGTACCCTGCCCTCTGCATGCGAGATATTGTAGTTTTCCCTACCAACATGACCCCTATCGTTGTGGGCAGAAAGGAAAGTCTGAATCTCGTCCGGATGCTGGAAAAGAAGCCAGACACCACATTCTGTGTATTCTGCCAGAAGAATAAAGACACAGAATTGCCCTACGAAGAAGACCTCTACCCTGTAGGTGTCTTCGCCAAACTCATCAAGGTGATCAAGATGCCTGGCACAGACCAGATGAGCATCATCATCCAGGGTCTGGGCAGATGTCAGATGAAACATCTCGTTCAAAAAGAGCCTTACACAGTAATTGACGTAAAAAGTCTTCCGGAGAAATGGCCTGACGAGAACAACGATGAACTCTTCAGAATGCTCTACGAGAACTTCCATTACGAAGCGACAGACTATATCAAATCAAACGCCAACTATAATGATGATGCCATCCAGGCCATCAACGAACTCTCGAGCATTCACATGCAGTGCAACTTCATGTGCTCCCTCCTCCCTTTCTCCATCGAGGATAAAATCAAGATGCTGAAAGAGGAAAATCTCAGCGAGCGCATCATGATTGCCATCAGATCTCTAAACAAGGTGCGCCATCTGCTACGCATCCAGACTGAGATTGAGAACAAAACCCACTACGACCTTGATGAGCAGCAGAAGGAATACTTCCTCAAGCAGCAGATTAAGAACATCAGGGAAGAACTGGGAGAAGGCAACGCCAGTCCGGAGAAGAAGGAGATTCTGGAGAAGGCGAAACTGAAGAACTGGAGCGAGGAAACTGCCAAAATCTTCAAGAAAGAAATTGCCAAGCTCGACACCCTGAACCCGCAGAGTCCTGACTATTCGATACAGATAGGATTCCTGCAGACCATGGTAGATTTGCCTTGGAACTCCTACACCCAGGACGACCTCAGTCTGACCCGTGCCAAGCGCATTCTGAACCACGACCACTACGGCATGGAGAATGTGAAGGAGCGCATCCTGGAATTCCTCGCCGTAAGAGCGCTGAACGGCGGCGGAAAGAGTCCTATCCTTTGCCTCTACGGTCCTCCAGGCGTGGGCAAGACCAGTCTGGGCAAGAGCATCGCAGCAGCCATGAAGCGCAAGTATGTTCGCATGTCGCTGGGCGGTCTGCACGATGAAGCCGAAATCCGCGGTCACCGCCGCACCTATGTAGGAGCCATGCCGGGCCGCATCATCAAGAACATGCTGAAGGCAGGCAGCAGCAATCCGGTCTTCA
Organism: bacterium; assembly: GCA_963639495.1. Classification (GTDB taxonomy): domain Bacteria; phylum Bacteroidota; class Bacteroidia; order Bacteroidales; family Bacteroidaceae; genus Prevotella. The sequence goes on along the minus strand of CAVHWE010000123.1, from coordinate 3,526 downwards.
TCCTCGACGAGATTGACAAGGTGGCGCAGAGCAACTTCAACGGCGATCCAGCTTCAGCCCTGCTCGAAGTGCTGGACCCGGAACAGAACAATGCCTTCCACGACAACTATCTCGATATGGATTACGACCTCTCCAAGGTGCTCTTCATCGCCACCGCCAATGACCTGAGCGTCATTCCGCGTCCGCTCCTCGACCGTATGGAGCTGATAGAAGTAGGCGGTTACATTACCGAAGAGAAGACAGAGATTGCCAAGCGCCATCTCGTACCGGAAGAGCTGGAAAGCACCGGTCTCGACAAGGTTTCGCCAAAGGTAAGCTTCAACAAGAATGCCCTCGAATTCATCATCGAGCACTATACCCGGGAGAGCGGCGTAAGACAGCTGAAGAAGCAGATAGACAAGAGTCTGCGCAAGATGGCTTACAAACTGGCCTGCAACCAGGAGCTGAAGAACTACACCATCACCCCTGACGAAGTAAAAGACCTGCTGGGCAATCCGCCGTTCAACCGCGACATCTACCAGGGCAACGACTACGCAGGAGTGGTAACCGGACTCGCCTGGACCTCAGTAGGCGGCGAAATTCTCTACATCGAAACCTCGCTCAGCAAGGGCAAGGCAGGCAAGCTCACCCTCACCGGAAATCTGGGCGACGTGATGAAGGAATCAGCCATTATCGCACTGGAATACGTCAAGTCGCACATCGACCTGCTGCAGGCAGACTACCGCATCTTCGAGCAGTGGAACATCCACATCCACGTGCCTGAGGGAGCCACCCCGAAAGACGGTCCTTCTGCCGGAATCACCATCGCCACCAGCATCGCCTCAGCCATCACCCAGCGCAAGGTTCGTGCCAACACAGCCATGACCGGCGAGATTACCCTCCGCGGCAAAGTGCTCCCGGTAGGCGGAATCAAGGAGAAGATTCTGGCAGCCAAGCGGGCTGGAATCAAACACATCGTGATGTGCAAGGAAAACCAGAAGAACGTAGAGGAAATACCGGAGAAATATCTCAAGGGCGTAGAGTTCCACTATGTAGAGAACGTAGCTGATGTCTGGCAGTTTGCGCTGACCGACGAGAAGGTGAAAAACCCTACAGACTTCAGCATTCAGGAAAATGATAAAAAATAATAGAAATGAAATTTGAATTACAAGTAACAGATAAAGCAAGCGATGCGCGTACAGGCATCATCACCACCGACCACGGACAGATCAAGACCCCTATCTTCATGCCCGTAGGAACCGTGGGAAGCGTGAAGGGCGTCCACTTCGAGGAACTCAAGAAGCAAGTCATGGCACAGATTATCCTCGGCAACACCTATCACCTCTACCTCCGCCCAGGTCTTGACGTCATCAGGGCTGCAGGCGGCTTGCACAAGTTCAACGGCTGGGACCGTCCTATCCTCACCGACAGCGGCGGCTTCCAGGTCTTCTCGCTCACCGGCATCCGCAAGCTCAAGGAAGAAGGCTGCGAGTTCCGCTCCCACATCGACGGCAGCAAGCACTTCTTTACACCGGAGAACGTGATGGACACCGAGCGCGTCATCGGAGCCGACATCATGATGGCCTTCGATGAATGTCCGCCGGGACAGAGCGATTACCAGTACGCCAAGAACAGCCTCATGCTCACCCAGCGCTGGCTAGACCGCTGCATCAAGCGGTTCAACGAAACCGAGCCCCTCTACGGCTATCAGCAGAGTCTCTTCCCTATCGTTCAGGGCTGCACCTTCCCGGACCTGCGCCGCGAAGCAGCCAAATACATTGCCGACAAGGGAGCCGACGGAAATGCCATCGGCGGACTTGCCGTAGGAGAGCCTACCGAGGTGATGTATGAGATGATAGAAGTAGTGAACGAAATCCTGCCGAAAGACAAGCCGAGATATCTGATGGGCGTAGGAACCCCGCAGAACATCCTCGAAGCCATCGAGCGCGGCGTAGACATGTTCGACTGCGTAATGCCGACCCGCAACGGCCGCAACGCCATGCTCTTCACCTATCAGGGCACGATGAACATGCGCAACAAGAAGTGGGAGAAAGATTTCAGTCCGGTAGATCCCGACGGCTGCGACATCGACCTCGTAACCACGAAGGCCTACCTCCACCACCTCTTCAAGGCACAGGAGCTGCTGGCGATGCAGATAGCCAGCATCCACAACCTCTCTTTCTATCTGCGCCTCGTAACCGACGCCCGCCATCATATCGAGCAGGGCGATTTCGTGGCATGGAAGAATTCCATCATCGACCAGCTTGGCCGAAGAATTTAAGTAAGCAAGCATAATGAAAGATTTTAAGAAAATAAGAAAACACCGCCGGCTCTACCGCAGCGGCAGATGGGCTGCCCGCAAGTTCGGGTGGCTCATCAGGGCTGTGCGCTGGCTGGCTCACAAGCTCCGGTTCCTGCGCATATTCAGGTTTCTCAACCCGTTCAGGTACATCAAGAAGCTCGACTGGTACATTATCAAGAAGTTTCTGGGCTACTATTTCTTCTCCATCGCCCTGATCATCTCCATCGCCATCGTCTTCGACTTCAACGAGAACCTGTCAAAATTCACAGAGCACCATGCACCGGCGCGCGCAATCATCTTCGATTACTACGCCAACTTCGTGCCCTATTTTGCCAACCTCTTCAGTGCGCTGTTCGTGTTCGTGGCGGTCATACTCTTCACCACCAAGCTGGCTAGCAATTCCGAAATCATCGCCATCCTGGCGTCGGGAGTATCCTTCAAGCGTCTCCTCCGCCCATACATGATTACCTGCGTGCTGCTCTCAGCCCTCTCCTTCGGACTCTCAGCCTACGTCATTCCCCACGGAACCGTCATCAGGCAGAACTTCGAGACGATGTACAAGAACAAGAAGAAGAATACCAGTGCCGAGAATGTACAGCTGCAGGTAGACAAGGGAGTGATTGCCTATATGCAGCATTACGACAACAGCATGAAACGCGGCTACGGATTCTGTCTCGACAAATTCCAGGACAAGAAACTCGTAAGCCACCTTACAGCGATGGACATCCAGTACGACACCATTTCCGACAGCAAGTATCACTGGAAACTGAGCAACTGGAAAATCCGCAAGCTCCAGGGCATGAAGGAGCATATTACGAGCGGAGCCCAGAAGGACACCGTCATCATGATGGAACCTACCGACCTGGTCTATTCCAAGGGTCAGCAGGAAACCTTCACCAGTCCTGAGCTCCGCGATTACATCTCCAAGCAGATCAACCGCGGTTCGGGCAACGTAGTGCAGTACAAGGTAGAATACCACAAGCGCATCGCCTCTTCCTTCGCTTCGTTCATCCTCACCATCATCGGCGTCTCCCTCTCAGCCCGCAAGCGCAAGGGCGGCATGGGAGCAGCATTGGGCGTAGGACTTGCGCTGAGTTTCGGCTACATCATGCTGCAGACGGTTTCTGCCACCTTCGCCATCCAGGCCAACTTCCCGCCTGTTCTGGCAGCGTGGCTTCCAAACTTCCTCTTCGCCATCGTAGCCTACTTCTGCTACCGCAAGGCACCGAGGTAATTATCAATTAA
>CAVHWE010000122.1:0-7246 GCA_963639495.1 bacterium | reverse complement strand
CCTGACAAAGGGTGAAGGCGAAGAAGGCATTCAGTCCCATACTAGGAGCCTGGGCGAAAGGCAGTTTCGCCATAAATGCCAGCAGGAAGGTGGCGATGGCTGAAGCGATGGCTGTAGCAGTAAAGAGAGCTCCCTTGTCCATACCCGTAGTGGCGAGGATGGTAGGGTTCACAGCCAGGATGTAACACATGGTCAGGAAGGTAGTCATACCAGCTATCAATTCCGTCTTGACCGTAGTAGTCTTTGGGTCGAAACCCAATAAAGCTTTTAATTTGTTCATTTCTTATATTTATATTTATCTCTATTTTCTCTTCCCCCTTTTCACAACCCAATCCCGTTGTTTTTTCGGGGCGAACAAAGATAAGAAAAAATAATGAGGAATGCCTTATTTTACATATTTTTAACTACACAGAACGCCTTATTTTACAAGTTTCGGGATATTCAAACAAACAAATCATCCAGAGTTACTGATGCCCTGAATATATCGGAGTATTCATTACTCACCAGTTCAGAATTTCCCACATACGTAAGGAGGAAAGTCTTGGTAGGGTTCTTTTCTTCCAAAGCCTGCAAACGGCTATTCAGCACCTGAGCATAGCCCTTGGTCACGGCATAAGGAGCCTTATAAAATTTCATCTCGCAAACATTCACCGCATCATCAGCCCTGTCTATCAGCAAGTCTATCTGCATGCCATCAGTCTCCTCGCTTCCCTTCACTATGAGCGAAGATTCCAGCGAAGACACAGCACCAATATGAAGAGCATATTTTATCTGTGAAATATGCTGCAAACAAACCTCCTCGAATGCAATGCCACGCCATGAGGCAACATCACTCTCCTTCAAATGCTGCTGCCAGTAATCAGTTTGCTTTACTGCCTTCTTCTCCTTAAAATGAAGCCAGAACCAGCAAAAGGAATCAATAAGCTTATAATACTCCTCTCGCTGACTGAAACCGAAAGGAGTATATTTCACCACAAAATCACTGCCCAGCAAGGCTTTCAGCATCTTGGTAAAATCACCATTCGGATTCAAACCGGTATGCTCTGCTATCTCCTTACGGGTGAAACCAGCATGGCGGGTACCCAAAAAGCGAACTATCTTCATACAGTCTTCGGCATGATCAAACACAGAATTGAAGAGCCTGTCAAACTCATCCCCCAGCTTCGCCTGACGGTCAAAGAACAAGGCATCTATGTTCTGAGCCAGACTATAGGATGGATTAAAGAAATTCATATAGAAAGGAATTCCACCCATAATCATATAAGCCTGCGTAATATTATAACGGGACATCTTGATGCCACGGCTCTGATAAAACTCCTCACATTCTTTCAAAGTAAACGGCGACAGTTTGATTTCGCCAGTCAAACGCCCGTATAATCCTCCTTTATTACTGATTAGATTATCAAGCATCCAGGAGGTGGCGGAACCACAGACTACGAGTAACAGATTGTGGCGCATATTGCCCCAACCATTCCAGAAAGCCTCTAATGCCGTAAGAAAACCGGAACGAGCCGTATCCATCCAAGGCAACTCATCGATAAATACCACCTGTCGGGAACCATTATCGCAAGTTTCCAAAAAACGTTCCAGCAAAAAGAAAGCCTCCATCCACGACTTAGGCTGCGCAATATCCTCCATACCATGACGAAGAAGCGAGAAATAGAAATTCTGCAACTGATCTTTCAAGGTTACCTTCCGACGACGGTCGTAAGGCGACAATCCTGTATGATGAAACACCATATCATCATGAAACACCTCATCAATCAAGAATGTTTTACCGACACGGCGACGCCCATACACAGCCACAAACTCAGCCCTACCACTTTCGTAGTAACGCTTCAGCTCTGCTATTTCCTTTTTTCTACCTATTATTTCACACATAATCATACCCAATTGGTTCGCTGCAAATATACGACTAATTTCGGAAATAGCGAAAGAAAATAGCGTTTATTTCGCTACGAAACCATTTTTTTATCGTTCGTAGCGAAATAAACGCTATTTTAACTTAGTTTTAACACTTTAATTCTATACTCATTGTCTTATACGTGAAAAAGTTAAAAAAACTAAGTCATAGTTTTCTCCCCCACAACTCATAGTTTCTTTCATCATAACTCATAGGTTTCTTCCCAGCATCTCATAGGTTTCGGCATCATATCCCATTGTTTTCAAGCCAAAAAGGGCTAAAAAAAACAACACGGACAAATTCAATTTGTCCGGACAAATTGTCCGCAGCCTCACAAGTTACTTATTTTCAAGAGCTTACAAGCTATCGGACAAAAGAGCCGGACAAATTCAATTTGTCCGTGTTTTAAAAATCGAGGCTATTCCAGCGTCAGCCATCCATCTTCCGTCCAGTTGATTTTCTTCTGAACCAGGATGCTGGCGCCATTCTTTGGCACGCTGTAACCATGACAGAAGAAGTAATCGCCATCAGGGAAGGAGTAGGCAGAGCAATGACCCATCGCCTCATATTCTTTCTTATCGCCTTCCAGAATCAGCGTACCACCGCCATTGCGCATGTCTCTGCCTGCCTTATCCAAATAAGGACCGGCAACCTTCTTGCTTCTGCCCACGGCAACACGATAGTTGCTCTTGATGCCACGGCAGCAGTAATCCCAGCTCACGAAGAGATAGTAATAATAACCATGCTTCATGATGAAAGGAGCCTCGATGGCATTGGTGCCGGCAAACTTAGAAGTAGGATTCGGCTCTGCAGAAGTATCGCCCACGGCATGACGACGGGCGATGGTCTGAGGCTTGGCGCCCTTCTTGACATGCATCGTCTTCTTATCCAACTTAATCATCTGGATGCCATCCCAGAAAGAGCCCCAGGTAAGCCAAGGGTTTCCCTTCTCATCAACGATGAAATTCGGGTCGATGGCATTCCAGTTGTCTCTATCACCCTTGGAGGCGACGAGGCAGCCCTCATCCTTCCATCCATCCTTATCAGATAAGGAAGTATTGCTCAGCAAACCGATGGCAGAAGTATTCTTGCCAAAGGTAGAACAGGAATAAGCCAGATACCACTTGTTCTTGAATCGAATAACATCCGGAGCCCAGATATGCGTGGTAAAACCCGGCACACTATCATGCGTCCATGCCGGAATTTTCTCATTTGGCAGTACTCCTTCCCTACTTAAGGTCCAGTGCTTGCGGTCGGTTGAGGTCATCTGCGAGATGCCATGACCTGTGCAGTAGAGATAGTACTTGCCATTCTCGTAAGCCATCACGGGGTCGTGGACAAAAGGAGTATCTACAACCAAAGGCTGTTGTGCACGAGACGCAGCTGGCGCTAGCATCATGGCTATCGCCACAATGCCAAAATATTTCATTGCAGTTTGTTTCATCTGTATATCTTCTCTATTTTTTAACAAAAAAGGGGAGTCATAGCTTCACTGCTTAACTCCCCCAAAGATTCTACTTAGATTCTTTTATACCTTAAAAACTAACTAACATTTATTTTTTCTTGCCCCAGAAGCTCTTGCTACCACTGACGCCAGAATATACGATAGTCAACTTGCGAGGACTAGCCTCCCAGTCTACCTCACGCTGTACCTTGAGCTTGGTAGTACCGATGGTGAGGGTGTTGGAAGAAGTATCGAAGTTCCATACCTTCACATTAGGCCAAGCCGTACCACCAGTCATTGAGCCGTCGGCATTGAGTGTAAAATCGGTGCTGACGCGCTGTTTGCCATACTCATAAGCGAGGTCGATACCTTCCCAAGTGCCAACCAGTTCGCTAGCCTTGATAGCCACTTGTGGCACAGCGCCATAACGCTCAGGCATGACAACAGGCCATCCGTTCTCATTCCACTTGATACTGCGCACGCCACCCATCATCAGGGCGTTGCTATAAGCATTTCCACCTACATTCTGTGGGAAACGCTGCTGGGATACATAATACCAGTTGCCCGCGCCATCGTCGAAGACGGCACAGTGGCTGATACCTACCCAACCATATCCCTGGCTGAACTTATAAGGATGAGTCAAGACGGTAGGATTGTCACCTGCGCCATTGGCTGCATTAGTCACTCTGTTGTTCATCGTCTCGTAAGGACCATCCACATTCTTGGAACGAAGCACACGGGTGTTGTAAGGAACATCCAAGCCATCGTAAGCCAAGAAAAGATAATAATATCCATCATGGTATACAACCTCAGGAGCCTCAGCTCCCTGCCAACGACTACCGTTGGTACGAGTGAAGATAAGCTTTCCATAAGGAGCAATCTCATCTGCTGTACCATATGACTTAGGAAGTTCTTTCAAGGTCTTGCCTGTCTCTGGGTTCAACTGCACGGCAGCAATACCGCTGTGCCAAGAGCCATAGATAAGCCAGTGCTCGCCATTAGGTGTGATGATGAACGAAGGGTCGATGGCATTGAACTTGAAGTAACCGTCCCAGTCGCCGGTCGAGTTGCGAGCCCAGTTCTTACCCTTATCAGAAGAAGAGCAAATCACGAAACCCTTGTCTGTCCACTTGTTGCTGGCTGGGTCCGTAGTCTCTGCCATACCGATGAAGGCACGCTCCGTCCAAGAGCCATCATAGGTAGTGCCACCTGTCTTGATGTAGTTGTTCACCACAATGGCATAGTACATACGATAGAGATTATCCTTCACTTTTCTTACGCAAGGAGCCCAATAGCCATAGCTTGGGTTGGCGATAGGAGCCAAACCTTGCTCAGCACGAATCTCGTTCAACTTAGTCTTCACCCAAGCAGGAGCCACCGTCATCGTACCACCGCGATATTCCCAGTTTACGAGGTCTTTGCTTCGACGAGCATGGAAGTGTCCATGACCTTCGTGGGCATTGCCATAGCTGGCATCAGTCTGATACATATAATAATAGCCGTCGGCTGCCTTCATCACCGATGGGTCGTGCACATTGGCAAGATTCCACTGGCTACGCTTACTCCAGTCGGCTATGGATACATAGTTATCAACATAGGTTGGGCACTTGTAGTTTGCTAAGTCGGCATCCGTTGGATCACTAGGTGTTGGAGTCGGCGTAGGAGTTGGTGTAGGCGTAGGCTTTGGATCGTCAATTGGGTCATCGCCTCCACTACTACAGCCTACCGCCAAAGTACAAGCGAGCAATAGTACTAAAGTATGAAGTTTGTTCATTGTTTCCTTACATTTAGTTAGTTTTTATATCCTTTATATTTTCTTTCTAATAAAGGCAGGTCTATGGAAGCCTGTTAGCATCAAGACCTACCTTTATTATTATAGTTTTGCCAAAGATTTCTCTTCGAGGATTATCTGCGGTGAGCACGAGTATAGTGCTTGCGAGCAGATGCTGCTGTATCAAACTTCAAGCAGCTGCTATCTACGGTGAAGTCTACAAAGAGGTCGTTTGCATCAAGTCCATCAATACCATAGTAATACTGAGTATTTACCTTGCCATCAGTACCTGTTGTAATAGCTAAGACGTCAGCAGTACCATTATTATTGTTGGTTACGTAAACAACAACCTTAGCGCCATTCATACCTGCCAACCAAGTTGCCCAGTCAGCCGCACCAGTAGAACCAGCAGTACAATTCTTCCATCCATAAGGACCAGAGTTGTCGCCAGTCCAACCGAAGTTATCCGAACGAACTACAACATACTCAGCTAAAGCTGCATTGCGGAGTACTACTACGTAGTTGTTCCAGTTAGCTGCACCACCCAAGTTAGTGAAAGAGAATGCGCGAGTCTCGCCAGCAGGAACCTTCACGTCTGCATTAAGGTGAGCACCCCACCAACCAGTTGTACAATCCTCAGCACCCAAGATAGCTGGGCTAGGAGTTACGAATGTAGCAGCATGCTTCTCTACTGTTACATCAAATGTTGTCTTCACACCATTCTTAGCAGTTACAGTAACAGCCTGCTTGCCTACCTTCATTGGCACTGCAGAGATAGCCAACTTATCGAGTGTGATATCACGAGTTACACCATCCAAGTAAGTAGCCTGAACTGTCAAGCCCTTAGTATCTACTGGGAATACAGCAGAAGCAGGGTTAGTGATGCCTGCTGCCTCATAGTACTTATAAGTGAGACGAGTAGGAGCACTTACGATATGGAGAGCTGTGATAGCTGGCACAACTTCGAATGTCTTCTGTGCAACGATAGGAGTAGAAGCATTCTCGCCCTTGAATGTCTTGTTATAGATGACGATGAGGTTCTTGGTGCCAGAAACATCCATATCGTTGATGGCAGAGAAATAAAGTTCCTTGGCAGGAATTACCTTGGTTATACCTTCCTCGAAGGTTACGGTAGCAGATACATTCTCCATTGCCTTCTCTAGGGGTGTATTCTCGTCTACTTCGGCAGGAACATTGTTCAACACCATAGAAACCGGAGCCTTATCCTGGGCAGATGTATAACCGCCGATAGGTTCTACGTTGCTCTGCATGAAATCGATGTAAGAGCCCTCAGGCACCAGGAAGCAGCGGATGTTGGTATTGCTCTCGTCTGCATTCAGATTAGCAATCTTAGATGGCTGAATGTAGGTCTTGGTAACAGTACCATTGGTAATCTTCACCATGAAAGTATCTACACGGGAACGGTCAACCGTCAATGTTACCTTACCACCCAATTTATCTACACCCTTGTCTTTATCAGTTTCAAAAGTGAGATTACTCTGCACGCAGCTTCTGTCGATATGGTCACCCCACTCAGAGTTACCGCTTGGCTGGTTATCAAAACGAATAACGCCATACTCGGCATAACCTGTTCCGCCACGATCCACATCATTGGTGATGAAGAGGGCGAAGTTCTTATAGGTGTTAGTTGCAGAAGGATTGATGTTTAGATTGAACACGGCATTCCACTTCTGGTTGTCTTGAACCACATAATACTTTGAGAATGAAGTAAAAAAGGCTGAAGAGAAATCAGTATTACCTACAGTATAGACATCCTCATTCATACCTACTAGCACTTCCTCTGTAGATTGGTTAGCTTTTTCGATTGAATCAATCTTTTCAGAGAGCCAATCAGGAGAGTTGACGCTAAACATGTCACTTCCCTCACATCCAGTCATCGCTGTCAATGCCATGGCTGCCACGCAGAAGACGGATGCTAATTTATTTAGACGTTTCATATTATATCCTATTATAAATATGTAAATGTTATTTTGGTTTCCCTATGGGGCTATCGTTAAGAAACCCCATAGGAATAGATATTATTAGTTGCCCAAGTTAACTACAGGATGAACAGTCCAACCTCTTCCGAAGAAATCAGATGAGTTATCCGTATTCGTATTAGCTGAGT
>CAVHWE010000121.1:0-7269 GCA_963639495.1 bacterium | reverse complement strand
AGCGCAAAGAAAGCTTGCTTTCAATTTGCCGAGTGCAGCTTTTCTTCTGCAAAGAAAATGCAAACGAGCGCAAAGAAAGCTTGCTTTCAATTTGTCGAGTGCAGCTTTTCTTATGCAAAGATACGACTTTTCCTTGTAACTTCCAAGGTTTTAGGGAAAAAATACTTGAAAAGGATGAGGAGAAAGAAAAAAAATAGGCGACTCTCGGAATTGAGAGCCGCCTATTAATTTTAAGTTTATTTGATGAAGCAAATGCTTACTTCTTTGTCATCACACACTTTGCATAGCCTTCTGCCCAAGCATAAAGCTTGATGTCGTAAGTACCTGCTTCTACAGTGATGTTTCCACCATTCTTTGTTGTGAGGTTATCTAACTCTCCACCCCAACTGATGGCCCAATCGTCGTTGGCACGGAACTTGATTTCACCAGCACTCAATGTGATGTTCTTAACTTCCCAGTAGCCATTAACTTCCTTGGTATCCTTATTGTAAGGAACGTAAGTCATATCTACGTCTGAATCCCAACCATTAGGTGATGCGCTACCAATGATTCCAATAGATGTAATAGGAGTCAGAGTGTAAGTTTTCTCAGATAAGTCAACATCTACCTGATAGTAACCTGCAGGTTCTGTAATAGTGATGTTGGCTGCATCTGGAGCAGTATTGAAGGCTGCGCCATAGTTGGTGCCCTTCCACTCTGGCTGAGTACAGAACTTGAAACCATTCTGGTTCAGGTACATGTAACCAGTGAATTTTACACCATCTTCACCTGCGAGATAGTCATTTGTTGCCCAGCCATTAGCATCGCCTGCCATATAGAGGATAGGCTTGCCTACAGAGTAAGACAGGTTGTTCATGTCGAGAGTTACAATCCATGTACCAGTACCTACGATAACCATTGACTGTGGAGTACCCCAGCTGTCGCCAGTATAATAGATTGTACCAGAAGCATCTTCGCTACCGTCTTTCTCGCAACCCATGACACCTGTGTTGATAACATCCCAGTTGCCGGTTTCATCCCACTTGCTACCTTCGTAGAACTTAAAATAGTTCTTATCTTTCTCTGTGGTGACCTTGAGCTGGTAAACACCATCAGACACTTTGTTCATCCATACAGGTTCTTTTGGCTTCCATCCATTGCCATTAACTTCACCGAGCATGTAGTAACCTTTCTCATCAATAGCAGGAGTTGGGGATGGCTTAAGTTTGGCTGTAGTCGTACCTACGGTATTGATGGCAACGGCATCACCTGATGCCAAGTTGACAGAAACCTTAGACTCAACGTTGATGTCACGAGCAACGCTTGCGCGTGATTTGTTCTGGCTGCAGAGAATCTTCTCCAATTCAGTTGCATTTACCTGAATGCTGTTACCGTTGATTTTGCCTTTAATGGCTTCGCCATTTACTTTCAAGTCTTTGAGTGTGAAACCTGTAACATCTGCATCTGATGAATTGACTGTGACGAGATTGATAATACCGTCATCGTCTGGCAAGCTACTTTCAGCTTCAGTACCTGCTGCGAAAGTAATTCCGTATTTGGCAGCTGAGGCCTCCTGTGGATTGGTCTGAGGATTAGCCCAATCATCGTAGTCGCCGTTGCAGCTGGCAAGTGTAACACTTGCCAAGACTGCTAAGCTATATAATAATGTTTTTTTCATTGTGCTTTGGTCTTAATTATTTAATTTCTGCTGTGTAATTATCAAAGTCGATATACAACTTCTGTCCAACTTGGGTAGTTACAGAGTAATCTGCGCCCTCAGTCTCAGCCCAGCTGTTTACGATATCATATCTACGCCAGAAGACGTTGCCCTTGTAAAGAGTGAACTCTGTGCGATACCAATCTAATTTGCCTACCTTGACAGCTGCGCGAAGCTCTGCGCTGGCAGTGAATGCTGGAGAAACCCATTTGCCATTCTTATCTGCTGGAGCTGTCAGAGCATAAGCGTCATCAAATGCCCAAGTACCAGACATCTCGACACTACCACCTAAGATGTAAACTTGTGTTGGGTAAACAGTCAGTGTCCAGTCAATATTCTTCTTGTCTTCTGTAATCTTACCTTTGAACAAGAGAGTGTACCAACCTGCGTTGGCTACCTTGATTCTATGCTCTTCGCCTTCTGAGATACCGGCGTTGGCCTCATCGTTGATTTCCTTGATACGGTTGTAACCGCGGTCGTCATTGTTCTCGGTACCCCACTTGAACTCACCACCAGCTGGCAAGTAGATTATACCATAGTAGTTACCTTCCAAACCAAAGACCTTAGGAATTGGTTTCCAACTCTTCCATGGAGTCTGGATAGAACTACCAATCAAGTAGAGGTTGTCAGTGAACTTAGCATCAGGAGCCTCATAAGTAGCCTTCACAGAACGCAAGGTGATGGTATTTGAGAATGTCTCGCCCAAACTTGTATCAGTAGCGTCTCCAATCACAGCACGCAAGCGAATGTAAACAGGCATTTCTGCAGGAACACTTGTATCTGGATTTGCAGCCTGGAAGAGAGCTACTATAGCGTTGTTTATTTCAGTTGCATTAACTTGCATATCGGCAGTTCTATAGAATGTTGCTAACTCTGTGTGAGTAGCAGTAGGATCGCTGACGAATGCTGGATCGATAGATACCTGTACGTAATATCTCATAGAGTAAGGTACTCCACCATAGTTTGGCTGAGAACATGTCAATCTTAAACTTTTTGCACTGATGAGATCGTAAGTATTGTTTTCTGCTACGGCAGGAGTGTTCAATACAAATCCATCTGCAACATGACTCAAGTCCAATGTAGGGTTGCTGTCTCTGTCATCATCGCATGATGTAAAGAGCAAAGGGAGTACCAATGCTGGCAACAGCATGAATTTGAATATCTTTTTCATAATTCTTTCTTTTTTAATTTAATCTGTTAACCTAACAATTAGTATTTTGGGTTCTGTGTCATGTTAGGGTTATTCTTTGTCTCATTGCCTGGAATAGGGTAGATATCGAAATTTGATTCAATACCTGCACCATTAGGTACACCACCCTTGAAACTCCAGAGGTACTTAGAACCTGAGAATAAGCCAAAGCGAACCAAGTCAGAACGGCGGCGACCTTCCATGAAGAACTCACGGCACCATTCATCTATAAGGGTCTGATTATCTACTGATGTAGCTTGTAAATCAGGAGCACGGTTAGCACGGTCCTGAACTAACTTGATGTCAGCCAAACCATCCTGACTGCCGTTGAGACGGAACTTTGCCTCTGCGCGGGTCAGATAGATTTCTGCCAGGCGGAACAATGGAATGTCGGTGTCTGAAAAGTTCTGGTCATGCTGTGCTGTACCATCTGCGTGGAAATTGCTCCACTTTACGATAGCCGCACCATTCAGAGGGTCTGTGATAGCTTCACCTGGATTGAGTGTACGAACTTTTCCACTTTCGCAGCCACCTACACCCATGTATAACAAAGCTCGGTCGTCTTTTGCCGCTGCTATAACAGCGTCTGTGCCGTAGCCTTTCTCATTATCTTTTGCGATAATCTGATCCTTTGTTGCATTAGCTAAAACATCATCTGTCGTTGCCATAGGAATATCCCCTTTAGGGAAGAACTTCTTAACCAAGTCTTCGCGTGCAAAGATACATTTCCAAGGGTCAGCGGTACTTGCTGATGGCATGCCAGCTTTGGTGCAGGCTGCTACGAGATAAGTAGAACCGCCATACTGGCGAGTCTTCAAACCATCCTGACGAACAGCAAAGATGATTTCCTTCATAGCCTCTGGATTGCAATCATTGTCGCCCATGAACAACTGCTGGTAACCGCTGTAGCCATTCTTTTTTTCGCGAGAAAGGTCATATTTGCCGCTATTGATAATCTTGTCGCAATAATCGATAGCCTTCTGGTAGTCCTTAACCTGACCATCTGTATAAACAGCTGAGTTAAGTGCCAAACGAGCATGGAGGGCATAAGCTGCACCACGGTCGGCACGTCCGAAATTCTCACTGTTATTATAAGCACCCACCTCTGCCATCATAGGCTCGATGGTAGTCAACTCGTTGTCAAGCCACTCGTAGAGATCCTTGCCGCTTTTCTCAATAGGGAGATTGCTGTCGAAGGTTTCCTTGAAAGGAGCCTTGCGATACAGGTCGAGGAAATAATAGTAGTTCAGTGCACGGAGGAAGCGGACTTCTGCAATCTTATCTTCGCTCATCTTACCTGTCTGCTCGGAAATAAACTGGTTGTATAGGGTGATGTCGAAAATTAATCGCTGGTATGCCCAGTTTACTCGTGCATTACTCTTATCCCAGTTCATGTTGGTAATAGCGGCAATACCTTCATTGTCTTGCCATGCCCACAAAATTTCGTCTGTCATTAATTCTTCCAAGTTGAAGACGGTACGGATAAATCCGCTCTCACCCTCGTCTCCACTCAAGTCTGGTGAACCAGCAGCACCTTTCTGACCTGTAAGACCGAGGGTTGCATACTGTTTAGCCAAGAGGCCCTCCGCAGTATATGTTGGGGAAGACTGTGGATCAATGGACTTGATATTCAGTTCGTCTGCGCATGAGACAAAGCCCATGCACAACATACTTGCCATTGCAGCCGTTATAAATATTTTTTTCATAATTGTCTCCTTTTTTATTTTTAGATGTTAAGATTCAAACCAAGCTGGAAG
The DNA here is from genome assembly GCA_963639495.1 of bacterium. GTDB lineage: Bacteria > Bacteroidota > Bacteroidia > Bacteroidales > Bacteroidaceae > Prevotella. The sequence goes on along the minus strand of CAVHWE010000121.1, from coordinate 2,627 downwards.
CTTATTGGACGTGGGTAAGGATTACTGTCGATACCACTGCTTACCTCAGGGTCAATACCCTTATACTTGGAAATGATGAATGGGTTCTGAACTGTGAAGAAAATTCGACCACTGCAAATCTTCTCAGCACCAACCTTGATCAATGCAGGGAAGCTATATCCCAATGTCATGTTTGTACACTTCAAGTAAGAAGCATTGCGTACGAAGTAGTCACTGGTGTTGGTTGCTTTTGAGGTTTTACCCCAGAAACCAAGATCAACAGCTTCTGCTGTAGTATTTCTGAAGATGTTGTCTTTACTGAGGTCGGCTAAAACTGCCTTCTCGTTCAAGAAATCGTAGTAAACATAGTTGCCGATAGAGGCATGGAATGCTGCACTGAAGTCCCAGTTCTTATAGATGAACTTGGTGGTGAGACCCATGATTACGTCAGGAGCTGGGCTCTTGTAGCAATAGCGGTCGTCATCATCGATTGTACCATTTCCGTCGCGGTCAACATACAGACCCTCGATAGGTTTGCCGTTTTCATCATAAACCTGCTGGAAAACATAGAATGATTTGATAGGCTGACCTACCTTGTTTACCTGAATCTTGGTGTTGTTACCACGAGATACTTTATCTCCAGTCCATACCCAGTCTTGCAAACCTGCATCCAATTGTGTAATTTCGTTGTGGTTCCATCCTACGTTGTAGGTTACATCCCATATGAAGTCCTTTGTAACAATAGGCTTGACATCGAATGCCAATTCAACACCATAGTTTTCCAAAGAACCAATATTCTTCAGAAGCTGGTCGCCAAAGGTAGTACCACCGGCGACGGCAATTGTTGACAGAAGGTCGGTAGTCTTACGATAGTAACCATCCACATTCATACCGAAACGACCATTGAGAGCGGTGAAGTCTAAACCAGCATTGTAGGTTGTTGTCTTTTCCCAAGTCAATTCAGGATTGTATGCTGATGGACGCATGGTTATATAATATTTGTCACCAAATGGATACTGTGCATAAGTATCGCTGACTGTATATACAGGAGTATAGTAGAAGTCTGGAATACCATTCTGCTGACCAGTCATACCCCAACCCAAGCGGAGCTTCAACTCATCAAGCCATTTTGCGTCCTTCAAGAAAGGTTCGTTGTTAATCTTCCAAGCAAAGGCTGCAGCAGGGAAGTAACCCCACTTCTTGCCTGTTCTGAAACGAGAAGAACCATCGGCACGGAATGTTGCTGTAAGCAAATAGCGATCTAACAAGTTGTAATTAAAACGTCCGAAGTAAGACACCAATGAGTTGTGAGCCTTCCACATGGTGTTCTTCTGATACGTTGGACTATATATATAGTTCATTTTACCATCTGCTTCAACGAACTGAGGATTGTTGTCTCTCAAGTACTCATCAATACCACTTCCGTAGTTATAGCCTGTTCTGTGGTAGTGGCTCTGCTCTGCACCTGCCATGATGTCGATATCATGAACACCGAACTTGTGTGCATATTCAGCAAAAGCTTTTCCTTCGATGCTATATTTGTATTGATGGTCAGTGCCATAATATCCAAAATAGTTGTTAGAGAAGGAATACTTGGAAATGTCTTCATTCTGCTTACCATCTGTATACTGGGCACCGATGGCAGCATGCAAATGCAAGTCTTCGAAGCCATGAATCTTGTAGTCTACCTCAAGGTTTCCTGAAATATCATTAGACTTTGCTATACACTTGTAGTTGTCGAGAACTGCAACTGGGTTCTGTGTAACTTGAGAGGCAGCCATCTTCTTCCAATCAGGATCGCTAATCTGGTCGCTCTTGTTCTGCAAGTACTGGAAATATCCACCAACGTATTTGTAGTCTTCACCATTTCCATATACAGGCTGTGTAGGATCCATTGACAATGCATTACCGATAGCATCACCAACTTTTGCATAGCGGTCCTTCTCGAACATATACTTTGCTGTGAAGTTGAAGTTCAAGTGCTTATCGAGGAAAGAAGGAGCAACATTGACAGATGTATTGAAACGCTTCATCCATGTTGTCTTGACAATACCATTGTTGTCTTCGAAACCTAAGCTGACGCGATAAGGCATATTCTTTAAACCGCCCTGAATGCTGACGTTGTGATTGGTAGAAACAGAGGTGCGGAAAATCTCATTCTGCCAGTCTGTATCGTAACTGCCTAATGTGCTTGTGTCGATACCAAGAGAGGTAAGAGCCTGCTTGTACTCGCTGGCATTCATCACATCATATTTCTTCTGGATGGTTGACAGTGTTACGTTGCCATTATAAGTAACAGAAGGCTTCTGACCAGAACGTCCCTTCTTGGTTGTAATGATGATGACACCATTAGAAGCACGGGAACCGTAAATTGCTGTAGCAGAAGCATCTTTCAATACAGTGAAGCTCTCGATATCGTTAGGGTTAATCATGGCTAAGACGTTACTCATACCCTTGTTGGTATTGTTGTCAATAGCCAAACCATCGATTACGTAGAGAGGGTCATTAGAAGCACTCAGAGAAGCACCACCACGGATACGAATCTGTGCACCAGTACCAGGCTGACCGCCACCAGTCTGTACGTCAACACCGGCAATCTTACCTACCAACATATCAGAGGCACTGCTTGTGATACCCTTTGACATCTC
>CAVHWE010000120.1:0-7313 GCA_963639495.1 bacterium | reverse complement strand
AAAAGGTATGCAGAAAAGATTGCATTTATTAGTGGCTTTGCTGGCCTTTATGGTATCCACAGCAATGGCGCAGATAACTACATCTAGCGTTAGTGGTAAAATTACAGCTAATGGCGAAGATGTCATTGGCGCAACAATCAAGGCTGTTCACCAACCTTCTGGTACAGTCTATCGTGCAGTGACCAACATGGATGGTCGTTATTCTATTCAGGGTATGCGCCCGGGTGGACCTTATGTTCTGGAAGTAACCTATGTGGGTTACAAGAACAAGCAGGTAAAGGGCATTTCTCTTTCTCTTGGTCAGAACACAGTCTTGAATGAGACTTTGGCTGAAGATGCAGCTCAGTTGGAAGACGTGGTAGTTGTAGCCAATCGTAACAACAACATGCGCACCGACCGTGCTGGTGCAACAACAAGTATCAATGCCGACCAGATTGAAGCGGTTCCTACCGTATCTCGTAGCATGAACGACCTCTTGAAGTTGACTCCACAGGGTGCCAACGTAGGTAGCGGTTTCTCTGTAGGTGGTGGTAACTACCGTCAGTCTTACGTTACTGTGGATGGTGCAGCGTTCAACAACGCTTTCGGTATTGGTGGTAACCTTCCTGGTAACGGATCACCAATTTCTCTTGATGCTTTGGATCAGATTTCTGTATCTTCATCTCCATACGATGTTCGTCTGAGTGGATTTACTGGTGGTGCTATCAGCGCCGTAACCAAGAGCGGTACCAATGATTTCAAGGGTACAGCTTATATGTACACTACCAACTCTCACTTGCGTGGTAACAAGGTAAGTGATTACGAGTTGAACCGCCTCCAGTCTCATGCTACTACATGGGGTGCCAGCTTCGGTGGTCCTATCATCAAGGATAAGTTGTTCTTCTTCGCCAATGGTGAGTATCAGAGCAACATCTCTGCCGGTCCTTCTGGTACAGCTCGTGTGAATGCTACAGATGAGTGGTCTCCAACATCTGGTACAGTTCATCGCCCATTGCAGAGCGATATGGATGATATGCTCAGCTTCCTCAATAAGACCTATGGTTACAACCCTGGTCGTTATCAGGGATATTCTCTTGATACCCCTTCTTATAAGTTCCTGGCTCGTATCGACTGGAACATCAATGAGAACAACAAGTTGAACTTCCGTTTCTCTAAGAGTCACGATAAGGATTCTAATTCTCCTTCTAGCTCTACAACACCATTCAAAGATAGTTACATTTATCCAGGTGGAAACTCTGATGGCGTATCTATCACTGGTGGTAAATCCCAGTCTGGTCGTACAGCCAATGCTGGACTTTATTATGAAAGTTCTCGTTATTATCAAGAGAAAAATTTTACTTCTCTGGCTTCTGAATGGAACTCTAAGTGGGGTAGCGTAAACAATGTGCTTCGTGCGACCTACTCTTATCAGGATGAGCCACGTTCATATGTGGGTGGCATGTTCCCTACGGTTGATATCTTGAAGGATGGGGCTTATTATATGGGATTTGGTCCAGACCCATTCACAGAGGGTAACCTTCGTCAAGTGAAGACATTCGTTGCTACTGATGAGGCTTCCTGGTCTGCGGGAATACAAAATTTTACAGCTGGTCTACAATACGAAGTAAATGATATTACCAATGGATTCGGTCAAGCTTGTGCTGGTTATTACGTATATAGTTCTATGGAAGACTTCAAGGCCGGTGGTAAGCCTGCAGCTTATGGAATTACATTTCCAATGGATGGCAGTGACCAGTTCAAGTCTAAGATGAAATACAATCAGTTCTCTGCTTATATTCAGGATCAGGTAAACTTCTCTGAGCGTTTCCGCTTGACTGGTGGTTTACGTTTTGAATTGCCTATCTATCCAGCTCTTAAGAATAATTACAACAAGGCTTTTGCTGCCATCAAGTTTAAGCAAAACGATGGATCAGAGCAAAGCTATGCCACCGATCAGTTGCCTGATGCTTCATTGACTGTATCTCCACGTGTAGGTTTCAACTGGGACATTCTTGGTAACCATAAGATCGTTCTTCGTGGTGGTACTGGTTATTTTATCGGTCGTTTGCCTAATGTATGGTTAGTTTCTTCTGTTGGTAATGCTGGTTGTGGTCAGTACACATATTTTTATAATACGGTTTCTGACCCTAAAAAGGGACCTAACCCTTCTTTCGGTGAACCTACTTTCAACCCTTCTCGTGATGAGCAGTTGAAACAGCTTACAATCAGTCAGTTGACTACTACGCCAGCTCCTCAAAATCCTACCATTATCGACAAGGATTTGAAGATGAACGCTACATGGAAATCTTCTTTGGCTGTTGACGTGAAGTTGCCTTATGATATTGATTTCTCATTGGAGGGTATCTATAGCCGTGAGTTTAATCCTGCCATCGTAGTCAACAAGGGTTACTGTTATGATGGCGAAAAAACCATCGAACTTGCCCCAGGTGACACTCGTCGCTACTACTCATTGAGTGCAAGTGGCAATAAGGACAATGAGTATCAGAATGCTTATATGATTACCAATGCAGGTCATAAAGCATACTATTACTCAATTACTGCATCTTTGGCTAAGAAGTTTGACTTCGGTTTGAACCTCTCTGCATCTTACACCTATTCAAAGGCTAGATCTTATAGTGATGGTGTGGGCGATCAGGTTAACTCTGCATACTATAACAACCGTTACTCTGTAAATGGTAACAACGAGATGGAGTTGGGTTATGGTACATACGTGGCTCCTAACCGTTTGCTTATCTCTGCTTCCTACAAGAAGGATTATGCAAAGCATTTCGGCTCTGAGGTAGGTTTGATTTATGAAGGCATGAACATCGGTTATGCTGATGGTTACAGCTGCACACGCTATTCTTATAACTTGGGTACAAATGTAGTTAATGATTATGGTTCTAATGCCCTGATGTATGTGCCGGAGTCTCGTGAGGCTCTCAATGCCTGGAATTTCATGGATGTTACTAATTCCAAGACAGGTGAGGTTACATATACAGCAGATGCACAGCGTGATGATTTCTGGAATTATATCAACCAGGATTCTTACTTGAAGAACCGCAAGGGACAATATGCTGAGCGTGGAGGTGCAGTTATGCCTTGGCATCATCAGTTGGACTTCAAGTTCAACCAGAACTTCTATCTCAATGTGGGTGGTCAGAAGAATACGCTTCAGTTTGGTGTAGATATCAAGAACTTGGCCAACTTACTCAATAGTAGCTGGGGACTCTACAAGAGTGTGAAGAATACTTCTGCCTTGAAGTGGACTGCTGAGTATAAGAATAAGAAGACAGGTGTTGTAACTCCTGCTCATTTCAACTTCCAAAAGGATGGTAAGAATGTATTGAGCAAGACTTACACCAACTACACAAGCTTCAACTCTACCTATTCTATCCAGTTCTCTATCCGTTACATTTTCAATTAATGGGTGAGTTCTGGGAATCAGAATCTGTGTAGACTATCGTACTATACATTAGTATAATATCATTCCGATGCACTTCTCTTTCTCGAGGAAGTGCATCCTTTTTTTCGTTTATTTGCATATTTTTGGTATAAAACATCATATTTCTTTGTTTTTCGCTTGCCATTTCAAAAGTTTTAGTTATATTTGCAGCATAATTAGTTTGAAAAGGGGTAAAGCTCATGGTACGAGGTGTGCGATTCTCCCTTTATGTATTCACCAAATAATCTAAACAATATGCAGAAAAAGTTACAGCTACTTCTGGCTTTGCTCGCCTTCGTGGTGACTTCAGCAATGGCTCAGATTACCACTTCGGGCATCAGTGGTAAGATTTCTTCCAATGGCGAAACCGTTATTGGAGCTACGGTTACTGCTATACACCAACCTTCAGGTACAATGTATCGCGCGGTGACGAATATTGATGGTCGTTATACTATTCAGGGTATGCGCCCTGGTGGGCCTTACAAGGTAAGTGTTTCTTATATCGGATATAAGGACAAGGTTTTCAACAATGTCAGTCTGAGCCTCGGTGAAACGGAGAATATCTCCTGCTCGCTCCAGGAGGATGCCCACCAGCTTCAGGAAGTGGTGGTTTCCGGTAAGGCGGGTCTTGCTGCTTCCCGTACAGGTGCTGCTACCAGTATGACGGCAGAGCAGATCAACAATATGCCTAGTATCACCCATGGTATTGCCGATGTGGCTCGCTTGAACCCTCAGCTCACGGTTACAAATTCGGGTAACATGTCGTTTGCCGGTACCAACAACCGATACAACAACTTTATGATTGATGGTGCGGCTAACAACGACGTGTTCGGTCTGGCTTCCAGCGGTAACAACGGCGGTCAGGCGGGTGCTCAGCCTGTATCTATGGAGACCATCGAGCAGATTCAGGTATCTGTAGCTCCTTTCGATGTGCGACAGAGCGGTTTCACCGGTGGTGCCATCAATGCCATCACCAAGAGCGGTACCAACAAGTTCCACGGTTCAGCCTATTACTATGGCTACAACCAGGACCTCATCGGTACCAAGTATCCTTATCTGGATGGAACCGGTTATGCGCCTAAGTATCAGAAGCAGACTCAGTACAACATGGGTGTCACCCTCGGAGGACCTATCATCAAGAACAAGCTCTTCTTCTTCGCCAACTACGAGCGCACCAACAAGGAGTATCCTAATCTCTATGGTGTAGACTCCGGCAATTCCAAGGTGAATACCGAGCAGGCTAAGGATATTCTGACCATGCTACAGAAGATGGCTGAGAAGCAGGGAGTCAACTTCAACGATTACTACAGCAACCAGGATATCTACACCAAGAGCGATAAGGCAGGACTGAAACTCGACTGGAACATCAACGAGTTCAACAAGTTTGCCATCCGCTGGAGTCTCGTCAAGGCTGAGCAGTTGAGTGGCGGCGGTAGTGCCAGCAGCTTGAACTCCTACGGCTACAGCTATCCGTTCAAGAGCAATACCAACTCGTTCATCGCTGAGCTTCAGAGCCGATTCTCTCCAAGTGTGAGCAATGAGGCACGTGTCAGCTTCGTAAGAGTACGCGATAGCCGTGATATCAAGGCCAGTCTCCCTATGATTTCCATCTCAGGTGTAGGTAGCGGTACGGTGAACATCGGTACGGAGCGCAACTCTCAGGCTAACTACCTGAACCAGGACATCTGGACCATTGAGGACAACCTGACATGGCTTCGTGGTAGCCATACCTTCATTTTCGGTACCCACAATGAGTTCTACCATTTCAAGAACATGTTCATCTCTGATAAGTTCGGTTCTTATACCTTTAAGGGTTATGACAACTTCAAGGCTTATTACGATGATTATATGGCTGGAACATTGGATCCTAACAAGGCTTACATGTACCAGTATCTATATGGACAGGCTAATACAAGTGTAACCGGCGACCCTAACTGGGCTTCTGAGTTCTCATCTGGTCAGTTCGGTTTCTATGCGCAGGATAAGTGGAATGCCAGCAACAATTTCACTCTTACCTATGGTCTCCGTCTGGATATTCCTGTGTTCTTCGATACTCCGATGGAGAATGCCGAGTTCAACGCCTTGTCTGAGAAGATGGGTTGGGGCATGAAGACCAATGATAAACTCAACTTCTCTCCTATGGTATCTCCTCGTGTGGGATTCCGTTGGGACATTAACAACGACCGTAAGTTCATCCTCCGTGGTGGTGCAGGTGTCTTCACCGGCCGCATCCCATTCGTTTGGGTAAGCAACAACTTCTCGGGCACAGGTCTGCAGCTTTCTTCATACGACAGCAACAGCTCTTCTACCAAGGGCTTGGAGCTTATCCTCGACCCAAGCAAGCAGAACGCCAATGCCGATAAGATGAAGGTGACCGCCGGTAACCAGAATATTGCCGTTTGCAGCAAGAACTTCAAGTTTGCCCAGAACCTCCGTCTTAACCTCGGTTTCGACTTTGAACTGTTGGGCATCGACTGGACTGCTGAGGCCATCTACTCAAAGACATTGAATGATATTCTCTATAAGAATTTGGCTCAGGAGCAGAGTGGTGAAACCTTCTCTCAGAAGTATGGTTACGAGTGGGACAACCGTCCGCTCTATCAGAGCGTAGTGAAGGGTACTCCTATCGCAGGTGTCTATGCCTTGGGCAATACATCGAAGGGTCATACCATCAACCTCTCTCTGAAGGCAGAGAAGCATTTCGACTTCGGTCTCGACCTAATGGCAAGTTACACCTGGACCCGCTCTCGCAGTGCTGCCAATGGCGGTTCTTCTGTGGCTAAGAGTTCATGGACTTATCAATATACTCATCGCGACTGTAACGATTTGGAGGTGGGAAACTCAGCCTACAACGTGCCTCATCGCATCCAGGCATCTGCTTACTACCACATCGACTATGGTCATCAGAAGCAATGGAAGACAACCCTGGGTGTCATCTACCAGGCTAAGAGCGGTTCACCTTACACCTATTATTATTATGGTGATGTGAACGAGGATGGTTCCAGGGGTAATGACCTGTTCTTCATCCCAACCGATGCACAGATTGACAAGATGCGTTTCGAGGAAACCAAGTATAACAACAATACCTTCACCAAGCGCATGTTTGGCGATAACCATGGCGATAAGCTCACCGAGGAGATGCAGCGTGAGATGTTGAAGAAGTGGATTGCAGAGGATTCTTACCTCAGCAAGCACCGTGGCGAGTACTACGAGCGTTATGCAGATAACCTGCCATTCGAGCATCATTTCGATGTTCACTTCGGTCAGAAGTACAGCTTCAAGGTAGCTGGTCAGATTAACTCCATCGAGTTGACTTTCGATATCCTCAACGTGGGCAACCTCTTGAACAAGGATTGGGGTCATACCTATGGTGATGGCTTCGGCACCTACTATTCTCCTGTTGATTATCAGGGAGGTGGTGTTTACCGATTCACCGGTGCTTATGCTTACAAGAGCTATAGCGATTACTACAGCCGCTGGCGTGGTCAGGTTGGTTTGAAGTATACATTCTAAGGTATATACGAATCGAGATTAACAAAGATTTTGTATAAACAATAAAAGGGTATGTAGAAAGTTTAGATAATGGTTGGCGCATAACAGTTGACTAACGCATGCACAACAGGTGTTGTGCATGCGCATATCAGCTGTTATGCAAGCGCACAACAGCTGTTGTGCGACCGGAGATACTTACTGTCTCAAAAACTTATGTTATATTTTCTAACAACATATACTATCTCTTCAGACAACATATCATTAATATAAAAAGAGGGTGAATCATAAGTAAATGATTCACCATCTTTTTGGTTTTATAAGAACAAGTCTTTCTTTGGCATCTTTGCCATATATTTCTTTCTCAGTTTCTCGAAGAAAGCCATTGTATCGTTAGAGA
>CAVHWE010000119.1:0-7349 GCA_963639495.1 bacterium | reverse complement strand
GTAAGCGAGAAAGACTTCCTCACCATCAGTTCCCCTGATGTTTCCATGATGATCCAGGGTAAGGTGTCGGGCGTGAGCATCACCAATACCGCGGTGGGCGACCCAAACAATCAGGCAAGCATCCAGATTCGTGGTGTCTCCTCTCGTGCCGCAGGCAATGGACCTCTGATTGTGATTGACGGTGTGCCAGGTGGCAACCTCACCAACATCAATCCTAATGACATCGCTTCTTTCGACGTATTGAAGGATGGTGCAGCCTCTGCTATCTATGGTACTCGTGGTTCCAATGGTGTCATCTTGGTAACGACCAAGAAGGGAAGCAAGGACGGCAGAACGCACGCTTCTTACTCTACCTCTTATACTTGGAACACGATGGTGAAAGACCTGAAGATGATGAACGCTCAGGATTTCCGTGATGTTCGTCTGGGATGGGGTGACTCTGGCGTTGACCTCGGCGGTAATGTAGATTGGCTTGATGCCGTCAGCCGTACGGGTACTACCATGCAGCATACCCTGACCCTCAGTGGTGGCAATGACAAGAGCAACTATCGTGTGAGTGCCGATTATCGTGATGCCAAGGGTATCGACCTTCGTTCTCGTCGTCAGGAGTATGGCGCTCGTGCCAACATCATGCATACCACCAAGGGTGGACTCTTCACCATTACTGCCAATGTCGCTCCTCGTGTCATCTACAGCGACAAGGCTGATTACAGCGTATTCAAGGATGCTCTTGAGGCTAACCCAACTACTCCTTTGATGGATCCAGATAATCCGATTCGTTATTATAACTTCAAGGGTCAGGTTGTGGGTTCCAATCCTGTGGAGCGTCAACTCTTGGAGACCGATAAGGATGATATTCGTTTGATCGACTGGGATGGTACCGTTAAGTTGAACCTCTTGCCTTTGTTGGCAAAGAATGCATCTGGCAATCATCATCTCTCTACACAGGTGATGTTCGCTGACCATCAATATACTCATGATGCCTCTTGGTTCCGTCCTTCTACCAGCACCATTGCCATCGAAAGTGGTCGCGAAGGTGAGGCTAGTCGTTCTTCCAGCAAGGAGAGCCAGTATGTAGTAGAGTGGCTCAACAACTATAGCGGTAGTTTCGGCAAACACAATGTGAAGGCTATGGCAGGTTACTCTTACCAGTATTCTCAGTATTCTGGTTTGAACGCATCCAACAAGGATTTCCCTAATGATGCTCTGGGTCCAGACAACTTGGGTGCTGGTGAGTTTAATAAGGAAGAAGGTGAGGTAAACATGGGCAGTTACAAGAACGATGCCAAGCTCATCGCTTTCTTCGGTCGTGTAAGCTACGACTTCGCTGGCAAGTATATGTTCACCGCTTCTCTTCGCCACGAGGGCTCCTCTAAGTTTGGTGCTAACCACAAGTGGGGTAACTTCCCAGCTGTATCAGCTGGTTGGCGTATCTCTGAAGAGAAGTTTATGAAGGGCGTCCAGTGGATCAGCGACTTGAAACTTCGTGCCGACTATGGTGTGACGGGTAACCAAAACTTCGATAGCTACAAGTCATTGAATACCATGAATGGATTTGGCTACTATATATATAATGGTAAGTTCTTCCAGGTTTGGGGTCCAGCCAAGAATGTGAACCCTGACTTGATGTGGGAGAAGGGTAAGAACTGGAACGTAGGTATCGACTTCTCTTTGCTCAACAATCGCATCTATGGTTCTTTGAACTATTTCAACCGTAAGCAGCAAGATTTGCTGGGTGACTATAAGGTATCTGTTCCTCCATACCTATTCGACAATACTTTCGTCAATGTAGGTACGATGAAGAACTACGGTTTTGAGTTTGACCTCAATTTCCGCCCTGTCACTACCAAGGATTTCTCTTACGACTTCAACCTCATCGGTTCTACCATGCAGAATAAGTTCGTAAGCTTCAGCAACTCCCAGTTTGTAGGTCAGGACTATTATGATGAGGTAGGTACTTCTGATCCATATCCTTACTACAACTTGCAGCGCATTGAGAAGGGCGAGTCTATCGGTAACTTCTATATGTGGAGATATGCTGGTCATACCGAGGATGGCGAGTGGTTGGTCTATGACAAGAGCGGTGACATCATCCGTGCTTCCCAAGCAACGGCAGATGACCGTGTGAAGGTGGGCAATGGTTTGCCTAAGTTTACCTTGTCTTCCAGCCAGAACTTCCGCTATCGCAACTTCGACTTGTCGTTGTTCTTCCGTGGTGCGTTTGGATATGACATCTTCAATATCCACGATTTCTATTATGCCAACCGCAACTTCACTGGCAACCGCTTGCAGAAGGCATACGGCAAGAACTTCAAGATTTCTCCTAATGCCACCCCTGTGGTTTGTGATTACTTCTTGGAGAGAGGTGACTACTTGAAGCTCGACATGATTACATTGGGCTATACGCTCAATTTGCAGAAGTGTCGTTTCATCGACCGCATTAGAGTATATGGTACTGTAAAGAACGTGTTCACCCTCACCAAGTTTAGCGGTGTAGACCCTTCTACCTATCAGGTGAACGGACTCACCCCAAGTGGACAAGGTTCTCGCGACTACTATCCATCTACCCGCCAGTTTATCATTGGCTTGAACGTAGATATCTGATAATCATCTAAAAATATAGAAACAATGAAAATATTCAATTATATTGTATCTGCTGCTTTTGGTACACTTGCCATGACAAGTTGTACTGATTTGAGCGAGAAGCTCTACGATCAGGTGGCATCAGAGAACTATTATAATACCAAGAACGATGTGGTCAGAGCCACATTCCGTCCTTTTGAGCATGCTTACTGGAGCATAGAGAGTCGTCATGTGCTCAACGAGCTTACTGCCGACCAACTGATTACTCCTACCCGTGATGGTTGGTGGGATGATGGTGGAAAATGGCGTAGATACCACTATCATGAGTATAATGTAGAGGACGGAGGTGATTGCCAGACCGAATGGAATGGCTGCTTCCAGGGTATCATGCAGAGTTGTAAGGTCATAGAGGACTTAGGTACGCTTTCTTTTGAAAAGTTCGGTTTCTCACAGTCTGAGTTCAACAACCTTACAGCCCAGTGCCGCGTGTTGCGAGCATGGTTCTACCTTCGTTTGCTCGATGGTTTCCGCAATGTGCCATTGGTGACCACAACCACTGGCGCTTCCATGAAGCAAGTGGAGCCTAAGGTAATCTACGATTTCATAGAGAGCGAGTTGAAGGAGTGCTTGCCACTTCTTGTTGAGAAGACAGAGCTTGGAACAAACTCTACCCTTCAAGGTCAGTGGACCAAGGCAGGTGCAGCCGCCTTGTTGGTTCGTCTTTATCTTAATGCCCAAGTATATATCGGCGAGGATCATTATACAGAGTGTGCCCAAGTGGCTCAAGACATCTTGGATGGCAAGTATGGCAAGTATCAAGTAGCAGACCGTTGGGATGCCGCCTTTGACTGGGACAATGATGCTTGTGATGAGGTAATCTTCGGTTTCCCAGGTGCCCCAGGCTATAGCCATTGGCAGTATGATGGCGATACCTATATGTGGACAGTACCTGCACGTGCCAACTATTATCTCAATGATACCAAGAACAAGGCAGGTGGTCATAACACGAAGTATGCAGCTTCTCCAAGCTATGCGCCTAACGGTACGATGTATAAGTACGACTTGGGTATGCCTATCCAGAAATTCAAGAAATATCCAGACGATGAGCGTCTGAAGCTCTATCGCAACTTGGGTAACAGCAAGCGTGAGGGTATGTTCTTGTATGGCTACTTGGAGTATAAGGATGAGAATGGAGCTACCAAGCGTGTAAAGGCACCAGAGGTAGATTATGAGTTGTATATCCGTGATGCTGTGGGCAAGTTCCAGAGCACTCCTCCTACCAAGTGGCTATCTGCAACCTCTTCTACCTTGCGTGATGGTGACCATAACTCAGGTTGGCATTTCGTAAAATATCCTCTTTATAGCGATGATGATGAGCATCAGTTGGAGAGCGATTATACAGAGATTCGTTTGCCAGAGATTATCTACTCGCTCGCAGAGTGCAAACTTCGTCAAGGCAAGCCAGAGGAGGCAGGTAAGTTGCTCAACAGCGTGCGCAAGCGTAATTATCCTGCTGCTGATTATGAGGAGTATCTCTATGCGCCTGAGGGTAATGCCAAGCTTGACCTGGACGAGATGCTCGATGAGTGGGGACGTGAGTTCTTCGCAGAGAGCCGTCGCCGTATCGACCTCATCCGCTATGGCAAGTTCTCTTCTGGTACCTGGTGGGACAAGACTCCAGATGCCGACAAACATACAGAGATTTGGCCTATCATGCGTGATGTCTTGAATGCAAACCATGAGTTGGTTCAGAATCCTGGTTATAATAAGTAAACCATTTTTAATAAGATACAATTATGAAACGAAATATTCAATTGAAGCAATTCAGCCTCAGCTTGTTTATTTTCTCTCTCCTGATGACCTTGTTTACTGGTTGTGATGGCGAGAAAGACTTGAAGATCATTGATGGTAATCTGCCAATTAAGACTTCTACGTTGTTCATGGTGGGTGATGCAACCCCAAATGGATGGAGTATAGACGATCCAACTCCTTTTACCCAAAAGGCAGATGACCCTATGCTCTTTACTTGGGAGGGTACTCTCAATGCTGGAGAAATGAAACTTTGTCTTGTAGCTGGTAGTTATGACAATCCGTTTATCCGTCCAGTCAATGACCAAGAGATAATCTCTAAGTCAAATGTTAGTGGACAGACTTTTGCGATGTGGGCAGGCGACCCTGATAACAAGTGGAGAGTTACAGATGCTGGTAAATATCGTCTTACGTTTGATATGCGCAATTGGACCATGTCTACCGAATACCTCGGTGAGAAAGAAAAGCCAGCTGTTGAGCCTATATCTTTAGAGCACCTGTATATTATCGGAAGCGCTACTCCTGGTGGCTGGGAGTGGGAACAGGCAACTGAACTTACGAAGAGTTCTGACTACATCTTTGTATACGAAGGAGAATTAAAGACAGGTGAATTGAAATTTAGTGGCGAAAAAGATTGGGGTGCTTCCTTCATCCACTGCCCTTCAGATGGTGTCAAGATTAACAAGGATGGTGTAGAGGACGAGAAGTTCGAATATTACGCTGGTGGTAACGACAACAAGTGGAAAGTAGAGGTACAGGGCAAGTATCGCTTAACCTTGGATCTTGAGCACTGGACCATCAGGTCAGAGTTCTTGGGTGAGCTTCAGAAAGAAACACATATCTATATGATAGGTGATGCTACCGCAGGTGGTTGGCCTTGGGACAAGGCGCAAGAGTTTACCCAGGATGCATCTAACAAGGATGTATTTACATGGGAAGGTCAACTCACGGAGGGTACATTTAAGATGAGTGAGGAGAAAGATTACAACGCTCCTTTCTATCGTCCTTCTTCTGCCAATGTCACAGTAGATGCTAGTGGAGTTTCGGCTTCAGATATGGTCTTCAAGGCAAGTCCTGACGACCAGTGGAAAGTAACAGAGGCAGGTACTTATCAAATCACCATTGACATCAACAACAAAACGATAAAGGTGGTAAAGAAATAATCAATTAAAGCGATTAGAACAATGAAAAAATCAATATTATTTTCCTTGGCGATAGCTGCCGTTTCTCTGTTTGGCTCTTGTGCCAATGATGTGGAAATGAACTATCCGTCTACTCACAAGCTATCCAACCTTCCTGTAGTGGAAGGTGTCCACGATGGTGTGAAGGCTCCTCTCTATTGGAGTGTATATGAGTATTGCATGTTGCAAAACGCTAAAGGTGTAAGCAACAACGATATGGATCTTACCTCCGACCAATGGGATGAACTTATCGACTATGTGGCCACCCAACTCAAGCCATCAGGCTATGACATGATTTGTACGGATGGTTTTATCCCTATGCTTGCCAAAGATGAGAGTGGCTATATGACCCATTACGGCTCTCAGGCTCTCAGGGATATTGCTGCCAAGTGTAAGGCGAAGGGCTTGAAATTAGGTGTTTACGACAATCCTCTCTGGATTCATGGTCCAAGAGAAACCAAGATAGAAGGCACGGAATATACCTTCAACGACCTCTTCTATAATGGCGAGAATAAGGACAAGTTGTCTCATCCTACAGCCAAGGATATGGATTTCTCTTGGGCTGTAGCCGAGAATCCCGGTTGCAAGGAGTATATCGATGGCTTCTTCAAGCATTACAAGGAGATGGGTGTAGAGTTCATCCGAATGGACTTCCTCTCTTGGTATGAGGATGGACAGGATCGCAACGTCGGTGTCACTGGTCGTGGATATGGTCGTGAGAGCTATGCGCTCGCCATGCGATACATTGCTGAGTCTGCCAAGAAATATGGTATCTTCACCTCACTGGTTATGCCTCACTTGTATGCCGATGCACAGGTAGAGAGCCTTTATGGTAACATGATTCGTATCGTGGCAGATACAGGTACTGGTGGCTGGTGGCACTGCTCTGCCCAGGACAAGGGTAAGTCTTATCGCACATGGCCTAACTGCATGAATATGTTTGATGGATTTACCTATTGGTCGCATATCAGCGGTCGCAACAAGGTGATTCTCGATGGTGACTTCATTCGCCTCAATACATTCGATACGGATGCAGAGAAGCAGACGGTAGTTTCCTTGCAGTTGATGGCTGGTGGCCCAGTCGCAGCCTCCGACCTGCCATCTACGATTGGCAATGACATGAAGTATTATACCAACGATGAGTTGCTCGCCCTCAACAAGGATGGTTTCGTGGGCAAGCCTCTCAGCGACAAGCTCAACGACAAGAACAATGAGATATGGTATGGACAGATGACCAATGGCGACTATGTGCTTGGTATCTTCAATCGCAATGACAACTCCGACCAAGTGACAGTTGATTTCAGTACGCTTGGCATACAAGGCACCAAACAAATCCGTGACCTTTGGGAGCATGAGGACGAAGGCAGTGGCTCTTCTATCACAGCTACTATTCCTGCTCATGGTTGTAAGATCGTAAGACTCAAGTAAAGTATATAATTTACCTAATTTTGTATCACAATAAATGAAAAGTAAACTGAATAAACTATGTGTAACGTCCCTCTCTCGTCTAGAGGGGCTGTTACCTCACCTTTTGTTAGGTTGCATGATGCTCCTTACTGCAAGTGCATCTGCCCAGAAGGTATCGTCTCCAGATGGTAACCTGAGTGTGGAGTTCTCGCTTACAGGCGATGGCGTTCCAACTTATCAAGTGTCATTCAAGGGAAAACAAGTCATCAAACCCAGTACATTGGGCATTGAGTTGGCTGAGGAGAACTCCTTGATGGATAAATTCCGCATCAATAAGACTTCTACATCTACCTTCGATGAGACATGGCA
>CAVHWE010000118.1:0-7370 GCA_963639495.1 bacterium | reverse complement strand
GCAAGCGAAAGCTTCGCTTGATAGTCATCAGTTTCTGATGTGTTTCTTCGTTCATTATATTTTGAGTAAACTATTAACTAAATTAAAGTTTCATTATTTTACAGAACATTCCTTCGAACTGTTCCTCTATATTTGCAGGTTTATGCTTAAAGATACCGAAGATGGCACTTCCGCTACCACTCATCGCAGAATATACGGCACCCAAGTTGTACAGCTTCTGTTTGATTTCAGCCAGTTCCGGGTGCATTTTGAAGATAGGTGCCTCAAAATCGTTGACAAGTTCCTCTTTCCAAGTCTCGATAGGCTGGCGAACGATGTCGCGGCAACATTTGGCTGGTGCCTGTGGGGTGATGGCAGCGTAAGCCTCTTTGGTGCTGACGGCAATGTCGTCGCGCTTTACCACGACCAGATGATAGCCCTTCAGGTTATCGCCAGGACCACTCACCGGCATCAGTTCTTCGCCGATGCCTTCTGCATAGCAAGCAGTATCGCCATCCTCGGGGTCAGCAGAAATGAAGTAGGCACAGTCTGCGCCCAGTTTGGCAGCATATCTTTCCATCTCCGAATTACCGATGTTGAGACGGAAACGCTCGTCCAGCAAACGTATCATGAAGGCAGCATCGGCAGAACCGCCACCCAGTCCTGCCTGCGAAGGAATGCGCTTCACCAGATGAGCATGGATGCGGGGGATTCTGAAATCTGCAGCCAGGAGATTATAAGCCTTTACAACGAGATTGTTCTGTTCGTCGCAATCCACCGCATTACCTGTAATCTTCAGGTCACAAGGAACATCGCTAGGGAATTCATCGCCCATGAGTTTGATTTCAAGTGCATCGGTCAGCGGAATAGGGTAGAACACCGTTTCGAGATTGTGGTATCCATCCTTCCGCTTGCTAACTATATTTAAACCAAGATTGATCTTGGCGCAAGGAAATGTAATCATAACTTTTCAGTTTAAAGGGTTCGTTACTATTTCTTTTTCTTTGCAAAGATACGGAAAAATATCTAACATGGTGCATCTTTTTCGGGATTATTTTTATCAGTAGCATTAAAAATATTAAAATAAGCCCTGTTTTGCAATATCTTTTGTATCTTTGCAATTACAAATTATTAATAGATTATGAAAAAAGGAGATAAAGTTAGATTCTTGAGTGAAGTGGGTGGCGGAAAGGTTGCCGGCTTCCAAGGTAAAAATATAGTGCTCGTTGAGGATGAGGATGGCTTTGAGATTCCGATGCCTATCAACGAGGTAGTTGTGGTGGAGCAGGATGAATACTCCATGGGCAAGATGATTTCGGCTAAGATGGATGCGCAGCAGAAGGCTGAGGAGCATGCCAATACCGAACTGCATCAGGACAGCCGGAGTATCAAGGCCATCTTGAATGATCACGATGAAGTGGATATGGATGTAGAGGAATATGATGCTGCCGACCGTGAGATAACCTTTGTGAAACCGGTTGAGGAACGTACGGGTGGCAACAAACTCAGTGCTTATCTCGCCTTTGTACCTATCAACATCAAGGACGTTACCAATACCCGTTTCGAGACTTATATGGTGAATGACAGCAACTACTATCTCCACTATACCTATCTCGTGGCTGAGGGAAATGCATGGACTCTGAAAGCAGAGGGAGAAATAGAACCGAACACCAAACTCTTCATCGAGGAATTCGGTCGTGAGGCTCTGAACGAGATGGAGCATATCGCCATCCAGATGATAGCTTACAAGAAGGACAAGCCATTCCTTCTGAAGCCGGCAACAGATGTTCAGTTCCGCCTCGATCCCGTGAAATTCTACAAACTTCATCTTTTTGAGGAGAACGATTTCTTCGAGACTCCAGCCTATCTCTTTACGATTGTCGAGAACGATGAGATAGCCCGTCCGCTGGTTATCGATTCCAAGCGTCTGAAAGAGCAGATGTATAAGGATGAGAAGGTTGTCGCCAACACCAGCAAGAAGAAGAGCAAGAAGGATGATGGTACGCTTGTGATAGATCTTCATGCAGATGAAGTGCTTGAAACAACAGCTGGAATGAATTCTGCAGATATTCTTCATTATCAGATGGATATCTTCAAGAAGACCATGGAGGAATATAAGAAAAAGAAAGGACAGAAAATCATCTTTATTCATGGAAAGGGTGAAGGCGTGTTGCGCCAGACTCTCATTCATGAGTTGAACTATCGCTATAAGAGTTGCACCTATCAGGATGCTTCTTTCCAGGAGTATGGCTATGGTGCTACACAGGTAACAATTAAGTAATTTATTATGAAGTACGGATTTATTAAGGTAGCTAGTGCCATCCCTGCCGTAAAGGTGGGTGATGTCATTTTCAATACCCAGCAGATAGAGGAACAGATAGCGCTGGCTGAGGGAAAGGGTGTAGAGATCATTACATTTCCGGAACTCTCGGTTACGGGCTATTCCTGTCAGGATCTCTTCCGTCAGCAGATGCTTCTCGAATCATCTGAGCAGGCGGTGATGATGTTGCTCGATTTCACACGCAAACTCGATATCATCTCTATCGTGGGTGCGCCGGTGATAGCGGGTGACTTGTTGCTCAATTGTGGTATCGTTATCCAGCATGGACAGATTCTCGGTATTGTACCGAAGACATATCTTCCAAACTACAGCGAGTTTTATGAGAAACGCTGGTTTGCCTCGGCACAGGACCTGAGAGATTGCGAAGTCCGTTATGCCGGACATAAGGTGAAACTGACGCCTGATGTTCAGATTTTTCAAACTTTCGATGGAGTACAGTTTGGTGTGGAAATCTGCGAAGATGTATGGGCTCCGGCTCCTCCTAGCAATAAGCTTGCACTGGCTGGAGCAGACCTGATCTTCAACCTTTCTGCAAGCGACGAACTCATCGGAAAACATAATTATCTGAAGAGCCTGCTCAGCCAGCAGAGTGCCCGTACCATGACCGGATATATCTACAGTTCCTGCGGTTTCGGAGAGAGTACGCAGGACGTGGTTTATGGTGGAAATGCCCTGATTTATGAGAATGGAGTTTTACTTTCACAGAGTGAACGTTTCTCTATTGAACCGCAGATGGTTATCTCGCAGATAGATGTAGAAAAACTCCGCTCTGAGCGTCGTACAAATTCTACTTATGTAAATGCCCAGCGCAATATTAAATATTCTGTTCTTGGCGGTCAGTTCAATATCCGTAATATCGAAGCCGACCCTACCGAGAACGAACGCGATTTTGTGTTGGAACGTGAGGTGAATCCGCATCCGTTTATTCCTACCAGCAGCGATATGAATGCCTCTTGCGAGGAAATTTTCAATATCCAGCTCATGGGACTAGCCAAGCGTATCGTTCATACCCATGCCAAGACCGTAGTAATCGGTATTAGCGGTGGTTTGGATTCTACGCTGGCCTTACTCGTTTGTGTAAAAGCTTTTGATAAACTCAAAATGAACCGAAAGGGTATCGTAGGTGTCACTATGCCGGGATTCGGAACCACAGACAGAACCTACAATAATGCTATCTCGCTGATGCAGAGTCTTGGTATTACCATTAAGGAAATCAGCATCGCCAAGGCAGTAACCCAGCACTTTGAGGACATCGGTCAGGATGCCAGTGTGCATGATGTGACTTACGAGAATTCCCAGGCTCGTGAACGTACCCAGATTCTGATGGATTTAGCCAATAAGATGGGTGGTATGGTTATCGGTACCGGCGACCTTTCAGAGTTGGCATTAGGATGGGCTACCTATAATGGTGACCACATGAGTATGTATGGCGTGAATGCCAGCATTCCTAAGACCCTGATCCGTCATCTCGTAAATCATGTAGCAGAGAGTGGGGTAGACGAACAGAGCCGCATCACTCTTCGTGATATCATCGATACTCCTATCAGTCCAGAGTTGATTCCGGCAGATGAGAATGGAAATATCAAGCAGAAGACGGAAGATTTGGTGGGACCATACGAACTGCATGATTTCTTCCTCTACTATTTCCTGCGTTTCGGTTTCCGTCCTTCCAAGATTTACATGTTGGCAAAGAAGGCATTTATTGATTCCGAACTGGAGCGTGTAAAGATCAGTGATAATGATCCTGACAGCTATGATGAGGAGACTATCAAAAAGTGGCTGAAGACCTTCGTGCGCCGTTTCTTCAATCAGCAATTCAAGCGCAGCTGTCTGCCAGACGGCCCGAAAGTAGGTAGCGTAAGCCTCAGTCCTCGTGGCGACTGGCGTATGCCTAGTGATGCAGCTTCAGCCATCTGGTTGCAAGAGGCTGAAAACCTCTGAATTTGATTTCGGACAAGCCAAAAGTACAATATTCTTTCTGTTTTCTGGCGCGCCCGTTATATTAATTATATACTCTTAAAGGGGCTGGATTTTGTAAATATTTGGTTTACAGAATCCAGCCTCTTTTTCTTAATATTTGTGAAATCGATTGCACAAAAATATCAGCAGAAAAGTGAAATATCTTGTTGCGCGGATAGAAATAGTTTGTAATTTTGCGGTGTAATTATTCAACTATTCAATTTTAAATTTAACAATTCCATTATGAAAAAACTTGCCGCAAAATTATGGGCGGTTTTAATGCTCATGTTGGTCTCCATGCAGACGATGGCTACAGACACGTTTACTAGCAATCGTACTGACTTCCGAGACGAAAGTATCTATTTTATGATGACCACGCGTTTCTACGATGGTGACACAGGAAACAATGTGCTCTGCTGGGATAACCAGTCAGAGCAGATCAAAACAAAAGACCCTTGCTGGCGAGGCGACTTCCAGGGTGTCATCGACAAGCTCGACTACATCAAGGCATTGGGTTTCACTGCCATCTGGATTACACCAGTAGTGCAGAACGCATCAGGTTATGACTACCACGGTTATCATGCCATGGATTTCCAGCATGTTGACTGCCGTTATCAGAGCAGCGATGGTAGCAAGGACGGTGATGCCATGTTCCAGGAACTCATCGACAAGGCTCACGAAAAGGGTATCAAGATTATCCTCGACATCGTGCTCAACCACACCGGTAACTTCGGTGAGCAGACACTCTGCAAGGAGTTTGACCGTAATACCGACTTGGCAACTCAGGCACTCATCAATGCTTGTATGATTCCTAACGAGGAGAAGTTGGGTTCCGACTACCTTACAAGTGTCCCTTATGAGCAGTATCAGCGTCGTCTTGGCTTGTTGAAGAATGTTCGTGGTAAGAACGAGGATGTTCACAACTACTGGCACCACTTTGGTGACTTCAACTGGGACTTTCCTAACCGCTGGTGGGCTCAGATTGCAGGTGACTGCGTTGACCTGAATACCGAGAACGACTACGTAGCAGATTATCTCGTAAAGTGCTACGGCAGCTTCATCAAGATGGGTGTGGATGGATTCCGTATCGATACTTCCGGTCATATCTCACGTTTGACATTCTGCAAGCAGTTTATTCCTCAGTTTACAGCCCTCGGTAAGAAGTATGAGGACAAGCGATTGAACAAGGCTCCATTCTTCATGTATGGTGAGGTTTGCGCCCGTTACAGTGATGTCACATACCGTGGTCAGGATAACCTCTCTTGCTATTATTACACATGGGAGGCTCCACAGGACTTGCTCGACAAATGGGATGGCAGCCAGAAATACTGGGATACACAGGTACTCTTTGATAAAGCCAATGGCGGTACAGGTGTAGATGACCATCAGATGGCTCTCTGTGAGTCAGACAATGCCCCAACACCAACAAGTGACAATACCTTTATGGTGAATGGTAAGTGGCATGAGCCAGACTATTCTCAGGCAAGTGGTTTCCATGTGATCGACTTCCCATTGCACTACAACTTCGGTAATGCTGCCGCCGCATACGGTTTGGCAAAGTCAGGTGACAAGAGATATAATGATGCTACCTATAATGTGGTATATGTTGATAGCCACGACTATGGTCCTCAGCAAACCAACGATCAATTCCGTTTCTCTGGTGATGATGCTCAGTGGGCAGAGAATCTCTCTCTGATGTTTACCTTCCGTGGTATTCCATGTCTCTATTATGGTTCTGAGGTTGGTTTCCGTCGCGGTGCTCCGATTGACAGAGGTCCTCACGGTCCTCTTTCTGAAACTGGTCGTGCTTACTTCGGTGGTTACCTCACTGGTGATGTAGAAGCATCTGATTTCGGTGACTACAAGGCAACAGGTAATGTGGCTGCAACATTGAATCATGATGTTGCTCAGCACCTCATCCGTCTGAACAAGATTCGTCAGGCTGTTCCTGCTTTGCGTAAGGGTCAGTGGACCGACGATGGTTGTACTCCTGCCAAGGGTGGTATCGCCTTCAAGCGTGCTTATAAGAATGACAGCTATGCACTCGTAGCCATCAATGGTGGTGCAACATTCACAGATTGCCCTGATGGTACTTATACCGACGTGGTAACAGGCAAGACTTACACAGGTTCTACTATCACCGTTGATGCTCCTGCTACTCAGGGTCAGCTCCGTGTTCTCGTGAAGGACTGGAAGGGCGGTCAGATAGGTGAGGATGGTCCTTTCATCTATAATGAGGCTCCTAAGTCTAAGTCAGAGGCTGATCAGGCTTATGATGGTCATGAGGAAGATGGTACAACATGGGTTGAGCCACAGACTAATGAGTTTGGTTTGAAGTTCTCTCAGAATGGTGGTACTTTCCGCACCAATACTATTACTGTAGAGGTAAGCCTTAGCGGTAAGGCTACTGAAGGCTGGTTCCAGGTAGAAGGTCAGGACAAGGTAGAGTTGGCTCCTGGCGAGACCAAGACATTCACTATCGGTGAAGGTATGAACTTCAAGCAGACCAAGACTGTAACATGGTATGCTAAGAACGACAAGAGTGAGAAGAAAGGTTCTGTATCCTTCACCAAGGTGGATCCTAACGCATCTATCACCGTATATGTAAAGGCAGACAATGCTCCAACTATCTATGCTTGGGTTCCTGGTACTCCAAAAAAGGAGTTGACAGGTGCATGGCACGGTAATACCATGGATGGTCCTGAAGAGATTGGTGGTGTCAACTACTGGTACAAGACTTTCGATGGAGTAGAGAGCTTCAATGTGGTTCTGAATAATGGTAATGACAAGCAGTCAAGTGACATCACTGGTATCACAGGCGATATCTACTTGGAGTATGACGGTGGTTCAAATGTCAAGACGCTCGATGCTCCTGTCAACACAACAGCCAAGGTTACTTTGAGTCCTAATGGTGGTGACTTTGAGAAGACTATTTCAGTAACAGCAACCCTCAGCGACAATGCCAAGAGCGGTTGGTATAAGATTGGTGATGGCGAGCAGGTGGCTCTTACTCCTGGTAAGCCAGTTACCTTCACTCTCGGTGCTGACATGATGGAAGGCGAGAGCAAGACTGTAACTTGGAGTGCAACCA
>CAVHWE010000117.1:0-7405 GCA_963639495.1 bacterium | reverse complement strand
TACCTTATTCTCTTCTATTTGTTGTTTATTTCTCATTTCTCTTTGTTTCAGCATACTCGCTAGGCGACATGCCATAGTGTTTTTTGAACACGGTAGAGAAGTGGGTCTGGTTGTTGAAACCTACAGAGTAGGCTACCTGCGTGATATTGATCTGTCCCTCTTCGATGAGTCGTGCCGCCTGTTCCAGACGGAGGTTACGGATAAATTCTCCGGCAGAAACACCAGCAATCTCCTTCAGTTTACGGTGGAGCTGTGCACGGCTGATACCTACCTCCTCGGTAAGTTTCTCTACATTGAGGTCCGGGTCGGCAAGATGGGCGTTGATATATTTCATCACGCGTTCCATCAGGGCATCGTTGTTGCCCTTTACCTGAATCTGCTCAATCTTCGCCTTCTGACCTTGTGCTCCGCTGTATTTGCCGCGGATGCGTCGCACATTATCCACCAGGTTGTCGATAAGGATATGCAACTCTTCCATGGCGAAAGGCTTTGCCAGGAAAGCATCGGCTCCTCTGCGAAGTCCCTCCAACCGGTTTTCAACCTCGCTCTTCGATGTGAGCAGGATGACAGGAATATCGCTGATGTTACTGTTGCTCTTGATGTTCTTGAGCATCGTGATTCCATCCATCTCCGGCATCATCACATCGCTTATCACAAGGTCGTACTTGCCTGTGAGCAGCATCTTCAAACCTTCCTTGCCGTTGCTGGCATGCTCAAAGCGGTACCAGTCGCTCAGTTCGGTCTTGATGTATTGGGCAATCTCGCTGTCATCGTCAACTATCAGGATATTGAAGTTGCGGTTGGCCTGTACTTTCTTTTTGGTAATCTCCTGATCTTTCTTGTCTTCTTCTTCCAGAATCTCACCTGGCTGCAGATGACTGTTGCCCAGCGGAATACTTACTTCGAAGCAGGAGCCCTTGATGCCGTCGGTACGGTTGTATGCCTTGATCTTGCCTCCGTGCATTTCTACAAATGCCTTACAGAGGTTGAGTCCGATACCGGTTCCTTCGATATGGAGTCCGCTGTTGTTGTTTCCCTGATAGAAACGTTGGAAGAGACGGTCGGTCTTCTCTTCTTTCAGTCCGATGCCTGTATCTTCTACCCTGATAATGGCATTTTTTTCGTCTTTACCTATGATAATAGTAATCTCGCCGCCATCAAAGGTATACTTCATGGCGTTGGAGAGCAGGTTGGAGATAACCTTGTCGAAGTTGATGCGGTCTATCCAAACTTTCAGTTTACCTTTGTCGCTACTGAGGCTTTCGTCTTCTTTGAGCGAGAGAGTGATGTTGCGCTCCTGTGCATTGAAACGGTAGAGCGAAACAATGCCATGCAGGAATTCCTTGAGCGGAGTTTCCTGGCAGTGGAGATGCATCTGGTTCTTGTCTATCTTTCGCTCATCAAGTATCTGGTTTACCAGGAGCAAGAGACGCTGAGCATTGCGGTCGATGGTATCGATATCCTGTTTGCTTTCGGCATCTGTTAATCTGGCTTTCAGTTTGTTGAGCGGTCCCATGATCAATGTCAGCGGCGAGCGGATGTCGTGGGTGGCATTGATGAGGAACTGCATCTTGGTCTCTTCCAGGTCTGCCTTGCGGCGGCGCTCGTATGTGTAGATGACATACAGGATGATGCTTGCTATGATCAGAATATAGAGGAGATATGCCTCGGGTGATGCATACCAAGGATCGCATACCTTGATGTTGATGACGGTAGGATTCTTGGAATATCTGCCATTGCTGGTTGCTCTTACTTCCAACGTATAGTCGCCCGGTTTCAACTTGTTGAATGCTACGGCGTTGGCTCCTTCATTGGTGCTGTTCCATTTACCATCGTTGATGCGGTATTGGAAACTGATATTATCAGTGTTCCTGTAGTTGAGCAGTGAGAACTCCAGAGTGAATGAATTCTGGGAGTAAGGAATACTGAAGTCTTTTGCCATGCAGTTGATTGGCTTTCCGTCGATGATGAAGTTGGTGAGATGTACATCTCCCAGTTCCATCTTCTTTGCCCTGACAACGTCTGGATAGAAGGTTGTGATACCATCACTGGTTCCGAAGGCGATAAGGTCGTTGGCGGTATGCATGGAAGAGCCCAGTACGTACTCACGGGTAGTAAGTCCGTTGCCGTTGATGTGGCCGATAAACTGTCTGTTCTTCTGTTCATACTGCCAGATGCCCATGGTTGTACTTACCCACAAATCACCCTTCCGGTCTTTGATGATACTGCAAACCTGCTTGCCTTTCAACGCTTCGGCATGAGGAAAGTTCATCGTCTTGTTGTTCTTTCTGTCAAACAGATAGAGTCCTTCTTCGGTACCGATGATTATATCGCCGTTCTTACTTTCGCAGATACTATTCGCCTGTCTGTCTTTCAGAATGTTGTTCCATCCGAAATCCTTGAAACTGAGCGTTCTGGTATTGAGACAGGAAACGCCATTAGAGGTTCCTATCCATAAATGTCCTGTATGGTCGAGCGCCATGCTGCGCACCCAGTCGTTGCAGAGGAATCCTCTGTTGCCTCTTTGCTGCATGTTCAGAACGGTAACCTTTCCGCTTTCCACATTATATATATATAGGCCTTTGCTGTATACAGAAATGTAAAGGTTGCCCTGTGCATCGTCGGTCATACAGTAGATACCGGCGCTGGTAAAGGTGAGTTTCTGCTGGTATGCACCTGTATGAGGGTTGTAGCTGTAGAGTGCGCTGCCATTGCTGATCCAGTAATCGCCACGTCGGTCTTTATAGATAATACCAGTGCCGGCAGGTGACTGAGGATGGGCGATAATCTTGCCTGAAGCATCAAAACAGAATACACCACTGTTCTGTACCGTACACCATGTTTCACCATTCTCGCCTTGTGCAATAGATGAAACGCTGCTGCCGATGATATAGTTCTGTGCCGAAAAGCTCCAGCTGTTGAAAGCCTGCTGGCGCTGGTTAATCAGGTACAGACCTTTCTTGTAACAGCCTATCCAGAGATTGTTGTCCTTATCTTCGATGATATCGTTGACGAAGGCAGTAGCCAGATTGAAACTGCTGTTGCTGTTCTCCAACTGTTCTACCCTGTTGCTTCCCTTCCTGATCATGAGAACACCATGCTCAGAGGTACTGATATAGAGGTTGCCTTCGTGGTCGAAAGTAGCATTGTTGATGGTTACATTATTCTGATAACCGCCAAAGTCGTAGCCGGCATCAGCGATGCGGCCTGTCCGGTAATCATAATAGACGATGCCATACATACAGGCGATGAGCATGGTCTGCGGGCGATGCTGGATGAAAGCCACAGGTGCTCCGCATGGTGATTTGAAGTCTTTGCGCTGCACCTTGCCTTGTTTCTTGATGAAACGGGTAAAGATAGAAAGGTGGCTACTCTGCCAGAGATAATGATGCTTATCTTCGTAGATATGGGTAAAGAATACATCAGAATCGCGCTCAGCGTATTGCCTTTCCTGTCTGATAGCGAAAAGATGATCGGTTCCTTTCCGGGTATTTCTGTCTTTTACAGAATAGAGACCATATCCTGCTGTACCCAGCAGGATATCGCCATTGTGACTTTCTACCATAGAATAGATACGTGGCTTTCTGCCATCAGGAAACTGGAGACGGGCGAAATCGTTCGTCTCATAATTATAGCGCATCAGTCCCTTGGCACAACCTATCCACAGATTACCTTTCTTATCTACCAGCAGGTCGGAGATAATGTTGTCGGTAATGGAGGTTGTGTCTTCTTCGTTGTGCAGATAGTTGGTAAAGCGGTAGCCGTCAAACTTGCTGAGTCCGTATTCGGTTCCCACCCAGATATATCCGTATTTATCCTGCACCATGCAGTTGATGAGCGAACTTGACAGTTTGCCCGATGTGAAAAGTTCACCACTGTCTGCCCATACCATGAGCGAAATGATGATAGCCATAAATGCCGTGAGGCAATGTTTCGTATATTTCATAAGTTTCAGTTTGTTGCTTGTTTAAAATAGGTTGTTACGGCTGCAAAAGTAACAAAAAACAATGAAAGAAACAAATTCTAATGCAACAAAATGTTTCATTTCTTTTTGTTTCTTTATCTTTTTGTGCCCTTTTTGCAGGTATGAAACAAATAGAAAAGTAATGGTAACTATTAAATGCCTGTTATTTCGTTACTTATTAGTAAATTTGCATCGTCAACAACAATAGAAACATTAAAAGCATCATAATAACAATGAATAGACAAGCAATCAAAATCTTATCGCTGGCGCTCGTATTGGCTACGTCAGGTTCTGTAGCTTTTGCTCAGAAGGTATGGAAAGGATCTTGGGCTACTGCAGTGGAATGGACTGGTAAAGGAGATATGCCTAAGGAAAGCTTGAGCAACCGTTCTTGTCGACAGATAGTTCATGTATCTTTTGGCGGAGAGGAACTCAGAGTGAAGCTCAGCAACGAGCAGAGTAAGGAGCCGGTAGAAATCAAATCGGTGTATATTGCAGATACCGATAAGGACAGCAACTGGTTTGTGAATGGTAAGACCGTGAAGTATCTCAAGTTTAATGGCAAGAAGAATGTAACCATTGCTCCTGGCAAGGCTATCTTCTCAGATGATTTGAAATATGCCTTGAAGAGTGGACAGCGCCTCACGATTACCATCGACTATGGCAAGCAGACTCCAGTGAATGCAACATCCCATCGTGGTTCGCGTACCACATCTTATATAGTAAACGGTTTGCATCGTACTCCTAAACCGATGGATAAGAGTTTTGATGATGGCGAGGAGGTGGATCACTGGTACAATCTTTCTACCATTGATGTGAAGACCGATAAGGCTACCCCTGTGGTAGCTATCCTCGGTAACTCTATTACCGATGGCCGTGGAAGTACTACTAACCATCAGAACCGCTGGACCGATTTCCTCTCGGATGCTCTGAATGCAGAGAAGCCATACGGCGTATTGAATCTCGGAATCGGTGGCAACTGCGTGGTGCAAGGTGGATTGAGCGAACCAGCCATGAAACGTTTCGACCGTGATATCCTGGGACAGACAGGTGTAGATAAACTCATCATCTTCGAGGGAACCAACGATATCGGTTGCTGCGGCGGAAATTATGAGCATGTAACAGATACCCTGATTGCCTGCTACAAGGTGCTGATAGCGAAAGCCAAGGCAAAGGGAATCAAGGTGTATGGCGGAACCATTACCCCAACCAAGGGAAACGGCTGGTATTCTTACTGGCATGAGGCGATGCGACAGACCGTGAACGAATGGATCAGAAAAAGTGGTGCCTTCGACGAGGTCATCGATTTCGATGAGCTGACCCGCGATCCGAAAGACCCTCAGCGTCTGAAGGCTGAGTATTCTGACGACTGGCTGCATCTCAATCCGAAGGGATATGAGGCAATGGGCAAGTTTGCCGCAGAGAAATTGAAGTAAATGTTATAAATGCACTATATATAATAAGGTGTAATCTTAATGATTGGATAAAAATGGAACAGACAACTGTAACACAGGAATCTAAGGGATTCTACAAACTGAATTGGCTACAACGCATCGGATTCGGATCTGGAGACTTGGCGCAAAACCTCATCTACCAGACCATCTGCATGTATCTGTTGTTCTTCTACACCGACATCTATGGACTTAATCCTGGTGTTGCTGCCACCATGTTCCTGGTGGTTCGCTTGGTCGATGTACTCTGGGACCCGTTGGTAGGAACTTATGTAGATAAGCATAATCCACGTTGGGGTAAGTATCGCTCTTATCTCGTTTTGGCGGGTTTGCCACTTACTGTTCTTGCCATCCTCTGTTTTTGGAATGGTATGGAAGGACAGACAGAAACCATCAAACTTATCTATGCCTATGTAACATACGTAGGCTTGTCTATGCTCTATACATTGATTAATGTGCCTTACGGAGCATTGAACTCTTCTCTGACTCGCGATACAGACGAGATAACCATTCTCACCTCTGTACGTATGTTCATGGCAAATGTGGGTGGACTCTGTGTATCGGCAGGTGTACCTATCCTGGTAGCGATGCTCGCTGCAGCCAAGGATCTTCCTATCGAGATGGCGCTCTTCATGGGTTTGGGCTCTTTGCCATCCTTCATCTTTATGCCACTGGTGCCAGCTATCAAGAAAAAGGTGGGCAAGAAGAATATGTTCTACATCTTCCTCACCGTGGCTATCGTGGGTATGGCGATGCTTTATATCATCAGCAAGATGGGACCTGTAAAGGATCATATCACGCTGGTTTATATCGCTCAGTTCATCAAATCAACAGGCGTAATCGTAGCTACAGGATATATGTGGGCTCTGATTCCAGAGGTTATCTCTTTTGCAGAATATACCAGCGGCAAGCGTATTGCCGGTATCGTCAATGCCTTGACCGGTATCTTCTATAAGGCAGGTATGGCTCTGGGTGGTGTGGTTCCTGGTGCCGTTCTTGCATGGACCGGTTATCAGGCAGCTGCAGCTCAGGAGAGCAACTCACTTCCTACCGACAGTAATGCCTGGTTTGTTGCCATGCTGATTTTTGCCCTGGTAGGTTTCGCCCTTCTGGTATTCTGCTTTACCCAAACCAAGGAACGTGTGGTAATGGATGAGAAGGAAACCAAGAATGTTAAGGTGAGCGACCTGTGGACAGAATTCTTCCACAACCGTCCACTCCGTATCGTAGCGCTCTTCTTTATCACCGCCTTCGCCATGATGTCGGTAGGTAATGCTGCCGGTGCTTACTTCATGAACGATTTGGAGCAGCAGACTTCTCTGGCACAGGAGGGTATCCGCTGGCTGGTATGTGTGATTCCTGCTATCTTGCTGGGTTTGGCGATGTTCATCATCTCTAAATATGAGTTGACCGATGAGGTCATCGACGACATCAACAAGAAGATTGAGGCCCGACACAAGGAAGAAAACTAGAGACTATAATTATTAACGAGAAAAATAGATATAAGATATGAAAAAGATCACAACTCTGGCACTGGGGCTGATGCTTGCTTTAACAGCTTTCGCTCAAAAAGCGAACTCAGCAGCTCAAATCCCAACATTCCAGGAAACTATGGGTAAGTACTTCCTGATAGGTGCTGCTGTTAATACCGATTTGCCTGATGGACAAGACCCTGCAGGTGAGGAAGTAGTGAAGAAACAGTTTAACCAGGTAGTTGCCGAAAACTGTATGAAGGGTGAGAAGAATCATCCGGAGGTGAATCGCTTTGATTTCACTGATGGCGATAAACTCGCTGACTGGGCAGAGAAGAACGGCAAGACCTTGATCGGGCATTGTCTGGTTTGGCATTCTCAGCCACCTAAGTGGATGTTTACCGATGATAAGGGTAATCTGGTAAGCCGTGAAGTGCTTATCGGCAGAATGTATAACCATATTATGAATGTGGTTACTCATTATAAAGGTAGAGTAAAGGGATGGGACGTAGTGAACG
>CAVHWE010000116.1:0-7422 GCA_963639495.1 bacterium | reverse complement strand
GGTTGGCTTTCGCCTTCCACATATTCTTCCATAAACATGTGTTCGCCATCAAACACGGCATAGGTGAACTGCCATATCCAGTCGCCCAGAATCATCAGTCGGGTCTTTTTGCTCAACATCAGATCCAGTTCGATGTGGCGATGGCCGAACATGAAGTAATCTATATCCTTGTGGCCTTGCATATACTGTTTGGCAAAGCGCACCAGAAACTCCTTCTTTTCGCCCATATAAGGCTCTTCCTTTCCGTCAGCACGTTTCAGTCGGCTATGCTTAGCCCAGTTCAAGCCCAAAGCCATTCCCCAGCGAGGATGAATCGCATTAAGGAGGCGTTGGCAAGTATGATTCTGGAACATTCTTTTCAGAAACTTGAATTTCTTGTCTGGATCACCTAGTCCGTCTCCATGTGCCAGATAGAATACTTTATCGTATATCTCTATGGTCTGAGGCTTGTAATGTACGGTAACGCCACACTCTTCCTCCAGGTAGCCATAGGTCCAAAGGTCGTGGTTACCCGTAAAGAAATGTACTTCCACTCCCATATCGGTCAACTCCGAGAGCTTACCTAAGAAGCGTGTATAGCCTTTTGGTACGACATATTTATATTCGTTCCAGAAGTCAAACATGTCACCCAGGAGATAAACTGCCGCAGCCTTCGTCTTGATGCTGTCCAGGAAACGGACCAGGCGGCGTTCTTGCATGCGGGCATGCGGAATGGCTAATGAGCCAAGGTGCGCATCTGAGAGAAAATATACATTTTTCATAAGCGATTCTATTTAAATGAAGAGTGAAGAATGAAGAGTGAAGAATTCAACGGCTTTGTCTTTATTCAAAGCCGAGTTCTACGCGAGCTTCCTCGCTCATCATACTCTGATCCCAAGCCGGTTCGAATACAAGGTTCACATTGGCAGATTTTACGCCTTCCACGCTGTCTACCTTGCTTCTTACATCCTCCAGAATGAAGTCGGCAGCAGGGCATGAAGGGGCTGTGAAGGTCATGTCGAGATCTACGGTGGCATCGTCTTTCACATCTATTTTATAAATCATACCGAGGTCCCAGATGTTGACAGGAATCTCAGGGTCGTAAACGGTCTTAAGCACATCTACGATCTTTTCTTCTATCTTTGTCTTTTCTTCTTGTGTCATAATAATCTTTGTTTTTGCCTACAAAGATAATAATTATTGCAGACAAAACAAAAAGAAAAGCTGTTTTTTTCTTGCAGAAGGTCTAATATACCCCAAATAGACTACAATTTACCTTTGTCGTGATATGAATAAAAGGCACCATCGGTTATGATGACATGGTCCATAAAGAAGAGGCGCATGATTTCGCAGGCTTTGGCTATCTTCTGGGTAAGTACATCATCGGCTTTGCTTGGCTGAGGGTTGTTGCTGGGATGATTGTGACAGAAGGCGATAATGGTAGCGTTGTTGAGCACCGCTTCTTTGATGATGAGCCGGATATCGGTTGCCGTTTCTGTAATGCCGCCTTTTGAGATGCAGCTCGCTTTGATGAGCTTGAAGTTCTGGTTCATCATCAGGAGCCATGCTTCCTCTGTGTCTAAATCCTGCATCTTCGGAAGCATATAGTTGTAGATGGCAAGGGATGAGCCTAAGTCGGGGCGTGTGCCAATCTTATCGAGAGCACGGCGCTTGCCCAGTTCGCAGGCTGCAAGAATGGTGATGGCTTTGGCGGGTCCCATTCCTTTATATTGCGTCAGTTCTCTGATGGTCTTCTTTCCTAGCTGGTTCAGGTTGTTGTCGCAATCCTTCAGAATGCGTTTCATTAGGTCTACGGCACTTTCGTCTGTAGATCCCGAACCAATCAGAATACCTAAGAGCTCGGCATTGGATAATGCTGAGGCACCCAAGCGCTCCAGTTTCTCGCGAGGCTTGTCTTCTTCTGCCCAATTGGCAATGGTTAGTTTCTCTGCCATAATAATAACTGATTAGTAGATTATTATTGGCTTCTCTTTTGGCGGGGAAGTCTTATTTGTAGAAAGTCTTGTTGTATGCGCTGAATTCGCTCTGTCCCAGTACGCATCTCTTCCACCATGCAGAAAGAAATCCGCATCCGTAACCCATCAGCTGTGTGAAGGCAGCGCGAATACTCAGCAAGCCTATCTTTATGCTGTGGTTCTCCCTGCTGCTGTCGATAAACAGTGCGATGGTATAGAGAATGATGCCGGCGAGACCGATGCAGCTCAATGCAGCCATCGCATTACCCAAGGTTGGGAATACGTGAACGGTGCCAAGCATGTATGGCAGGAAGCCGAAGAAGAGCAGAAGCAGCGTGCCTATTACACCCACGGTGAAGACCATAGGGAGGAGATGCACGAGCTTGAGGCTCTCTGGATATTTCTTGTAGAGGTTGATGCGGGCGATGCCACTGTTGTAGACCTGTCGCCAGAACTTGCGGAAGTCGGTGCGGCGCTTATGCCAAACCCAAGCTTCAGGAAACAGACGGCAACGGCAGCCTGCCTTGAAGATACGGATAGAGAAATCAATGTCCTCACCGAAACGCATATTAGAAAAGCCATTCAACCTGAGATAAACATCCCTGCGGATGCCCATGTTGAATGAACGGGGATAGAACTTATCCATCTTCTTCTTTCCGCCACGGATACCACCGGTGGTAAAGAAAGAAGTCATGGAATAAGAAATGGCTTTCTGAGTATCTGTAAATGATGAGTGCGCCTTGTCGGGACCGCCGAAAGCATCGGCTGGCTCACGGCTCAACTCATCACTTACAGCCTTCAGATAACCTTCTGGCAAGACCACGTCGCTATCGAGTATCAGAAGATACTCACCCTTGGCGCGCTCGGCACCATAGTTGCGACTCTGGCCCGGACCAGAGTTCTCCTTATAGTAATAATGTATATCCATCATGTGCTCATATCGTTTGCACACATCCTCGCAGGGAGTCTGTGAGCCATCCTCAACGATGACAACTTCGAAGTCTTTCTCTGATTGATGAGTCAGACTCTCTAAAAGTTCGTCCACTTCGTCAGGACGATTAAATACAGGTACTATGATGGAATATTTCATTCTTCTTACTATTAAGGGTTAGTTTTACTCAATAAGAGCACAATCTTCCTGTTGGAGGATGTATTACTCGCTTACACGACCGAGGTAGCTACCGTCACGGGTGTCGATCTGGATAGTCTCGCCTTCGTTGACGAACAAAGGAACACGAACCTCAGCACCAGTCTCCAATGTAGCAGGCTTTGTAGCGTTGGTAGCAGTATTACCCTTTACACCTGGCTCAGAGTGAGTAATCTTCAAAGTAGTCTTCACTGGCATTTCAGCCAAGAGGATAGTACCATCAGTTGTATCAGTAACCACCTCAACAACGTCACCCTCCTTCATGTACTGACCGCCAGTAACGTTCTCCTTAGCGATAGGCACCTGCTCGAAAGTCTCCTGGTTCATGAAGATGCAACCAGTAGCGTCCTCGTAGAGGTACTGGTAAGGACGGCGCTCAACGCGAACATCCTCCAATTTGAAACCTACCTGGAATGTACGTTCCAATACACGACCGTCGGCAACATTCTTCAATTTTGTGTTCATTACGGTGTTACCTTTACCTGGCTTTCTGTGCTGAAAGTCGATGCAAACCCATACTTTGCCATCCATGCGGATGCAAGTACCAATCTTAATTTCCTGTGAATTAATCATTTCTTGTTTATCTTGAATGTTATTATAATAATCTCAAAATCGAGTGCAAAGTTACGGCAAAAACATGAAAAATCAAAGGAAATATCGAAAAAAACATAAATATTTAAGCTAAATTTGGTAGTTTTCTTGGTTATTTCAGAAAATATGCGTAATTTTGCAGCCCAAAAAGGGCGTGTTTTGCACTTTTGTGAAGAATATTAATTAAAAAATAAATAAGAAAAATGAAAAGAACATTTCAGCCTCACAATCGTCGTCGCGTAAACAAGCATGGTTTCCGTGAGCGTATGGCAACTAAGAATGGTCGTCGTGTATTGGCTTCTCGCCGTGCTCATGGCCGTAAGAAGTTAACTGTATCTGACGAGCACCACGGAAAGTAATTCCGAGGAAAGATTCGTCTGTTGACGATGACATTAAAAGCAGCAAGGATGTATTCTTTGCTGCTTTTTGTTGTTTATAACGCCCCTTCCTTTTCTGAGATTGCTCTTTTGGGAACAAAGATGTTTTGTTTTTATATCATAAAATAGGTGGTGAGAGTGCAAAAACTTTCCTTTTTATTTTGTTCTTCCCCCAAATACTTGTATCTTTGCACCAAAAAATAATATATGACTTCATCAGAGTTTATAAATAAGTTTAAGAGTAAGTACCTTTGGGGGAATATCGGTGCCATGATTCTGGTGCTGGTGTTGCTCTGTGTCGGTGTCAAGTATGGCATCGATATCTATACCCATCATGGTGAGGCCATCCGTGTGCCGGATATTCGATATAAGAATATCGATGATGCTACACATATCCTCGACGATGCGGGATTGGAAATTGTTGTAACGGATACGGGATATGTCCGCTCTTTGCCGCCTGATGTCATTCTGGAGCAGACTCCGGTTTTCGGAGAAGTGGTAAAGTCGGGACATGTTATCTATGTTACCATCAATTCTGATCATTCTCCACGTATCACCATTCCTGATGTCATTGACAACAGTTCGTTGCGAGAGGCAATGGCTAAACTTACTGCTATGGGATTCAAACTGGGTACACCTGAATATATTCCTGGCGAAGAGGATTGGGTTTATGGTATCCTCGTTAAGGGTAAGCATGTTGTAGCTGGTGATAAGGTTTCTATCGATGATGTGCTTGTCATACAGGTTGGCAATGGTAAACGGAGCGTTGATGATTCTATCGATGTGGTAGATCCGGTTTATCACGGCGAAGAAGATGTGATGGAAGGCGAAGGTGACATGAGCGGAGAAACTCATGAAGACAACTTCGAGGTGGTTCCTGGTACGGAAGCCACAGAGCCTGCTCCTTCGCATGAGCACCACCAGAAGGAAGTGGTGGAGTAGGAGAAATGAAGAGTGAAGAACGATGAGTGAAGAATTCAATAGTAATACGAATGATATTTTTAGATTATATATATAATAAGGTATATGCTCCTGTAGAGGATGACTTCGGGTTTGATGATGCAGGAGATATGGACGAACTGGATGATGAACTCCAGATGGAGGAAGGAACCGCTGCTTCTGGTGAAGGAGGAGATGAACTCTATGAGCACTGGAAGGTTCAGGTGGATGCCAACCAGGAACCGGTCCGCATCGATAAATACCTGGCTGATAAGATGGCCTATCAGAGCCGTAACCGCATTCAGCAGGCTGCTGATGCCGGATTCATCCATGTCAATGGTAAACCCGTAAAGAGCAATTATAAGGTGCGCCCTAATGATCTGGTTACTCTGATGCTCGACCGTCCTCGTCACGAAACGAGTATCAAACCTGAAGAAATCGCTATCAATGTGGTTTATGAAGACGACCAGCTGATGGTGGTTAACAAGGAAGCCGGTATGGTGGTGCATCCTGGAGCGGGCAACTTTCATGGAACCTTGATTCAGGCGGTAGCCTGGCATTTAAGGGATATGCCTGAGTTTGATGCCAATGATCCGGAAGTGGGCTTGGTGCATCGCATCGATAAAGATACCAGCGGACTGCTCGTTGTGGCAAAGACTCCTACGGCAAAGACCGCACTGGGTAAGCAGTTCTTCAACAAGACTACCCATCGCAGTTACAATGCGCTCGTTTGGGGCAACATTGTAGAAGATGAAGGTCGGATAGAAGGCAATATCGGCCGTGATCCGAAGAACCGCCTCCGTATGAAGGTCTTCGATCCGGACAGCGGAATAGGCAAGACGGCGGTTACGCATTACAAGGTGTTGGAGCGTTTCGGTTATACCACCTTGGTGCAGTGTGTGCTTGAAACAGGCCGTACCCATCAGATTCGTGCTCACATGAAGCATATCGGTCATCCGCTCTTTATGGACGAAACGTATGGCGGAACAGAGATTCTGAGAGGTCAGCGCAGTAGCAGCTACAAGGCATTTATCCAGAACTGCTTCAAACTCTGTCCGCGTCAGGCTCTCCATGCCAAGACACTCGGTTTCGTGCATCCTACAACCAAGCAGCAGATGGATTTTGACAGTGAGTGGCCGGAAGATTTTAGACAATTAATAGAAAAGTGGCGCGGCTTCATCGCTGGCACCACACAAGATACATTCAAAAATATTTAGTAATTATGGAAAATAGCAAGAGAACGATAGCCATCGTATGTGGTGGTGATTCTTCTGAGCACGACGTATCATTGCGCTCAGGACAGGGTTTGTACTCTTTCTTTGATAAAGAGCGCTACAATATTTATCTCGTCGATGTGAAGGGTACCGACTGGCATGTTGCTTTGGATAACGGTGAGACTATCGAGATTGACAAGAACGATTTTTCTTTCGTTATGAACGGCAAGCATGTCTATTTCGATTATGCTTATATCACCATCCACGGACAGCCTGGTGAGAATGGTGTGATGCAGGGCTATTTCGACCTCATCCATCTGCCATACTCTACAAGCGGTGTTCTGGTAGAGGCAATGACTTTTGATAAGTATGTGCTCAATAATTATCTGCGCGGTTTCGGTATAAACGTAGCAGACAGTATCTTGCTCCGTCGCGGTGAAGCTTATGATGAAGAAGAGATTGCCAAGCGCATCGGTATGCCTTGTTTCGTAAAGCCTGCTGCTGACGGTAGTAGCTTTGGTGTGAGCAAGGTGAAGAATGCTGACCAGCTGGCTCCAGCCCTCCGTGTGGCTTTCATGGAGAGCAATGAGGTAATGATCGAGGGATTCCTTGATGGAACAGAGATATCACAGGGTATCTACAAGACAGCCGAGAAGACTGTTGTTCTGCCGGCTACAGAGGTGGTTACCACCAACGAGTTCTTCGATTACGATGCCAAGTATAACGGTCAGGTACAGGAAATCACTCCAGCCCGTCTCTCTCCAGAGACTGCAGAAGAGGTAGCCAAGACCACATCCCGCATCTACGATATTCTTCATGCCAACGGTATCATCCGTATCGACTATATCATCTCTAAGGATAAGGATGGTAAAGACAAGGTGAACATGCTGGAGATCAATACCACTCCAGGTATGACCGTTACCAGTTTCATTCCTCAGCAGGTTCGTGCAGCAGGTCTTGATATCAAGGATGTGCTCAGCGAAATCGTGGAGAATCAGTTCTAATAATTAATGAGGAGTTAAGGAGTTAAAGAAGTTAAGGAGTTAAGACAACGGTAGAAATTAATGGAATGTAAAGATATCGTTTTAGAACATTTGTCTTAACTTCTATAACTCCTTAACTCCTTAACTCCTTAACTCCCGAAAAAAACATAAAGTTATGAAGATCCCTCAAGAATTTGATACCATTCGACCTTGGGA
>CAVHWE010000115.1:0-7485 GCA_963639495.1 bacterium | reverse complement strand
CCATTGACGCTTGGTCAAGTATTTCATAATTTTTGTCATACCTCATACTCCTTTTGCAAAAGTGTAATTTCGAAAGCATACTATTGATTTGACTTTGTGAATGCCCACCGCAAGGTGGGCACATATCAACGATTAAGTAATCTTCACGAAAATGAGTCACGCACTTTTTGTAACAGACTGGTTAGAATAGCACGTTCTGTATCTGTCAGCGCAGCGGTTAAATCTGTTTCAACTTTTTGTGCGTTCGCTTCGGCCTTACGGCAGCAAGCCAAACCTTCTGGTGTAATCCGAACCATCTTAACGCGCTTATCTTCAGAACTTGTAAAGCCTTCGATAAACCCTTTCTGTTCTAAGCGACGGACAATACCGGCTGCGGTGGATTGTGCAACATGGAGTAGTTGTTCCAAACGTTTTAATTCCAACTGTTTATCGGTCGTTTTGTCTAATTCGACCAGAACACTGATCTGCGACATTGTTAGATCATCTTGTCGGAGTGTATTATTGGCGTTCTTCTCCAACTCAGTATGAATCTGTTTAATCAACACAGCGCACCGTTCTTCTTTCATCATAGCTCGCCCTCCTTCGGGGAAAATAATAGCACGCTCTTGTTCTAAAGTCAAGAGCATACTATTATTTTTAATATGGAGAAAAAATGTCTTGTCGGTGTCATTTAATAATTACTACGTCTTATGTTTTGGGGGATATAAATTGCGCCTATCGGAATTTCTTTTAATTCACGTTTCATCGTATGAGCCAACCGGATTGTTTCCACCGTACCGCCTTTCTC
Organism: bacterium; assembly: GCA_963639495.1. GTDB lineage: Bacteria > Bacteroidota > Bacteroidia > Bacteroidales > Bacteroidaceae > Prevotella. Next base: position 6,698 of record CAVHWE010000115.1, on the reverse strand, counting down.
ACGGCCATCATAAACGGCAATCACACGGTCAGACTGCTCTACCATGTAGCGGTTTCGTTTGGCATACACGCTGGGGTGGTATTCCTCGGCGACAACAAATATTTCCGCACAGAGGTCAATCAAGACCTTTGTCCGTTCTGATTTTTGCAGCGTGTCCAGTCGCCGCCGATACGGAATAGCTGCAATCAATTTGAGCGCTGGATTTTTCGTAATTCTCTCTGCGACAATCTCTACAAACAGCAGATCAGCGCCGTCAGCAAAGCCGGAGATAAAACAAGTAATTCCGTCGCGGATTGCACTGTCAACTTCCTGCTCTAAAGACTTTTTTATATGACCGACCTGTTCAGCCGGAATGTCCCGATGCCCGGTGACACAGCAGGTTTTTTCTTGCATAGTTACGCCCTCCTTGCAGAAAGATAATTTTAATCTATCGTTTCCTTTATTGTAGTAGATTTAATTCTTTACGTCAATGAAAACGCCCTTTTATCCCTATCGGTTTCGCCGCACTCGTAAGGTACAATCTATTATGTTACGAGGAGGTGAGGCTGATGTATGAAGATTTTGTCCCGGAGCGGATCGCACAACTGCGTATTAAGAAAGGCGTATCAGCACGGGATATGTCGCTGTCGTTGGGGCAGGCAAACAACTATATCAACAATATTGAGAATAAGAAGTCGCTGCCAGCCATGCAGTCTTTCTTCTATATCTGTGAGTATTTAGGTGTTACTCCCAAAGAATTTTTTGATGATGAAAACGCAGACCCAACAGCCTTGCGGGAGTTTATCCAAGAAGCCAAGCGTTTAGATGCAAAGTCGATGGAGTATATCCTCGGCATTATGAAAGAGCTGAATAGCAGAAAATGAGTGGTCATTGATATACTTTGATCACTTTTTTTGCGCCATGTTGTGGGTTGCGCGTTTTGGCAAGCAATTCGGGTGTGGCCACACTCCGAAATTTTTGCAGGGCGCAGGGCCCGCAAAAATGCTTGTTGGGGAGCTCCCCAAACCCGCTGTACTTCGGGACAAATTGTCCCAAAGTCCCGGTGCGCTGCACCGTAGTCTGCGGCCCGTCACTATCGTTCCTGGGCCTTATTTTCACGCTCGTCTGTTATGCCGAGCAGATGATCAATGTTCGCTTTTACCGCCACGGCCTCCCGCATTTGCCGCTGGGCATCCCGGTATTCTGCATAAAGCTCTTTCTTTTGTCCCGCCAGCTCACGGCGGGATTTTTTTAGTGCTTCTATTTTAGGGAGCTTTGCGCCGTTCAGTATGGTGTTCATGGTATCCTTTGCCGCCCGGTAAGTGGCAAGCTCCGCTTCATGCTGGGCCAGATACTTTTTACTGTACCGCGCAGCCTTGTACCCATCGAACACCGGGCGGGTCTTGGCATAGTCCACCGTGGCAGCCATCAGCTCCGAGGTTTTGGAAAGAGCCTCCTCCGTTGTGCGGAGCTCGTCAGACAGCTTGTGAAAGTGATCCACCGCAGCCTCGGTGCGGGCCGTCAGCGCCGCATAGTCTGTCAGATGATGCTCCTGCAAATACTGGAGCGCGGCGGCCATCTGTTTTAGGTTGTAGACCTTGGCCCATCGTTCATAGGCCGGGCCCTTGCCCTGGGCCATACGCTCTTGAATGTCGATGATGAGATTAACTCGCCGTGGCGGAACCGTGGGCTCCTCTGGCAGTTCAGGGAGCGGACGTTCTCCAGCAATTACCGCCTTGATGTCCTCCGGGTCAAATCCGGCTCCCAGTGTAGAAGCCCGGAGCCGGGTCGGTTTTTCCTGCCCGGGCGCAAGGAATGAGATGACACCGCCGCGCCCCTGTTTTACAGCAAAGCCGGACTCCTCCATAAGCCGGAGAAAATCGGCAAAGTCTGTGGGCTTTTTCTCCAAAGCAGCGAGGATCGCCAGCCGTACCCGCTGCTTGGCAGAGGGCGGCTTTTCCCCGATCCACTGGCCATAGTGAAGAAAGCGGCCCTTGCTGTGCTGGCGCGGATTTTGAATGACAGACAATTCATGTTCGATGCACACGCGGTCAGAGAGCCGCCGCAGGGCAAAGGACGAACCAATAAAATTATGGAATTTCCGGGAGCGATCAAAGGCCGTTGCATTGAAATAAATGTGATTGTGAATATGGGCCTTGTCGGTATGCGTACAGACGAAGAACTGATACTTTCCCTTTGTCCAGCGCATCGCCGTTTCATAACCAATACGGTTTGCTTCTTCCGCCGTAACCTCCCCGGGCAGAAACGCCTGCCGGATCTGAAAGAACAGGGCCCCGCGAGATACGGCCCGGCCTGTCTCTGCAAGGTATTGACTTTTTACCAGAAGAAACTCGGCGGGAGCCGTGTTCGGATCGCAGAGATAGGAAGATACGGCTCCCAACTTTTCCGGGTTCAGGCCATAGGTGAAACGCTCCTCCATCGTTTGAATTGCACTTTTGCCCGCCGCTGTTTTATAAGGGCGGATGTAGGTGGTCGCCGTAGAAATCCCTCCTTCCGGCAAATAGTATTTTTACTTTGGGACACTTTGTCCCGAAGTAGAAAAAGCCGGGGAGCGGTATCAACCACTCCCCGGACGGGTCAGAGCTCTACCAGCGCGGAGAGCTGTTTCAAGAGATCAGATAGCGGCCCCCACAAGGCGGCATAGTCCCGCTGCAAGGCCGCGAGTTCTTCGGGATAAATTGCGCCGTAGGTGTTGGCTTGAATTGCCACTTGGTTCAGATTGTTGGAGCAGCGCCGCTGGAGCGAAACCAGCTCACGAACAGGCGAAAGGTCAACATGAAGCACATACCCACTCAGGGCCATTTTCCGCATATAGGCTCCCATATTACGGATGCCAGCCTCCGCCATACGTTCTTGAATCAGGGCCTGCTCCGCCTCCGACACCATCACATGAAGATGGATCGGACGGCGGCGTTTCTTTGTCATCGCTCCTCACGCTCCCGGCTGCGGCAGGCGCGGGGCGGCTCCTTTACCTTATCCAGCGGCTTTTCCTGTTCGTCTGCCGGAACAGGGCGCGGCAAATGAAATTCACGGTGCAGGCGCAGCACCTCCAGTACAGACAATTCCTGTTCACGTTTCTTTTCCATATACGCACCTCCTTATCTATCGCCACGGTCAGGCTGCCTGCGCTGGGGAGCCGGAGCCTCCGGGCCACGATCTGCCTCCGTTAACTTTGCCGCGTTTTTCATCTGCTCGGCAATCGGACGGGGCCTGTCGGGATTGTCAGGCGCAGGCCGCAGCTCATAGTCGGATGCCTGTTTTTCCGTCAGCGGACGGGTGTAGGTAAGATAGCCCCAAGCCAAGAACGAGCCATTTTCCACCGGGATGCGCTGATCGTAATTGAAGATTTCATCCGGCTTGTTATAAGGCGGCTTCGGGAATGTCCCGATGTCCACAGGCCGCTGGGTCGAATAATACTTGTAAAGGCCGGGAGCCTCGGTCTGCCTGATCCCCACGTTATAAATACGCTGATAGTCCTGCACCCGGTCTGTAAAATCCTGTTCCATCGCGGTGCGGTCATTTCCATAGTGACCCCATTCGTACTGCCGCAGACCGTCTTTGTCATCATAACAGGCCCATGTGACATAGCGGGATGGCGCGGTGGGATGCTCGCCCAATGCAAATCCCCGCCCATTTTCCAGCATGACCGCCTTCAAAATAGCGTAGCCTTGATTTTTGTCCATAGTACACCTCCCATCATCGAGACATTTCTTTGTTTTCTCTTTTCACAAACGGCTGGAGCTGATAGGGGCTTGTACCGTCCTCGGGCCGCAGAAAGTCTATCCGGGTCGCAGCGCGGATGGCGTTCTGGTTGAGCTGCCGCTGCCATGCCCCTTGGCTGGGAGCCCACTTAAAGCCGTTGCTTTTCAGTTCCTGCCGCTGATCGGCATCGGGCTTTTCCTCGAAAATAAGCTGCAAACGGTTTTCAGCCTCGTTGATTTTGGCCTCACCTCCGGGGAATGTCCAGCCAGCAAACTCGGAGCGGCTGCTCAGTTCCTCAATGCGCTGGCGTACACGGCGGATGTTGGCGTTGTTGTTGGAAAGCAGATAGGCGGGGTACGGCTTGCTTTTGTCCAAGTGCCATGACTGCGCCATATCCGCTTTGAGCTTTTCTGCCTGCTCCGGCGTAAGCTCCGGGCAGCCGTCCAGCGTTTTGTGTTTCCGAAAATACGCATTGACCGCCTTCATGGTGGCCTGCTGGGACTCCAGCCCCTCCAGCTTTTTTGTCAGCTTTTCCACGGCCAGATCATCGTCTGCGCTGATCCCGCCCATACCAACAGAGCGGATTTTATCAAGCAGCTTTGAAATCTCTGCATACTCTCCATAGTTGCGATCCCGGGCGGCGTTCTGCTTGTGCTTCTTTGCCACAGGGAAATTGCCGCCCCCGGAGATCAGAATAGAGGGCACCCGGGCATCAATCACATTGCGTTCATTCAGATTTTCCGCAAGTTTCCGGGCATAGCGATCCACCAGAGCGTCAATCTTATCGTGGTACATGGGATCGACACGGGCTTTCTGGCGTTCCGCCGCTGCATACGCTTCATCGACCATTGCCCGGTAGCCCGCCGTAGCGGAGCCCGGCTGATAGTCGGAAAAGCTGTTCATATCCTTTGCCCGCTTTGCGGCTTCTTCGTTGATCGGATAATATTTCGGCATAGTACCTCCTTCCACAAAAGCCGGAACTTTGGGACAAATTGTCCCAAAGCCCCGGCAGCTAAAATGTTGACAGCATCTCACGGAAACAGGGCCGGACGTAGAAACATACGCCTCCCGCAGAAAAGGGCCTTAAAAAGCCTTGTCACAGGCGGGTTTTGGGTGTCCTAATTGTCAACACATCAGCCCCGTTTTTTCCGCATATATTCCCGCTGCTGTCTGCGGTGTGCCGCCTTTGCACAGGCCGCCGAACAATAGGTTTGCCGTCCATCAGGAGCCACGGCTCTGCCGCATACCGGGCAAGCCTTGAAATCCGGCCTTGGCCCTTCTGCCAGCAGCGCAGCCTCCAGCGCCGGATCAAGGGGCAGAACTGCCTCGCGGAAGTAGCGGCAATAAGCCCCCGTCCAGCATTTCCCAAACATATAGCACTCGCAATCCAGCGGCAGGCAGCCGCAGTCCCGGTCATAGTTGGCACACCATTTTGACACCAGCCTGCGGATTGCCGCTTTTTCTGTCCGGGTCAGTTCTCGGCCCACAGCATCACCTCCCGTTGCCCGGTGGTTTGAGCTGCTCCCGGTAGCAGAACACGCAGCCGATCCCGCGCCAGTAAGGGCAGCCGTCACAACGGGAGCCCTTCGGCGGCAGGCTGGGCGGCACACCCTTAAAGTAGCTTTTTTCTTTCATAAATCCCTCATAGGGGTTATTTGTAAATCTCATTCATTATCCTCGCTTTCGGTATCGTCCTCGTCCCAAGGCGGCCCATCGTCCTCGGAATCGTCATAATCAGCCAGTTCCTCACTGTAATCTTCTTCGGGTACAGCAGCTTTTTCATGCTTCGGGCGGTAAATTTTGAAGTACCAGCCTGCACCGCCGCCCAGAACAGCCACTGCCAAAATCAGCAGAAGTGTCCCGGTATTGCTTTTCTGCTGGGGCTCGGGTTCCGGCTCCTCCGCAGGTTCCGTCACCGGGGTGGGTTCGGGATCTATGCCAGCACACTCGGTCATGTTGACCGCGCAGACCTCGCAATTCGTATTGATGGCTCCGGGCGCACATTTTTCTGTGCAGGAGCAGGCCGGAAGTTCTCCGCCAGCGGCCTCCAGTGCCGCCAGCAGATCGGCTTCATCCACCATGTTCAAAAAGTAGGTGTGATACTGTTCGCCGTCCTCGTCCACAGGCTTGTCATAGTCAATGACAATGTAAAAGGTGTTGCCGCCGCTGGTTTCCACCGTGATGAACTGCTTGTTGGTTGCAGCATCATAGAGCAGATCGCGGGTCACAAGGTTTCCATCCTCCGAAAAGCCCTCGCCCGGGGTAATGGTAGGTGCAGGCTCCGGGGCCGGAGTTTCTTCCACAACAGGCGGTTCCTCATTCCCACTGTCCGAATAGGCATAGGCCGGGATTGCAAAGCCGCATAAAAGAACGGCGGAGCAAAGCCCCGCCGCCAACATACGAAAGTGTTTCATATTCAGTTTTCCTCCTTCTTTTCTTCTTCGGACTTCGGGACACTTTGTCCCAAAGTGCCGCCGTCCTTCAGCTTTTCAAACAGCAGCGGAAGCTCCGTAAGGGAAATGCTCATGCCGCGCACAATGTCCACGATCTCGCTGTTTTCCGCCTCCAGCTTTTTCTGCTCCAGCTCCTTGAGCCGGGCCTGCTGTTCACTGATTTTGGCCTTGACCTTATCAATCTCGGCCTGAATTTTCATGCTTTTGGTAGTTGCCATTTCAAAACCTCCTGTCACGGTAAACGCCCGTAGGCGTAAAAATGAGATTGCCAGTAGCTTGTATTCAAATTTGCGTAGCCGATGGGATCTCCGCAATGCAGCATTTTTCCGTCACCGACATAAATCCCGCAATGGCTCACGCCCGGCGTGTCATAGGTGCCTTTGAAGAACACCAGATCACCGGGTTTTGGAGAACTGGTCGGCGTACAGATGTTATAGAGCCCCTGGGCTCCCAGCCTGCCCACATTCCAGCCGGAGTGATTGATGACCCACGAAACGTAGCCCGAGCAATCAAAGGAAGTAGCCGGAGAGCTGCCGCCCCACA
>CAVHWE010000114.1:0-7571 GCA_963639495.1 bacterium | reverse complement strand
GGATCATCATGGAAACATCAGGGGAACTGATGGTGAGGAAGTCTTTCTCGCTTACATGAGAAATGGCAGAAGTAAGCTCTTTCTTGTCCATAGTACCATAACCGATAACCACCACCTCATTGAGCACATCAGAGCTCTCCTTCATGGTGACATCCATCTGTCTGCGGTTCTTCACCGACTCAACGACAGTCTCAAAACCTACGTATGAAAAGGTAAGAGTAGATTTAGGTGAAACTTCGATGGAATACTTTCCATCCAAATCAGTGACTGCTCCCACACTAGAAGAGGCAGCCTTTACATTGACACCTATCAGGGGCTCACCCGAAGGGTCAGTAACGATTCCGTGCACTTTCAGAACATCTTGCGCAAGAAGCGAAAGAGGCATCAGCATGGCAAAACATGCCAGTGCAATTGTCTTTTTTAGGAATGTCTTCATTTTTAATTGTTTTAAATTATTATTTGGATAGTATAATTATTTTATGATAATTATCTTGATTACTCTACCAATATTTTCTTTGAGCATTGGGCAGATGCGATAAACTTTGTGCTGGCACTGTCATAAGCTATCTTTGCATCATTTGCCGTGATACTTGCCACAGCAGAACTTGTGGCATACTCCACTTCTATGCGATGCCCCATAGAGCAACTTGCAGAAGGTACCTCAATCGTAGTACACTTACTCTCCGCATTATAAGTGAAAGTAACTTGCATTCCATCCACCTTAGCGGACAATGGCTTATCTGTATTGTATATCAACAATTTATAAGAGCGACTACTTGGAGCCTCCTTAGATGTACCCTTGCGAGGAGAAATGACATACTCACCTACATGCCCATCAAAGCTCTGGCTAAGCATAGTCTCTGCATAATTAGATGAATAATCAGGATTATCACCATCATCCTCATAAATGGAACCTTTGCCATTCTCTCCAGAAATTATGTTGAGCACCAATTGCGAAGGACGTTCCGTAACATTCATCACGTCTGCAGGATTGTTAGGAATCAATGCTCCCTGACGATAGAAATAAGGTATCTGCTTATCTGTGAATGACATGGTAACCAAACGAGGACCTTCTATCAATTCATTAGTAGACACACTCCACCATTTTCCTTCTGGCAACCATACATCCTTTGTCGTGATACCTCTTGCATCAGATTTCTCAGTGATAGGTGCCACTAAGATATCGTCACCAAAGAAATACTCATTATCGTATGTATATGCTTCTTCTACCTCAGGATACTCATAGTACAATGGACGACAGATTGACACACCAGTATCATAGGTCTTACGCGCCATGGTATATATATAAGGGAAGAGAGAGTAACGCAGACGAACTGCTTCCAAGATGGTTGGGAAATTTGAGAATTTCCAAATACGGCGTTCTATGCGAGAATCGCTGGTAGCATGAGTACGGAATATAGGAGTAAACACACCAAACTGAATCCATCGCAACACCAAGTTAGGATTGTTTACCAACTCCTCGTTCGAGAACATGTGGCCTCCTAAGTCATGTCCCCAATAGCCATAACCTACATTGGAGGCTGTAGCCGTAAAGTAAGGCTCAAAAGCCAAAGCCTCATAGCTGATGTTGGCATCGCCCGAGAAACCAATCTGATAACGATGACTGCCCAAACCTCCCCAACGGTGGAAAATCACAGGACGATGGCCTGTACGCTTGGCTGCCTCATTGAAGAAGACATAGTTACACCAAAATGTCTCGCTCAAAGATTTTGTATATGGACTTGTCAGATATTGCTGCCAATCCAACCACCAGAAATCAACGCCTTCGCTCTCATGGTCACGAATGATGTTCTTGAAGAACGACTTAGTAAAGTCGGGGTAATCAAGGCTCCAATTGATATTATTGCGGCTGTCATTCAGGTACTTGCCACCTAATTCACTGTTCATGGCAGCGAAATAAGTAGGCGACTCTATCTGATTGATACCATCGGCAGGATGCAAATTGAGCGCAGTCTTAAAATTTTGTGAGCGCATCTCGGAAAGAAGACCTTTTGGATTAGGTATGAGGTTGGTGTTCCATGACCAACCAGTCCAACCACCACGACCTTCCGACTGACTATAAGCATTTCCATTCCAATGCCAATCCATATCGAGAATCATCACATCGGTAGGTATCTTATTGGCTTTCAAGTCGCTCATAATGTTGCGATAATCATCTGCCGAATAAGAAGCATACTTACTATACCAGTAACCGAACACATAATCAGGTGGCAGAGGGATGCTACCAGCAATCTTGGTATAGTCTGCAAGAGCTTTCTTGTAATTATGGCCATATCCTAACACATAAGTATCCATGGCATGATTGTCTGCACGCTGTGTCCACCAAGGATACCCCATATCACTATTAGGAGACAAGGCATAAGAACGTCCTCCATCAGAACGAGGTGAAGCCCATGAATCGTCTATCACAGCCCAACCAGAGCGAGAAACCAAACCACTTTCCATTTCCGAACGCTTGCTATCGCCCATCAGACCATCCAATGTACGGCAAGTTCCTTTTAAGTTCAGTGGATCTGGTTTGCCAGGATACCAAACTGTAGAAACACCATTACCTGTTATAGCGATGGTAAGATTGGCTGAAGAGGCTGGAAGGGTGCGTGGATCAGTTCCCTTGCGATACTTGAGCTTCAGGTTGGATGTCATTATATATAAATAGGTGTCATCCTCACTCTTGGTGAACTGAGGCGCATCCAACTTACGATTGACAATGGTGAAGGTCGCCCGATCCTCAAACTTCGCTTGATCGCTATACTCCACTCTTATCATCTCCGGAGTAAGAACCGTAAAACGAGCATTGCCACAAGTAATGACAGCCTGACTTGTTGCTACAGGATCATTGACCACTACTTGTGCCATGGAAGGAGTTAACAATAAGCAACTACTCATCATAAGCATAATGAAAGGTTTCTTCATAATTCAAACATTTAGTTGATGGTTATTTTTGTTAAAAGATGCGGCAAAGATAGTCATAATCTACTACCATCATGCGGCAAAGTACACGATTAGTACAAAAACGAATGATGACAAATCCCTTATTCCCATGATAATGAGCAACATACAAATAATCGGAAATTCGTATCAAGTACATTCGTCTTTGGAGGGGATTTTGCGGTAATAAGTGTTTTTTCATAAAAACACAGCCTATTATTTGGCTACCCAAAAATAATTTTGTATATTTGCACACAATTTTAAGAAGCGAGATTACCATGCAAAGAATTATTATAACATTCATATTGATATGTTCTTGTTGCCATTTGTCTGCAACAAGAAACGAGAAACTTTCTTTTACTTTAGATAGCCTTTTAGACAACATATCCCAAATCTACAAGCAAAAGGAGGCTAGTATCAACACCTACAAGGGAATCATGGACAAGGACAAGAGCACCGCCACGTTACTTTCTATCTATGACAAGCTATTCAATGAATACTACGTTTATCAGTTTGATTCCGCCATGGTGTATGTTGACAAGTCCATAGAGTTGGCTGATAAGACCGCCAACCAGTTCTACCATGACAAAAGCAGAATAGAAAAAGCATCACTGCTTGCCATCGGTGGACTTTATGGAGAGGCTATGTCTCTGCTCAATGAGATAGACTTTTCCTCGCTCACTCCATCTCTTTCCTTTGACTATACTATCACGAAGTATTATATATATATGTATTGGTCTGACTATTGCCATGACGCAACATACGCTCCCAAGTACAGACAAAAAGCTGCTGAGTTTCTGAAACAGGCGGTCGGTCTGCTCAGCAAGAATGACAAACGTTACAATTTTTTCCTGGGAGAATACTACATTTACGTGGAACGTAACGACAAGAAGGCATTGAGTCACTACTTTCGTGTCTTGAAGGAAATACCTGTCAACTCTCGTTACTATGCCATGGCGGCATTTGCAATAGCCAACAACTATAGTGCAAATCATCAACCCGAGAAATACGAAGAGTACATCGTACAGGCATGTATCAGTGACCTGAAGAACTGCACTCGCGAGAATCTTGCGTTACAAGACTTTGCCATGTATCTATACCAGAAAGACAACGAGAACGTTTCTAGAGCCGAACGCTATATCAACTTTGCCATGGATGACGCAAAGGCGTACAACAACCGACTGCGCATCATCGAAATCTCGCAAAAGCTGCCTATCATTGTCAAGAACTATCGAGAGAAGCTAACCGCACAAAACAACTTGATGCGCGCTGCCTTGTGGGGGATTTCCATCCTCCTCATCATCATGCTCGTGCTTTTCTACTTCTATAGACAACAAAACAAGTTGCTGCACAAGCATCGTATCGAACTATCTGACAGCAACACGCAATTATCAAGCCTCAACGATGCACTCAACTTGCTCAACACACGCTTGACAGACACCAACAAGCAACGCGAGCGATTGGCGAAACTGTATATCGACCTATGCGCCAAATTCATTGACCGACTGAGCAAGTTTGAATTATTGGTACACCGAAAGATCAAAGTGGGACAAGGAAACGACTTGCTCAACATGACTTCCTCCTCACGCTTGTCAGACAAGGACTCAGCCACCTTCTTGCTACAGTTCGACACCGCCTTCCTCGACATGTATCCTTCGTTCATAGAAGAGTTCAATGCCTTGCTCAAACCAGAAGAACAAGTGAAACCAGCACATAGCAGGAGCCTCACCACCGAATTGCGCATATTTGCCCTCATCAGATTGGGCGTTAAGGACAGTTCCGAGATTGCCTCCCTGTTGTTCTATATGCCTCGCACTATCTACAACTATCGGTCAGCATTCAAGAACAAGGCATTGAATCGTGAGACTTTCGAAGAGGATGTGGAGAAGCTGTGTACCGTTATGCCCACCACGGCATGATGAAGGCGGCATGCGACGCAACTTATGAAAAAAAAATCGAAACAAGTGTCCTTTTTTGCCTCATATTTAATAAAAAACGAAAAAAGATGCCAAGAAACTTTGTTTTCTCCTTTTTTTTTTGTTTCTTTGCCTTATAAAACTAATAATAGTCATAATTTATGGGAAAAGGTAAAAAAGGTGGCAAAAGGATGAACAAAGCGCAGCTCACTGAGATGCTGCAGGAATTCTTTGCCGAAAGACCGGGCGAAACGCTCAGCTTTAAAGAGATATTCCGTTCCCTCCATCTTACGACGCATCCGCTCAAGATGCTGGCGATTGACATTATGGAGGAAATGGCATGGGATGACTACCTGGCTAAGGTAAGTGATAATTCTTATCGCCTGAATCAAAGTATACAGGTGATGGAAGGTAAATTCGTTAGGAAGGCAAATGGCAAAAACTCTGTTATCCCTGATGATAGCGAGAAGCCTATTTTCGTTTCTGAACGTAATTCGATGGGAGCACTTAATGGCGACAGGGTGGAATTCACCTTCCTGGCTCGTCGTAAGAATCACATCAAGGAGGCACAAGTCAACAAAATCCTTGAACGCGCTAAAGATACCTTCGTAGGACGTCTGAAAGTAGATAAGGATCTGGCTTACCTCGTGACACCAGGCGATGTCTTTGCTCACAACATCATCATTCCTAGAAGAAAGGTGAAGGGAGGAAAGACCGATGACAAGGCAGTAGTCCGGATTATCGAGTGGCCGGATGGAGAAAACAAGAGTCCTATTGGCGAGGTTGTTGACATTCTTGGCCAGATGGGTGATAATGATGTTGAGATGAATTCTATTCTTGCTCAATATGGATTACCTTATAAATATCCAAAGAATGTAGAAGATGCAGCCAACAAGATAAGCGGCGAAATCACAGAACAGGATTACAAAGAACGAGAGGACTTCCGCAAGGTATTCACCTGCACCATCGACCCGAAGGATGCCAAGGACTTTGATGATGCCCTCAGTATCCAGAGATTGGAGAATGGTAACTGGCAGGTAGGTGTTCATATCGCAGATGTGTCACATTACGTCACAGAGGGCAGTATCATCGACAAGGAAGCTGTGAAACGTGCAACATCTGTATATCTCGTAGATCGCACCATCCCGATGCTCCCAGAGCGTCTCTGTAACTTTATCTGCTCGCTTCGTCCTAATGAGGAAAAACTTGCATACAGCGTCATCTTCGAACTCGACAACAATGCCGAAGTCAAGAACTATCGCATCGTTCATACCGTCATAGAGAGCGACCGCAGATATAAATATGAAGAGGTACAGGAACTCCTCGAAGCAAATGGTGTGATTGATGGTACTGGCGAACCTGCTCCAGCCGAAACCAAGGAACATCCTTATCAAGGAGAAAACGCACTTCAGCTCATTACGCTTGACAGACTGGCTAAGAAACTGCGTGCCGCAAGATTCAAAAATGGTGCTGTTAAGTTTGACCGCGAAGAGTTGCATTTCGACGTTGACGAAAAGGGGAAACCAGTAAGCTGCTACTACAAGCGCTCTAAGGATGCCAATAAACTCGTAGAGGAATTCATGCTACTCGCCAACCGTACGGTGGCTGAAAGTATCGGAAAGGTAAAGAAAGGAAAGAAGCCAAAGACGCTTCCTTATCGTATTCACGACAATCCTGACCCACAGAAGTTGGAAACCTTGCGTGAATTCGTTGTGAAGTTTGGTTATAAGATGAAAACAGAGGGTACGAAGGGCGCTACAGCAAGAAGTCTCAACAAGTTGATGTCTGATTGCGAAGGAAAGCCAGAGAATAATCTCATCCAGATGGTTGCACTCCGTGCCATGATGAAGGCAAAGTACTCTGTTCACAACATCGGACACTTTGGACTGGCTTTCGAATACTACACCCACTTCACCTCACCTATCCGCCGTTATCCGGATACGATGGTTCATCGCTTGCTTACCAAGTACGCAGATGGCGGCAGAAGTGCCAACGAGAAACATTACGAAGAACTCTGTGAGCATTGCTCTGAAATGGAACAGATTGCACAGAATGCAGAACGAGACAGTATCAAATATAAGATGGTAGAATTCATGGGAGATAAACTCGGCGAAGAATTCGATGCCCACATAAGTGGTATTACTTCTTACGGAATTTATGCTACTATAGACGAAAACCATTGTGAAGGAATGATTCCGATGCGCGACATCGCTGACGATTATTACGACTTCGACGAAAAGAACTTCTGTTTGATTGGTCGTCGTCACCATAATAAATATCAATTAGGTGATGCTATCCGCATTAAGGTGGCGCAAGCCAACCTGGAGAAGAAACAACTAGATTTCACCCTAGCCGGCGATTCGGCTCCTGTACGCAAGGAAAAGCCTGCAGCTAATACTTCTTCCAGCAAAGCGAAAAAGTCAAAGCAGAAGACACGAAATCACCGTAAAAACAAATAATATCAAATTGGGCTGACCTTATTGGTCAGCCTTTTTTATTTTGAATCTATACACATTTACAAAATCCAGGACCGAATAGGTAAAAAGATAAAAGGAGCCGCGTAATCTGTGGGATAAAGCTGCGATAAGAAAGCAAAACTGCATGAAAACAAAAAAGCCTCAGAAATCTTTCGAAATCTGAGGCTCTTGATAAAAGGAGGCGGCTACCTACTCTCCCGCATTGCATTGCAGTACCATCGGCGCAAGT
>CAVHWE010000113.1:0-7582 GCA_963639495.1 bacterium | reverse complement strand
GCAACATCACCTGCCTTGTGAGCATCCTTCAACTGCTGCAATGCCTGCTCGATGCCTGGCTTCTTGTCTGCAGGAATCTTATCACCGTTATCCTTCAGGAAGTTCTCGGTGGTGAAGATCATGCTGTCTGCCTGGTTCATCTTGTCAATCTTCTCGCGCTCAGCCTTATCAGCAGCAGCGTTCTGCTCTGCCTCAGCCTTCATGCGGTTGATCTCGTCCTCGCTCAAGCCAGATGAAGCCTCGATGCGGATGCTCTGCTCCTTACCGGTAGCCTTATCCTTAGCTGATACGTTCAAGATACCGTTGGCATCGATATCGAAGGTAACCTCAATCTGAGGAACACCACGGCGAGCTGGAGCGATACCTGTAAGGTTGAACTGACCGATACTCTTGTTCTGAGCTGCCATTGGACGCTCACCCTGCAATACGTGGATGGTAACCTCTGTCTGGTTATCAGCTGCTGTAGAGAATACCTCGCTCTTCTTGCAAGGGATAGTTGTATTGGCATCGATGAGCTTAGTCATCACACCACCCATAGTCTCGATACCGAGAGTCAATGGAGTAACGTCGAGCAATACGATGTCACCAACACCCTCTTCCTTGTTCAGGATGGCACCCTGGATAGCTGCACCTACTGCAACAACCTCGTCTGGATTAACGCCCTTAGAAGGCTCCTTGCCGAAGTAGTTCTTAACGAGTGTCTGAACGGCTGGGATACGGCTTGAACCACCAACCAGGATAACCTCGTCGATATCTGATGTAGAGAGCTTAGCGTCACGAACGGCATTCTGGCAAGGTACCAGACAAGCCTGAATCAGGTTGTGAGCCAACTGCTCGAACTGTGCACGGGTCAAAGTCTTAACCAAGTGCTTTGGCATACCGTCAACGGCTGTGATGTAAGGCAAGTTGATTTCTGTAGATGTAGAGCTTGACAACTCAATCTTAGCCTTCTCAGCTGCCTCCTTCAAACGCTGCATAGCCATAGGGTCCTTGCGGAGATCTACGCCTTCTTCAGCCTTGAAGCCATCAGCCAACCAGTTGATGATTACCTGGTCGAAGTCATCACCACCCAGGTGAGTATCACCATTGGTAGAAAGTACCTCGAATACACCGCCACCGAACTCCAGGATAGAGATATCGAAAGTACCACCACCCAGGTCGAATACGGCAATCTTCATATCCTTGTTAGCCTTGTCAACACCGTAAGCCAAAGCTGCGGCTGTAGGCTCATTTACGATACGCTGAACGTTCAAACCTGCAATCTGACCAGCCTCCTTAGTAGCCTGACGCTGTGAGTCAGAGAAGTAAGCAGGAACTGTAATAACTGCATCTGTAACCTCCTGTCCGAGATAATCCTCAGCGGTCTTCTTCATCTTCTGAAGAACCATTGCAGAAATCTCCTGTGGAGTATATTTGCGACCCTCGATTTCAACACGTGGATAACCACCCTCGTTTACTACTGTGTAAGGCATTGCCTCAGCCTCTTTCTGGCTCTGAGCGTATGTCTCACCCATGAAACGCTTGATAGAATATACTGTGTTCTTAGGGTTTGTGATGGCCTGACGCTTAGCAGGATCACCTACCTTGCGGTCACCATCCTTAACGAAACCTACTACTGATGGAGTAGTACGCTTACCTTCACTGTTAGCGATTACAACTGGTTCGCTACCTTCGAAAACGGCAACACAACTGTTTGTGGTACCCAAGTCAATTCCAATTACTTTTCCCATAATTATATCTTTTTTTATTTTTATCGTTATTAATATGTTATTTATCTCATGAACTGCTGGCTAATGGAAGTCTGCCGAAGATATGCATCTGTCGGGAACCTCTCTATTCAGCGTTCACGCTTTCCGTCATAACAAAGCATGTGCCAAGGAATTGTAAAATTTAAAGTGGCTGACAAGGTGTCAGATAATGCTGACAAAATAAAAGGAATCAAGATATGGGAGGCGATAAAATGTCGCATTCTCCCTATCTTGATTCCTGTAATATGATTGAGAAATCTTTCTTTTCAGATAAAACTCCTATATATAATAAGGTGTGAACCTTATCTGGCTTTATTTCTGTTCTTTAGCAGCAAGTGCTTCGCGAACCTTAGCTTCCAGTTCATCGAGAAGTTCAGGGTTATCCTTGAGCAATGCCTTGCAGGCATCGGCACCCTGTCCGAGTTTAGAACCGCCATAGCTATACCAGCTGCCGCTCTTTTCGATGATATTGTTGGCTACAGCCAGACCGAATACCTCACCGGCACGGCTGATGCCTTCGCCAAACATGATGTCGAACTCAGCCTTGCGGAAAGGAGGAGCCACCTTGTTCTTCACAACCTTCACGCGAACCAGATTACCTACTACCTCATCGCCGTCCTTGATGGCTGTTGCCTTGCGGATATCCAAACGCACTGATGCATAGAACTTCAATGCATTACCACCGGTGGTTGTCTCTGGGTTACCGAACATGACACCAATCTTCTCGCGCAACTGGTTGATGAAGATGCAGGTAGTGTTGGTCTTGCTGATGGTAGAAGTGAGCTTGCGGAGAGCCTGACTCATCAATCGAGCCTGAAGACCTACCACATTGTCACCCATATCGCCTTCGATTTCCTTCTTAGGAGTCAAGGCGGCTACAGAGTCAACAACTACGATGTCTACAGCAGCAGAACTGATCAGCTGGTCTGCAATCTGCAACGCCTGCTCACCATTATCTGGTTGTGAAATCCACAAGTTATCAACATCAACGCCCAATTTAGCCGCATAGAAACGGTCGAAAGCGTGCTCTGCATCAATGAAAGCAGCGATACCGCCAGCCTTCTGAGCCTCTGCGATGGCATGGATAGCCAATGTTGTTTTACCGGAAGATTCCGGACCGTAAATCTCGATGATACGTCCCTTAGGATAACCGCCTACGCCCAGTGCATTGTCGAGAGCGATACTGCCTGTAGGGATAACTTCGATATTCTCAACGTGCTCATCGCCGAGTTTCATGATAGAGCCCTTACCGAAGTCCTTTTCTATCTTAGCCATGGCTGCCTGAAGAGCTTTCAGCTTGCCTTCATTGGGATTCAATTTTCCCTCTTGCATTTCTTTTGCCATATTATTTAGTTTAAAGTAAAAAAAATATAGTCTATTTATAGTTTGAAATTTATAGTTAATAGTTTATAGGAGGCTAACGCCCTTGAGCAAGAATGCCCTATAAACTGTTAACTATAAGTTATCAACTAAAATTAACCGATTTCCAAATCGCCATCAAACACCTCGTGCCATGGCAATCCCTGCTTGTTCAACTGCTCCATGAATGGATCTGGGTCGAACTCCTCTACGTTCCATACGCCTGGCTTCTTCCAGATGCCCTTGAGGAACATCATGGCACCAATCATGGCTGGTACACCGGTGGTGTAGCTTACGCCCTGCATACCGGTTTCGTTGTAAGCCTCCTGGTGCTTGCAGTTGTTATATACGTAATAGGTGCGCTCCTTGCCATCCTTCTTACCGCGGATGCGGCAACCGATAGATGTTTCGCCGTCATAGTTCTCGCCGAGATCCTGTGGGTTAGGCAATACGGCCTTGAGGAACTGCAATGGAACAATCTTCACCTTGGCTGTCTTGCCAGAACCATCTGCCAATGGAGCCTTGTACTCGATTTCGTCGATGCGGCTCATGCCGAGGTTCTGGATGCAGTCGAGGTAGGTGAGATACTGCTGACCGAAGGTCATCCAGAAGCGTGCCTCCTTGATGGTAGGGTAGTTCTTCACCAGACTCTCCAGCTCCTCGTGGTGCATCAGATAGCTCTCGCGAGGGCCGATGTTAGGGTAGGTGAGAGGCTTGTGGATAGAGAGAGGATCGGTTTCAATCCATTCGCCATCCTTATACCAGAGTCCCTTCTGGGTAATCTCGCGGATATTGATTTCTGGGTTGAAGTTGGTTGCGAAAGCCTTGTGATGGTTACCGGCGTTGCAATCCACGATGTCGAGCACCTCAATCTCATCGAAGTGATGCTTGGCTGCATAAGCGGTGAAGATGCCTGATACACCTGGGTCGAAACCGCAGCCGAGGATAGCGCAGAGACCAGCCTGTTCGAACTTATCCTTGTATGCCCACTGCCATGAGTACTCGAAGTGAGCCTCGTCCTTAGGCTCATAGTTAGCGGTATCCATGTAGTTGCAACCACAAGCCAGACAGGCATCCATGATAGTGAGATCCTGGTAAGGCAAAGCTAGGTTGATGACAAGCTCAGGCTTGTAGCTATTGAAGAGAGCCTTCAACTGCTCAACGTCGTCGGCATCCACCTCAGCTGTCTGAATATCCATCTTGTAGCCCTTGGCATGGATATCCTTAACCAGCTTATCGCATTTTTCCTTGCGACGGCTAGCAATCATAAACTCGGTGAAAACGTCCTGGTTCTGGACGATCTTGAAGGCAGCCACGGTAGCCACGCCACCTGCGCCAATCATAAGTACTCTACTCATTTATAATCTTATTTTTTTTATGTTTATTATTTTAATGTTTATTTTATTTCATCTGCCGAAATCCCCAGGGCATTCATGAGCGAATAACCGAGAATCTCCTGTCTGAAGTTGCCGCCTGGCATGGGCTGCATGGCAAAGAGTGTGATGCGCTTGTCGTCGTCATCTACCTTGCGGAGTATCTCGCGGAGTCGGTCGTAAGCATCTCCATCCTCAGAATTTGGGATTACCATCACTCGCTTCACCTCCTTGGCGTTGCATACGGTGCGTGCCACATCTACGAGGAAGTCATCCTTGCCTACCATCTTCTCCTCTGTAGGATAAGAAGAGATGATGAATTCTCCGAGCTTATCATCCTTGAAAGCCTGAGCGTTCAGATCCTTCTCATAGTTGGCAGGGCGGAAGTTCTTCATCGCCATCGACTGCTTGTCGTGGATAAGTACAACCTGTGTCTCGTGCTCGCCCTCTCTCAGACCTCCGTCAAGGGCAATGCAGACTGCCCATTGTGCCATGTCGGCTGGTTGGATGCGACGGTTAATCATTCGTTCGAAGTTGACTATCAGGTCGAAAGCCACTCGGTCGATATAGTCGGCATCAGCGATAATTACATTCTCGCTCCATTTTATATTGTTTGTATCTAATGTATTCATTGGTGCAAAAATTAAGCAAACGAGCATGATGAAAGCTTGCTTTCAAATTGTCGAATGCAGATTATTTCTGCAAATTTACGAATAAATTTCGTAATTAAGGCATTTTGGAAATATAAAATAATAAAAAAGATAGTATTTTCATCATTTCTTCATTTGATGGAATACTATCTTCAGTATATTCTTCGGCAATCTGAGCCTTTTTTCTTCTATTCTCCTACTTCTTCTCATGCAATCATTTTCGCCAGATAATGTCCGGCGAGAACGGCGATAAGTCCCAGCGCCAGACTTCCGAAGAGATAGAGCATCATATAGAGGTAATTCTCTTCTTTCATCAGTCCTGCTCCCTCGTTCATAAAGGTAGAGAAGGTAGTGAATCCTCCGCAGAATCCCGTGGTGAGCAGCAGTTTGACAGATGGCGACATCCATCCCCCTTCCCGCCAGTTCAATCCCGAGAGAAACCCGATGATGAGGCATCCCGCCACATTCACCGCCATCGTTCCGAAAGGAAAGGCAATCACCGTGCAGGATTGCACCATCTTTGAAATCCAATACCTCATGCCGCCCCCGAAGAAGCTGCCGATGCTTACTATCAATACTTCTTTCATCTCCTTATATAATATATGAACTGACCTAATTTGTTAAATGCGATTGGGGAGAGAGAGTCAGTTCTCTCCCCAATCATCTATTGTTCCTGTTTTTGATGAGAAACTGCATCCTATCTTGAATATCTTTCTCTTATCTGATAAATATTCCCGTGCATATCCCATATTTTCTATTTGCAGGAGTGCTTCTCTTGCGCATCCATCCCTCTTAAACTCAAATATATATATGTATAGAGGAGTTTCTATGATGCAGTCTACTCTTCCTTCGCTCTGTTCTTTTTCAATGAAGATGGTATAGGAGCTGATCATCCTCAATACCAGATAGAACGTATATTGGAAATAACGCTCCTTCTCACGTTCATCATCTTTTCTTCGCTGTGAATAAGGGATACTGGCGAAGAAAGAAACCATCAGTTGATGCAACTTTTCGCATTCTCCCTTTCCCAATGCTTCGATTACCTGTAGAACCCAGGAGTCAGGTGAAACCTTTGGCTTCAGATAATCTGCTGCCAGCAAACTGATGAATCCCCTTCTCACTTCATCGTTCGGAAAATCCAACAGATAGGAATTGGTATTCCTTGACCAACCCTTGATGGTCAGATATCCGCTTTGATATATCATTGGCAAAGGGCGTTCTATGGTTGCCTTATAGTCGTCGAAATCCTTGGTAGGATAATATTTTCCCACCAGTTCGTTGATGTTTTCATCGCTATGAGCTAGCAGGCGAACCAGATAGCTGGGTGAACCCGTTTGGAACCAATAGTCGTCGATGAGCATTTCCTTGAAGGCACGCAAGATGCTGAAAGGATTATATACGCCTCGCATCCTGCGACTGAAATGGTAGCCGTCAAACTGGCGTTTCAGTTTTATCAGTATTTCTTCCTTTGTAACATCATATTCCTCAGCCATTTCTGCGATTTGCTGTGAAAAGGTAGAGCGCAACTCGTCTTCAGTGATGCCGAGAAGCGTATCGAAGTGGGCAGAAAGGCTGATGTCTTCGGGTTGGTTGAAACCGCTGAATACGCTTACTTGCGAAAATTTGGTAACTCCTGTAAGCAGAACGAATTGCAGGTCTTTATCGGCAGCCTTGAATACACTGTAGAAACCTTTCAGAATTTCCCGATGCCTATCTTCCAATAGCCGCTCGTTGCCATCTGCATCGGTTGTTTTCAGTGTAGAATCCAATACGTCTAGCAGAGGCTTGTCGTATTCATCAATAAGGACAACGGCGCGAAGTCCTGTTTTTTCGTGGGCATTTCTCAGAACGCCAATGAATCTGTCGCCGAGGGTGGAAGCAAAGGGAGCTTTGCCGTAGATGGCTTCCTGCGATTCTACGAAATCAATCAGCGTATTCTCCAACTGACCTGCTTGTGTAAAGTCCTTGCCGTTGAAATCAAGGTGAAATACCGCATATTGTTTCCAGTCGGTTTCCAGGTTATCAATGGCTAAGCCCTTGAACAGTTCTTTTCTTCCTTGGAAATAGCATTCCAGAGTAGATACGAGAAGTGACTTTCCAAATCGTCTGGGACGACTCAGAAAGTAAATCTTGCCATTTTCTACCATATCATAAATCATCTGAGTCTTATCTATATAAAGATATCCTTCTGTGATGATTTTCTCAAAGCTCTGTATGCCTATCGGATATTTTATATTGTTCATACGCTTGTTCCTTATTTTCTGCAAAATTACAAAAAATAACGATACAAGCAAACTTTTTTTGTGTCTTTTCTTAATTTTCCCCTCTATTCTTTCTTTTAAGGGATAAATAGGAGCAGGGAATAGTTCTTCTTGCTTATAAAATTATGTTGAACAACACTGCTGTCCCGTTTAGAAATCATCGGGCCTGAAAAGGCTAGGATATAGCCAAT
>CAVHWE010000112.1:0-7596 GCA_963639495.1 bacterium | reverse complement strand
ATAACCAAGGTCTGGTTAGCATCTGCATCGATGACAAAGTTACCATCAAGGTCGGTGATTGCACCGGCACCCTTAACGCCTTTTACCTGTATGGTGGCTCCGATAACGGGTTCACCCAGGTCATCCAACACGACACCTTTGAAGGTGTTTTTCTGTGCGAGCGCTGACGTCGACATCAATAATGCGGTCGCCAGCAATAGACTTTTTGTTTTCATATTCGATTATTAGTTTAGAAAAATATCTGTTTGTTAGTTCACTCTATTATAATAATGTTTAAGACTGTGCGGCTGTGCATTTCCTAAAATGCGTTAAGCCGTGTTTTCGTTTGCAAATATAATATGATTTTTTGATAAATCCTAGCCCCTTCAACAGATAAGTGGAAAGAAAGCTTACCTTAAACTAGCTATATCACTAATTTTCAGCTACTTACCAATTTTACCAAACTGTACGAAAGTGGAAGGATTAAAATAGAGAAAATCAGGCTGGAACACCCTTAAAAAGTTATTTCAGTATTTTTCAGTGTTCACACTCTGCCACTTTTCAATTTCTCCATACATTGTTTATCTTACTAATTATCAGCGCCTTACAAAAGCTCCTTTTCTACACCCATCCACTTTTCTCTTATCACCCATCATTTTTTCATTATTTATTTAGTATTTTTGCAGATGAATGAGCATATACGCCTAAAACGCACAAAAAAAACGTGAGAGGCGTTGTGCATAACAACAACAACAACTGCAAGAATAAACAAACCATAATAAATATTCATTACTTATGAAACAGTTCATTTTATCATGTGTCTTGTCTGTGGCAGCCATCGCTCCATCGCAGGCACAGCAGACTACCAGACAATTGCCAGTCTATCTCGACCAGACCAAGCCGGTAGAGCAGCGCATCGATGATGCCATCTCCCGCATGACGCTGGCAGAGAAGATACGCATCATCCATGCTCAGAGCAAGTTTTCATCAGCCGGTGTACCACGCTTGGGATTTCCTGACTTCTGGACGGATGACGGACCTCACGGAGTGCGTCCTGACGTATTGTGGGATGAATGGGAACAGGCAGGTCAGACCAACGACTCCTGCGTAGCCTTCCCTGCCCTCACCTGTCTTGCCGCATCATGGAATCCGCAGATGAGCCGCATCTACGGCGAAGCATTGGGCGAAGAAGCCCTGTATCGCGGCAAGGACATGATTCTGGGTCCTGGCGTCAACATCTACCGCACGCCTCTCAACGGCCGCAACTTCGAGTATATGGGCGAAGATCCGTTCCTGGCGAGCATCATGGTAGTACCGTATATCCAGGGATTGCAGTCTAAGGGCGTATCAGCCTGCGTAAAGCATTATTGTCTGAACAACGATGAGGAATACCGCCATCAGGTCAACGTAATCGTAAGCGACCGTGCTCTCCACGAAATCTATCTCCCTGCCTTCAAGGCGGCTGTTGAGAAGGGTAAGACATGGGGCATCATGGGAGCCTACAACCTATATAAGAACGAGCACAACTGCCACAACCAGTGGACCCTGAACAAGATTCTGAAGGGCGACTGGAAGTATGATGGTGTCGTGGTAAGCGACTGGGGCGGTGCTCACGACCTGGAGCAGTCTGTAAAGAACGGGCTGGATATGGAGTTCGGCACCTGGACAGATGGTCTTACGATGGGCGCTACCAATGCCTACGACAACTATTATCTCTCCATGCCTTACATGAAGGCCATACAGGAAGGCAAGTTCACCCAGAAGGAGCTGGACGATAAGGTGCGCCGCGTATTGCGCCTTTTCTATCGCACCACGATGAATCCGAACCGCCCTCATGGTTTCCTCTGTTCCGAGAGCCATTATGCAGCAGCCAGACAGATTGCAGAAGAAGGCATCGTATTGCTCCAGAACAGGAACAATGTGCTCCCTATCAACACCCAGAAGGCTAAGCGCATACTGGTAGTAGGCGAGAATGCCATCAAGATGATGACCGTAGGCGGAGGCTCTTCTTCGCTCAAGGTACAGCGCGAGATTTCGCCTCTCGATGGACTGAAGACGCGGTTGGGCAAGGACGGCATCGAGGTAGATTATGCCCGCGGATATGTGGGCGATGTAACGGGCAACTACAATGGTGTTACAACCGGCCAGAACCTGGAAGACAAGCGCAGCGAGGCTAAACTGATAGCCGAAGCTGTAGAGAAAGCCAAGACAGCCGACTATGTCATCATGTTTGGCGGTCTGAACAAGAGCGATTTCCAGGACTGCGAGGGTCACGACCGCAAGCATTATGAGTTGCCATACCATCAGGATAAGCTGATCGAGGCTTTGGCTAAGGCAAACAGAAACTTCGTTTATGTCAACATCTCGGGCAATGCGGTAGCTATGCCTTGGAAGGCTAAGGTTGCCGGCATCGTACAGGGCTGGTTCATCGGTTCGGAGAGCGGCGAAGCCCTTGCAAGCATCCTTACAGGCGATGCCAACCCTAGCGGCAAGTTGCCGTTTACATGGGTCAACTCGCTGAAGGAAACAGGTGCTCATGCACTCAATACCTATCCGGGAACCTGGCGTCAGGAAGGTGGAGCCAGCACGAAGGGCAACATCATTGATGAGGAATATAAGGAAGGCATCTATGTAGGTTACCGCTGGACCGATAAGGAGCGCATCAAGCCTACCTTTGCATTCGGTCACGGCTTGAGCTACACCCAGTTTGCCATCTCTAATCTGCGCAGCGACAAGGTGCAGATGAAGCAGGACGGCACAATCACCTTTACCGTAAACGTAAAGAATACAGGTAAGCGTGCCGGAGCCGAGACGGTTCAGCTCTACATCCACGATGTCAAGTCATCAGTAGACCGCCCTCAGAAGGAGCTGAAGGGATTCCAGAAGGTTTATCTCCAGCCAGGTGAGAGCAAGGATATCAGCATCACCATCAGCAAAGAGGCCCTCAGTTTCTACGATGAGGCATCTTCATCCTGGAAGGCTGAAGCCGGAAAGTTTGAGGCTCTTGTTGGTAATGCAGCCGATAACCTGAAGCTCAAGAAAGCCTTCGAGCTCTTTTAAAAGAATGATTCGATTCTGAGAAATTGAACGGAGGGAGGAAATAAATATAACGCATAAAAGTTTGTTACGGTGAAACGCCGTAACAAACTTTTATTGTATTCCCCTGCTTTTCATCCATTGACAAGCTTGCGTAGGAACGGGGATTTTTCAAAATATCAACATCCTGATTATCAGAAGATTAACCCACTTGACACCCTAAAACAGGGCGCATGGGTATCTGCAGCATTTACTCCTGAATTTTCGCAAGTTTGCGCCATCACGCCCAGAAAGGCTTATTTCATGCCAATCTGCTTCACACGCTGCTCGAACTCTTCCCTGTCACAGATGGCACTATTCTTGATTTTGGCGCGATAATTATAGATAGTGTTCACAGAATAGTGAAGGAACTCGGCAATCTTAGAACTGTCCTCGATGCCCAGACGGATAAGGGCAAAGATACGGAGGGTGGTAGAAAGACGGCTGTCATCTTCGAGCACGATACGCTCTTCAGGTTTCAAGAGGGCATTGAACTCCTCAACAAAGTCAGGGAAGAGCTTCAGGAAGGCGGAATCGAAATACTCATACAACTCGCCCATGTAGGCCTCGCCAGCCTGCATCTGCTCCAGCAACTTGTTGAGTTCTCTTGCCTTCACCAGTTTCACTACTCGCTTGCGCATGGTCTCTATCTTGTCGACATAGATGGCACAAAGGCGCAGGAATCGACCAATATATACTTCCTTCATCTTGTTACTCTCGTTGAGAGAATGGTTCATCTCGTTGAGAGACTGGTTCATCTCGTTAAGAGACTGGTTCATCTCGTTAAGACGCTCATTTGCCAACTGCAAGGCATGGTTGGTTTCCTTTAGCTTATGATGGGCCGCAGCAATGCGCTTGCGCTGCTTGTTGACATAGTAGAGCAAGAGCATAACCACAAAGAGAAGCAAGGCTGAACACGCTACCATGAGCCGCAGATGCTGGTTGCTCGCTGAAAGTTCTTTCTGATATCCCTCCTCAATCTGCGTGAGCACAGGCATGATCTGGCGGCTGCGGATAGGCGTATTGAAAATGGTAGCCGACTTCCAGGCAAACTTGATATACTCATGAGAGCGCTTCTGCTCGCCCGGTTCGGCATTGAGCAGATTGGCGAGTTCCCAGAGCGACCCCTGGTCCATTACAGCCAACTGGACATCGCAGATAGCAGAACGCAAGAGGCAGCGGAGGAACTGTTCTTTATCACCAAACTGATTGTAGGTCAAGCCGCGATAAAACTGTACAATGGCATACTGATGGGTGCCCGGTTTCGTCATCGCCAGCCGCTTATCGCTCAATCGCAAAGCCTCCTTCATATTGCCCGCATCGCGTGCCCTCACCTCCTGCATCTGCAGATAAAGGTCATCATCATGGCTGAATGTGCTGTCTATTGCAGCCTGATAGGCATTACGCTTGCCGGTATAATATTTCTTCAAAGAGGGAACGTTGGAATAATATGCCATCTCGCCATACAGATGCTGGCAAGCCCAGAGGTAGTTGCGTTTGCCCTCAGCATCAAGATCAGCGATATTGACAGACTTCAGCAGGTCGTATGATTCGGCATAATCGCCCGTGGTCGATTCCTGGAAAGCAAGCAGCGCCTTGGCATTTTCCACCTTCTTTTTATCGCCCATTCTGATAGCAAGTTCCATGCACTGGTTGATATATTTCAGCGCCATGTCGTTCTTGTAGGAGCGGTATTCCTCAAAGAGCGCAAAGCAGGCATCATACTTACTGCTTAGCCACCTGGCGGTCTTCAGTTTCTGCTCCCAATCGCAAATTCGGGCTTCACGTACCTTCACATAATCAGCCGAATGGGCAATGGCGTTGTCCAGACTCTGAAAAAGCTGCTCTATATTATCTGTTGTTTTTGCTGCAAGAGAAAGAGGCATCAAGACCAAGAGCAGGAAGAAGAATGCCTTTCCCCATAATTCATTTATGCGATACATCAACTTGATTCCGTTTAAGATTGATTTATTTTCATGAGGTTTCATGTGCAAAAGTAATAAAAAAATCGGAAACGACAAATCAAATATAGAAGAAATGTAGATTTCTTCGCATTTTTCACCTATACCGCATCCACTTTTTATATATTCTTCATTTTTCTTATCCATCTCATTATCAGATACATTTCTATCTAAAAAAGAAAAATTCATCCACATTTTAACATTTCTATCGCGCATCGTATCATCTTTTTTATTATCTTTGCAAAAGATAAACATAAAAATAACAATTAACATAATAAACAATGAGAACAGCACTTTTATCACTCACATTTCTTTTGGCTGGTTCTATGGCAGCACCTGCTTTCGCCCATACCGCAGCCCCTAAGAAAAAAGTAACTGCCACAACCAAGAAAGGCAAGATTCTACCCATGAAGGAGTATATCGACCAACTGATGGCGAAGATGACGCTACAGGAAAAGATTGGTCAGCTGAACCTGATGGTAGCTGGCGACATCACCACCGGCGGCGCACTTGATACTCAGGTAGGCAGCGATATCGCCCAGGGCAACATGGGCGGAGTTTTCAACATCAAAGGGCTTGACAAAATCAAGGCTCTGCAGGAAATCGCCATCAAGAACAGCCGTCTGGGCATCCCGCTGCTCGTAGGTATGGATGTGATTCATGGTTACGAGACGATGTTCCCTATCCCTCTCGCCCTCTCCTGCTCATGGGATACCGAGGCGATGAAGAAGGTAGGCGAAGTATCGGCCAAGGAAGCAAGTGCCGACGGCATCAACTGGACATTCTCTCCTATGGTAGACATAGCACTCGATGCCCGCTGGGGACGAATCAGCGAAGGAAATGGTGAGGATCCTTATCTTAGCGGCATGATGGGAGCAGCGATGACTCAGGGCTACCAGGGCGTGGATATGCGCACAGAAGAGATTCTGAGAGCCAACCGCATCATGGCCTGTCTGAAGCATTTTGCCCTGTACGGAGGCGTTGAGAGCGGAAAGGAATATAACACGGTAGATATGAGCCGCATGCGCATGATGAACCAGTATCTGCCACCTTACGAGGCAGTGGTGAAGGCTGGCGTAGGCAGCGTGATGTCTTCATTCA
Source organism: bacterium (assembly GCA_963639495.1). Classification (GTDB taxonomy): domain Bacteria; phylum Bacteroidota; class Bacteroidia; order Bacteroidales; family Bacteroidaceae; genus Prevotella. Next base: position 1,480 of record CAVHWE010000112.1, on the reverse strand, counting down.
ATCTCATCGACTACACACCTGCTACAGCCAACAAATGGATGATGACCGACGTCTTGAGAAAGCAGTGGGGATTCAACGGTTTCGTGGTTACCGATTACGCTTCTATCGCCGAGATTCTGCAGCACGGAACGGCAAAAGACATCAAGGAGGCATCAGAACAGGCGCTGAAAGCGGGTACCGATATGGACATGTGCTCCAACGCCTTCGTAAAGCATCTGGCAAAGAGCATAGCAGAAGGAAAGGTGAGCGAGGAAGACGTGAATATCGCCTGCCGCCGCATTCTGGAAGCGAAATATAAACTGGGCCTGTTCAGCGACCCTTACCGCTACTGCAACACCAAGCGCAGCAAGAGCGAGATTTATACCGCAGAGAACCGTCAGGCAGCCCGCGATGTAGCAGCAGAGACCTTCGTGCTTCTGAAGAACGAAGGCAATATCCTGCCACTGAAGAAGGAAGGAAAGATAGCCCTGATAGGTCCGCTTGCCGACACCCGAAACAATATAGCCGGTACATGGAGCGTGGCTCAGGTACCATCTAAATATACCACCATCAAGGAGGCAATGGAGCATGCCCTTGCCGGAAAAGCCACCTTATTATATGCCCAGGGAAGCAATATCTGGCGCAATAAGGAACTGCAGCAAAACGGCGAATCCGGTAAACCAATCAACTGGGGCAACGAGGCTGAAATGAAGGCTGAAGCGCTGAAGATAGCTAAAGAGGCTGACGTGATAGTATGTGCTATGGGCGAAAGTGCCGAGATGAGTGGCGAATGCGGTAGCCGTACCAACCTGGAGATGCCGGACGTACAGCGCGAACTGCTTGCCGAACTTCTGAAGACGGGCAAGCCAGTAGTGCTCCTCAACTTTGCGGGCCGTCCTACGGTTCTTACTTGGGAGAAAGTCCATGTACCAGCCATCATGAATGTATGGTTTGGAGGCTCAGAGATGGGCGATGCACTCTGCGATGTCATCTTTGGCGACAAATCGCCATCGGGTAAGCTCACCACTTCGATGCCTAAGACTACCGGTCAGGAGCCTCTCTACTACAACCATCAGAACACCGGTCGCCCTGTACCAGACGATAATGAGAAGTTTGCCAAGTATGCCAGCAACTGCCTGGATGTAAGCAATGGTCCGCTCTATCCTTTCGGTTACGGCTTGAGCTATACCTACTTTTCATACAGCAACTTCCGCCTGAGCAGCCAGGAGGCGGGCATCAGCAATGAGGAGGCTACCGAATGGCAGGATGGCAAGAAGATTACAGCTAGCGTCACCGTTAAGAACAACGGCTCCCGCGATGCCGACGAGATTGTGCAGCTCTACATCCGTGACATGGTAGCCAGCATCTCCCGCCCTGTAAAGGAACTGAAAGGTTTCCAGCGCATCCATCTGGCAGTAGGTGAAAGCAAGGAGGTAAGCTTTGATATCACCCCAGATATGCTCAAGTTCTACAACGCAGATCTGAAGCACGTGATAGAACC
>CAVHWE010000111.1:0-7597 GCA_963639495.1 bacterium | reverse complement strand
CGTCTTTTGCAAAACCAAGTTTTTCCAAAACGGTACCTTTGACTTCTGTCACAAAGCCTTCGCTGTTCAACTTTGCCAAAGGGCGGGTTGCTCTAACAACAACCTCCCTTAATTGCAGAGTATCCTTTCCAAAATTTTGGTTAGCGATACCAGTCTGAGCTAAACAGATTTGAGCTAAAATCAAATGAAATATAATACCAACAAATCTTTTTACCTTAAAATCTAACATTTTCATCCGTTCCTATATCTTTTGTTTTATAAAACTCTACTCCACTCTTAACAAAGAGCTGTTTATGTTCTTATTAACATCCTTCTCTACTTTTTGGGTCTTCCTGCCAAAGTCGAAGGAGTAAGCAACCTTGATGCTGGCATATTGCGAAGCCGTCTGGTCTTTGATGCTCTTACTGTAACTGTAGATAGGCAAATCCAACCAATATTGCTTCTCCTGCTTTTTGAAAGGCGATACTGCCTGAAGTTCTACATAGAGGTTGCCCCTGCTGTAAGAACACGACATTCCATAGTCGATAGGAGTCTTGCTTATCACCAAAGCTGCTTCATCCAAAGACTTCTTGCCAAAATGCAGGTAAGGCTTCAAGGCAAAATCTCCCATGAACATATTCAACCCAAGATTACCCGTCAAATTGTTGTTATGCTTCGACCAGGTAGTCTTCACCTCCGCATGGTTATATCTGATATCTCCCGACAAATTGGCAAACTTACACAGTTTGTACTGCAAGGCGAGGATAGCAGAATAATATTGAGCATTTCCACCATTCGAGTAAGTCTTCACTATTTTCCTGTTTGCCTCATCCAGGTAATAATCATCAGTTACAGGATGATGATTGTAACGGAATTGTCCGATGGCAGAAACACTCAACCTGTTGAAACGCCCCATATAATATAAATAGGTGTTGATGTCATGTGATTTCTTCAGTTCGGGCATTCCCTTTTCCATCATGTGGGAATTGACCTGAATCATAGCCCGGTTGATGACATCCATACCATGATTGGAGTTCACAAAGTTGAATGACCACAAGAGCATTCCCTTATTCAGCTGGTATTGCACATTCGTATTGATGCGAGGAGACAGCTGGCTAAAGCTGTTGTCTCCATGCAGATGATATTGAAGCCAATCCAATCCGATGCGGGTTTTCAGGCTCAAGCGCCTGCTAACCTGGAAATTATAGGAGAAGAAAGCCAACGACTCCCCTTTCCACAGATGCTGCCAAAGTTCGCAATTGCCGGAATAATCGGCATTCCAGACATCGTGGTAATGAAACAGTTCCACGGATAAGGAATGCTTTTGAGAGAAATAATTATAGATGGCAGACAGCTGGAACGACAGCGCTTTCTCGTCTTCATCGGTCATTGTCTCGAAAGGCTGTTCCTGGTAAAGACGATGATAGGAGTTGGCAGAAAACTTGCCATGTACTCCCAAGGTAAGCGTCTGATTCTTGCTTAATGGCAAGTTGGCGTTCAGGTCAATCTTAGGAGACAGACTCTTCTTCTGGATATTTGAGAATACATTCGTCTCTGTGCTTTCCCTCGCAAAACCAGAAGATGCATTTCTTGGAGTAGAGAGGTTGACGAGCGTAAACTTGCCCACCCAATATCTCTTTCCCTTCTGGTTCTGATAGCGGAACTGCATATATTCCTGATGATTCCGGTAAGAATTCTTACTATAGCTCTCCCTATCAAATAGGGATTGCGTAAACTGATAGTTCTCATTGTTCCAGGTCTCAGTACCATCCACATGACTATAGTTTGCACCAGCAAACACAGTATAGGAATTGTTACCTTTTACATAATTGGTGGCAACGTTATAGTCGCCATGGTCATATCCTATCGTCTGCAGTCCGTCAGCCTGCACATATCCTCCATACCGGTATTGCTTGGTAATAAAGTTAACGACAAGCTTATCCTTGGCGTATTTTCCCGATGGAGCATCATGATATTCTATCTTCTCGATGTCACGAGGACGGAGCATCTGTATTTCCCGGATGTCGCATTCCTGCCCATTCAGATACAAGGTGGCTTGCAGTCCCATCACATCCACCTGATTCGACTTTGCATCGATGATGAGTCCTGGGATATTCAGGTTTTCCAACACCCCGAATCCATTAACCGCATGTTTTCGTTGCTGGCTGTTGGGATAGATGACGAGATGATCACCCACACGACTGATATTGGAGGCTGATACCACCACATCATCCAAAGCTTTAGTAGAGACAATAGAGTCCTTCCCAGTGTTCTGAGCGAACACGGGCACAGCAGCTATCAGCAGTCCCAAAGAGCAAAAAACCGTCTTCATTCTTACAATATGTTTTTATTTCATCATTATCTAGTACAAAAGTACACATTATTATCCAAAGCCATAACATCTCTTCCGTTAAATTTGTATAACTGCATCAAATTACCAATTCCATCCAGTTCTTCATCCCTCCTAGCCTGAATGTATTCCCGTTTTTTGTCATACATCATCTCTTAAAAAACCTAACTCATAGAGTTAACATCCAAAAGTCATAGAGTTACGGGGAGAAAAGCATAGGGTTACGAGAAGAAAACTATAGGGAGAAAAGCTAAAAAAGCCTGATTTTGACTCCAAAACCACTGAAAAAAACAACACGGACAAATTGAATTTGTCCGGCTCTTTTGTCCGACGGCTTATAATATTCTAAATATCAACTACTTAGAACCAACCAGACAATTTGTCCGGACAAATTCAATTTGTCCGTGTTTTAAAAATGAGCTATAATCTGCTCTTTTCTGCATTACCAGCACCCGTACCCTTATACTTGCTCTTGGTGGCATTGAAGTTATAAGTTACATTGACCAAGAACATGCGGGTATTATCTATACCGGTTCTGGTGAAGTGAGCATACGAATTATGATATTGCCAACTCTCGTTCTGTCCATGAAGCAAATCCTCTGCTTCCAGTCTCACAACCAGTCGGTTATTCAGGAACGACTTGGAAATAGACGCATCCAGGGAATTCCATGCATAGTTGACACCCAATTCGCTATAATTACGCGACTGGTAAGCGTATTCCAATCTAGCCTTCCAATGATGTGGCAATACCCAGGTATTCTCCAAATCCAGATAGAGAGAAGGACGATTGGCATTATAGTCGCTGACGTATTTGCTGGCATCAAAGAACTGATTGACCAGACCTACCGTATAGTCAAGATGCCATAAGCCTATCACCGGAGTAGCCTCAAGATAGAACTTCAGGTTCTGAATCTTATCTACATTCTCGTAATATGACAGGGCTATATCCTTATTGCCCTGGAATGGCTTCATCATATATACCGAGGCATTCTTGTTGTAGATATATTCAGCAGAGAAACTCAACCAGGAATATTGCGCATCCCATTCCAGATGATAGGCATCCGTTGGTCGCAAGTTAGGATTACCGCTTTCATAGGAATGACGACTCGTATATCGGGTATAACCGGAAAGACGGAAGTAACTTGGTCGATAGGTCTTCGCCGTGAAACTCAATGAAGAATGCCACTTGCCCTTGTCATATCCCAAGGATACATTAGGAAATACATTATCATACTTTCTGCTCATATCCGGGTTGAGCACTCCCTCGGCATAATAGTCTGATTTTACATGCTCATATCTCACACCGGCATTCAGGGAATAATCTCCCAACGACCATGCAGCCTCAGCAAAAGCGGCTATGTTCTGTTCCTTGATTTTGGAATCATTGGATGCAGCCACACCACCCTCGTTCTGGTTGTTGGTATGACTATCAGAATTTGTGTATTCCGAACCAAAGTCTATGTTCAACAGGTCGGTCAAAGGATAAGAAACAACCAATTTACCGGCAAGCAACTTTCCTTTGGTATGACTATCTGAACATACAATCTGGTCGCCCAACTCAGAACTGGTTTCTGTGGCTTTCTGTATCTGGTCTTTCGTCCTCCACAACGCTGATGCATTCAGGTCTATACTCCACTTGCCTATCTTACCATCATAATAAAAGTCTGCCTGATGAATAGGAGTCTGCTTGGAATCTGACTCATCGTTGAGATAATTTACATCTCCCTGGTGAACTCCATCCTGAAAGATGGAATAGTTCTGCCTAACAGTAAAATACTTAGTATTGCCAGAACCAAACTTATACTTCAGACCGATGGTATGATTTTCATTGAATTCATAATTGAAACCCAGATTGGCATCAGGTCCATAATTTCTAGCATCTATGCGCCCTGCAGATTTTTGATATATCTGATGCTGATTTCCATTGATATATTCATCCAATCCCAACTTATCATAGAAATACGAATCTGACCACATCAATCCACCGAACACATCCAGTCCACCCACACGGTAATTGAGATTAGCCTGCTCTTGCCAAGCATTCTTCATGGCAAAACCATATTTTGCCTGGAAATTACCACTCCATCCATAACCTTGCTTCTTGACCGTAGTTATACGAATCACAGAATTGACCTGGGCATCATACTGGGCACCAGGAGTCGTGATAACCGTCACATTCTTCACATCCTTGGAAGATATGGTTTGCAATTCATTTTTGTCGGTCAGCTTTCTGCCATTGACATAAATCTCCGGTGTGCCTTTTCCAAACACCGAACAGTTTCCATCCTTATCTACACGCACTCTTGGAACCTGCTTCAACAAGTCGGCAACCATACCCGCATCACTCAGTATCGTACCCTGCACCTGGGTTTGGAATCCCTCGCGAGTCAGTTTTGTCTTGGGGCGAACCGCCTTTACTATCACCTTCTGCAGGTTCATCGTTGCCTCCTTCAATGTTATCGTCCCGATTTTACCAGTATTATAAGTATCTACAGCCGTATGATAGCCCACGCAACTTACTCTTACTATCGCCTTTCTGGCTCCGCAGGGAATCACGAACTGACCATTCTCATTCGTCACGCCGCCATTAATCAATGAAGAGTCACGAACATTCAGCAGGGCTACATTGGCGAAATCTACAGGGCGTTTCTTATTGTCGATGATACGGCCTATCATCTTGGTGGGAGTCTTCTGCGTACACTCCACAAAGATGTTTTCGCCATCTATCGTCATCTTCATCGGATAGAAGCCCATAATCTGGCGGATGGCATCCGGAGCGGTTCGCTTCACGATACTCGTAGTAACCGTGAAATCCTCCAGTTCATCATACATAAAGTTGATACGATAATCCTTGGTGCTCTTGGCAAGGATGGTGAGCGCTTCTGACATAGAAGTGTTGCGGAAGCTGCGGGTGATGCGTTGGGCATAGATGGTCTGAAGAGAAAGGCTCATCAGACTTGCCAGCAGCATAATATATCTTAATCTTTTCATCTTATTCCACGATTAAAGTTTGACCTTCATGACGAATATTCACTTTCTCGAAATGATTCATCAGTTCGATGATATCATCCAGACTCATGTTCTTCTCCAGTTGCAGGAAGAGACGGATGTGGCGAGCCGACTCGTTCTGATAAGTTACCTGGAGATGGAAATGCCCGGCAATAGGAGTAAGGATATTCTGAAGCTCAGCGTTTTCGTAAACCAATGGGAGCTGGGCAAGACTTGCAGAATCTGTCTTTTCTTCTATGTTGGATTTCTGAGGAGCAGAAACCTGCTGTATAGAATCCTTTCGGGATGCCACGAGTTCGGTATTGTCGTTATCTGATGCCTGCAGAGAACGGGTTACCAGATGAATGGCTGCAAAGGTGATGCCGGAGACGACAAGAACGGCAGCAACGGCAGCCACCTTTCTCATCGGGCTCCAGAGAGTAAACAACTTGGCGGTTTGCTGGGTTTCTGCATTCTGACTCATCTCTTCTTTCTGCTGCTTTTCTTCTTTCAGCTTCATCTCATCTTGCAGCTTCTCCCATTCTGCATCAATCGAAGGCAGTTTCATCTCTTCCTTCGATTTACCAAAATCCAGAGACTGTCGGGTCTCTACCAACTGCTGATAGAGTTCGTTCACTTCCTCATCGCCCAGAAGTTCATCCTTCTGGGTTTCGGAATACTTTTCGGGATGCTCCAGAAGATCGAGGAGCATATCCCATTTCTGAGAATCCATCTTCTGAGGATTTATGTCAGATAATTCATGTTTCATTTTCTTTTCCTTTCTTCATTTTAGAGTTATTGTATAAGCGGATTGCAAATCCGCAAAATAAAGAGGTCGAACCTTTTTTAACGACGGATTACAAATCCGTCGGAACGCCTGGCGGAGGACTTTCTTACGGCAAAGACAATCCTGTCGGAACACCTGGCGGATTATTTTCCTTTCAATTTTTCTCTGAGCGTTCGCAAACCTTTCACGATATGCTTGTTCACTGCCGAGACGCTGATGCCCAGCTCCTCCGCCGTATCCTTATACGACATTCCTTCCCGATAGCACAATCGGATGACGGAAGCAGTCTGGTCGGTCAGGTCATGGTCGATGCAATCCACGGTAGCCTGCCATCGCTCTTCCAGACGGGAAGGTTCTTCCTCCGTCAATTTCTCTTCCGAGAGAGGGAGAAGCCGTTTCAGTCGTTCATCTCTCTTCTTTCTGGCTATAAGATTGATGCAGGCATTCTTCACGCTCCGCATCAGATAAGCCCGGTCTGGAACCAGCTGTTTATCCCACAATCTGGAGAACACATCGCTCACCACATCCCTCGCCTCCTCGTTATCATGGAGCAAGGCAAAGGCGAAGCGATACATCTGTTCGTAATGATCGTGGAACAGCCGTTCCATCCGCTGTTCATTTTCTTCTGTCATCACGTCATTTTCTTCTTGTTTCTACTCTTATATACAAGCTTTCCTGAAATCAATTACCCCTAAAATGAAGAAATCTTCTACTTTCTTTGGAAAAAACGATGCAAAGGTAATAAAAAACTAGATAAAAGCTTACTCTTTCGAATAAAAAGTGTACCTTTGCAGTTAAGAAACAACATCATTACAATATGGGTAAACGAGCCATTATAGAGAACGTGATAAAATCTTAGTATATGAGAGAACGAAGTAGAGATAAAAACCGCTTAGAGCACATGCTCAGAAGAAGTAAGATTTTAGAAGAACGCCGCAAACATGTTGATCCAGAGATTCGCAAATCTGTAGATTTGTCTTTCCAAATCGTAGATAGGATATATGACATTCTGGTTTCTAAAGGGATGAAGCAGAAAGACCTAGCCCTTCTACTCGGAAAACGGGAAGCGGAAATAAGCAAATGGATGCGAGGAACACATAATTTTACAATAGACACTCTTGTATCTATTGAGGATGCTCTCCAAGCTCCGATATTAAATGTAGTTCATCAGGATTTAGAAATATGTGTATAAAATTTTAATCGGTCAAGCAAAGAGCAAAACAATAAGGTTTTGCCTTCGCTTGACCGATTGTCATATATTCATTGTTGTATTAAGAGAGAAATTTATTTAATCGGCTCTGCATGGATACAATAGTAACTCTTCAAGGGATTTTCCTTATTCTTTTTCAAGATTAAAGCAACTAAACATCCCTCATAATCAGAGTTCCATTGCGCAGGCGTATAGCCCTTCCAATACATCACAAGGTCTGCATCGGAAGGCAAAGCCTTGAAACGATTGCGGTACTTCTCTCTGTTCGAATCATCTACCACAA
>CAVHWE010000110.1:0-7632 GCA_963639495.1 bacterium | reverse complement strand
AGTACATCCTCGCTCCAGGTGTCTATGTTTGCGGTGGCAAGAAGTACGTCATCAAATAATCATCTAATACTCTCTTTTGAATACGCAAGTTTTCGGCTGAAAACTTGCGTATTTTTGTATGCAATCGTTTGTATGAATTTATTTTACTTGTAAATGCAATCGTTTGCATATAAAAAAGAGCGAATATAGGCTTGTTTGTTTGCAATTCCAACGTTTTCTGATTAATTTTGCACACAAATAATTTTCAACTAAATATCTTAACTTAATATTTTTTTTTATGAGAAAGTTTAAGAAGAAGCTCTTTGCAGCGATGCTGCTGCTTCTTGCCTCGTCTAATGCGATGGCGACTGACAACTTCACGGTTAATCGTACAGATTTCCGCGATGAAAGTATCTACTTCATGATGACTACTCGTTTCTACGATGGTGATCCAAGTAACAACGTGCTCTGCTGGGACAACCAGGAAGCACAGAAGAGTACCAAGGACCCTTGCTGGCGTGGTGACTTCCAGGGTGTCATCGACAAACTCGACTACATCAAGGCGTTAGGTTTCACAGCCATCTGGATTACTCCTGTCGTACAGAATGCATCCGGTTATGACTACCACGGCTATCATGCTTCGGATTTCTCTAAAGTAGACTGCCGCTATCAGAGTGGTGACGGCAAAAAGAGTGGTGACGTGATGTTCCAGGAACTCATCGACAAGGCTCACGAAAAGGGTATCAAGATTATCCTCGATATCGTGCTCAACCACTCCGGTAACTTCGGTGAGGAGCATTTTTGCAAGGAGTTCGACCGTGATACTCGTCTTCGTAACCAGGCAGACATCAATGCTTGTATGATTCCTAATTTGGAAACATTGGGTAGTGACTATCCAAGTCTTTTGCCTGCTGCTCAGTATCAGCGTCGTCTTGCCCTGATGAAGAATACCGATGGTCAGAATCATGATCCACATAACTACTGGCACCATTTCGGTAACTTCAACTGGGATGAGCCAAACCGCTGGTGGGCTCAGATTGCAGGTGACTGTGTGGACCTCAATACTGAGAATAATACAGTGGCTGATTATCTTGTCAAGTGCTATGGCAACTTTATCAAGATGGGTGTCGATGGTTTCCGTATTGATACATCTGGTCACATCTCACGTCTTACCTTCTGCAAGCAGTTCATTCCTCAGTTTGCTGCCCTCGGTAAGAAGTACGAGGACAAGCGATTGAACAAGGCTCCATTCTTCATGTATGGTGAGGTTTGTGCCCGTTTCGGTAGTGTGCAGTACCGTGGTCAGGACAATCTTTCACCTTATTATTATACATGGAAGGCTCCACAGAACTTGATGGATCAGTTTGATGGCAGCCAGTCATACTGGGATACTCAGGAAATCTATGACAGTGGTACAGGTTATGACGCTAAGCTGATGCCTCTCTGCGAGAAGGATAATGCGGATTCTCCTGAAAGCAACAATACCTTTATGCTGAATGGTGCATGGCATGAGCCAGACTATTCTCAGTCAAGTGGATTTAATGTGATTGACTTCCCATTGCACTACAACTTCTCTAATGCAGGAAGTGCATACGGCTTGGCTAAGTCTGGTGATATGAAATACAATGATGCTACTTTCAATGTGGTATATGTAGATAGTCATGACTACGGTCCTCAGCCAAGTGATGGTATCCGTTTCTCTGGTAGTGATGCTCAGTGGGCAGAGAATCTCTCTCTGATGTTTACCTTCCGTGGAATCCCATGTCTCTATTATGGTTCTGAGGTAGGTTTCCGTCGTGGTTCTGTGATTGACAAAGGTCCTAATGGTCCTCTTTCTAACACTGGTCGTGCTTACTTCGGTGGTTATATCACAGGTGATGTGGAAGCATCAGACTTCGGTGAATACAAGGCTTCTGGTAACGTGGATGCTACATTGAATCATGATTTGGCTCAGCACCTCATCCGTCTGAACAAGATTCGTCAGGCTGTTCCTGCTCTCCGTAAGGGTCAGTGGACAGACGATGGCTGTACTCCTGCCAAGGGCGGTATCGCCTTCAAGCGTGCTTATAAGGACAGTTATGCACTCGTAGCCCTCAATGGTGGCGCTACTTTCACAGATTGCCCAGCTGGTACTTATACAGACTTGGTAACAGGCAAGACTTACACAGGTCCTACTATCACCGTTGATGCTCCTAGTAATCAGGGTCAGGTTCGCGTACTCGTGAAAGACTGGAAGGGTGGCAAGCTCATTGATGATGGTGCTTTCATCTACGAAACAGCTGCTCAGCATAAGGGTGGTCAGACCTATGATGGCAATGAAGAGGCTGGTACGACTTGGGTTGACGAGGCTCCACTTCAGCCTGTAAGTGTTTCTCTTTCTCCAGCTGGTGGTACTTTCCGTACCAATACGGTAACTGTTACCGCTACACTCTCTGAAGATGCTGCGTCTGGTTGGTACCAGATAGAGGGACAGGACAAGGTAGATTTGACTCCTGGTCAGGCTGCCACCTTCACTATCGGTGATGGCATGAACTTCAAGGACAGCAAGACTGTGACTTGGAGTGCTACAAGCTCTGAAGGCAAGGAGAAGACAGAAAAGGTTACTTATACCAAGGTAGATCCTAACGCATCTATCGTGGTCATGGTGAAGGCTGACAAGGCTCCTTACATCCACGCTTGGACAACAGGTGTTGGCGGTAAGAATTTGACAGGTGCATGGCCTGGTAAGGTGATGAACGGTCCTGAGGAGATTGATGGTGCTAAATACTGGACTTATGATATCGATAACGTTGAGAGCTTCAATATAGTATTGAATAATGGTAGCGGTGCTCAGTCTGGTGACATCACTGGTATTACAGGCGATATCTACTTGGAATACGATGGTGGTTCAAGTGCCAAGAAGATTTCTGCTCCAGCAAATTCGACAACTGCTGCTAAGGTGGCTTTCAGCCCTAACGGTGGTGAATTTGAGAAGACAATCACTGTAACTGCAACGCTGAGCAGCAATGCTAAGAGCGGTTGGTATAAGATTGGTGATGGTGCGCAGGTAAATCTGACTCCTGGTAAGGCTGCTACATTCACACTCGGTGCTGACATGATGGAAGGCGAGAGCAAGACTGTAACTTGGAGTGCAACCAATGCTGATGGTACAACCAAGACAGGTTCTTCAACCTTCAACAAGATTAAAGAGGTAGTTATTCCTACTCCAACAGGTATCTTCGCTTACTTCCTCGCTCCTTCAGATTGGAATCAGGTAGATAGCTGGGCTTGGAATAATACAGACAACTTTACCGGTGGTAACTGGCCAGGTGTAGCATGTACCAAGATCGGTGTGAAGAAGAATGGTTTGGATGTCTGGATGTGGAAGTATGATGGCGATTTGACAACTGCTCCTACCATGATCATCTTCAACAACGGCGGTGGTCAGCAGACAAAGGATTTGAAATTCGAAAACGGTGCAGTTTATAACCTTGCCGGTAAGACCAATGAGTCTGTCTCAACAGGTATCAACCAGGTAGGTAGCAAGAAGGCTCCTGCTAAGTTGAAGATTTACTCTATCAATGGTGTGAAGGTAGCCGAAGTGAACAAGGTTTCTGATGCAGAATACGTTCTGGCTCCAGGTATGTATATCTACAATGGTAAGAAGTTTGTTATCAAATAAACTTACCGCTACTTTGGGACTTAAACAAGCACTTCGCCTGCTCTGTAAGCGGGTAGTGTGAGTTTGTCCCCGTGCGGTTAGCAGTTTATGTACATAATATCCTCTGAATGAGGCTGAATTTTGCAAATATCCGTTTTGCGAAATTCAGCCTCTTTTTCTTTGTTGTTGCGAAATCGATTGCACAGAAGAAACAATAGAAAAGTGAATTATCTTATAGTATTTATAAAAAGAATTCGTAATTTTGCGGTGTAATTATTCAACTATTCAATTTTAAACTTAACAATTTCATTATGAAAAAACTTGCCGCAAAATTATGGGCGGTTCTTATGCTCATTCTAATCTCGATGCAATCGATGGCGACAGATGTCTTCACATCTAATCGTACCGACTTCCGAGACGAAAGTATCTATTTCATGATCACCACCCGTTTCTACGATGGAGATCCTAAAAACAATGTGCTCTGCTGGGACAACCAGGCAGCGCAGATTGAAACCAAAGACCCTTGCTGGCGAGGCGACTTCCAGGGCGTCATCGACAAGCTCGACTACATCAAGGCGCTTGGTTTCACTGCCATCTGGATTACTCCTGTCGTACAGAACGCATCCGGTTATGACTACCACGGCTATCATGCCATGGATTTCCAGCATGTTGACTGCCGCTATCAGAGCAGTGATGGTAAGAGTGGTGACGTGATGTTCCAGGAACTCATCGATAAGGCTCATGCCAAGGGTATCAAGATTATCCTCGACATCGTGCTCAACCACACAGGTAACTTCGGTGAGGAGAAGCTCTGCAAGCTGTTCGATCGTAACACACAACTTCGCAACCAAGCTTACATCGATGCTTGTATGACCCCTACAGAAACTTTGGGTAGTGACTACCTGACCATCCTTCCAAAAGATCAATACCAGCGTCGTCTTACCATGATGAAGAATATGGATGGTCAGAACCGTGATATTCACAACTACTGGCACCATTATGGTCAGTTCAGCTGGGATGACCCATCCCGTTGGTGGGGGCAGATTGCTGGTGACTGTGTGGACCTGAATACAGAGAACGACGAGGTAGCTAAGTATCTCGTAGATTGCTATGGTCAGTTCATCAAGATGGGTGTGGATGGTTTCCGTATCGATACATCTGGTCACATCTCACGACTCACTTTCAACCATCAGTTCATTCCTCAGTTTGCTGCCCTCGGTAAGCAGTACGAGGATAAGCGATTGAACAAGGCTCCTTTCTTTATGTATGGTGAGGTTTGTACCCGTGGTCACGATGCAACCTATAGAGGTCAGGCTAATCTTTCTTGCTACTTCTATACATGGAAGTCTGATGAGTCTTTGATGAATCAGTGGGATGGAAGCCAAAGCTTCTGGGACAGTCAGGTATTGCCAGAGGGTTCTGGTCCTATCGGTCCTCAGGCACTCTGCGGTAAGGAATCATTTGGTGACAAGAAGAGCGAAAATGCCAAGATGATCAATGGTGCATGGCATGAGCCAGACTATTCTGAGGCAAGTGGTTTTAATGTCATCGACTTCCCAATGCACTATAGCTACAATACAGCTAATGATGCATTCCGTGTCGCTAAAGAAGATGAACTCTATAATGATGCTACATATAATGTAGTATATGTTGACAGCCATGACTACAGTCCAGGTCCAAACGATACTAACCGTTTCGGTGGTACAGATGCTCAGTGGGCTGAGAACCTCTCTCTCATGTTTACCTTCCGTGGTATTCCATGTATCTACTATGGTTCTGAGGTTGGTTTCCGTCGTGGTGTAAGAATCGACCCAGGTCCTAACGGCCCTCTTTCTAACACTGGTCGTGCTTACTTCGGTGGTTATATCACAGGTGATGTAACAGCAACAGACTTCGGTGAGTATAAGGCTACTGGTAACGTAGCTGCTACTTTGAATCACGATGTAGCTCAGCACCTCATCCGTCTGAACAAGATTCGTCAGGCTGTTCCTGCTCTCCGTAAGGGTCAGTGGACAACAGATGGTTGTAAGGCAACAGGTAAGAATGGTATCGCTTTCAAGCGTGCTACTAAGGATTGCTATGCGCTCGTAGCCCTCAATGGTGGTGCTACCTTCACAGATTGCCCTGCTGGTACATATACCGACGTGGTAACTGGTAAGACTTATGAAGGTTCTACTATCACCGTAGAAGCTCCTTCTACTCAGGGTCAGCTCCGTGTTCTTGTAAAGGACTGGAAGGATGGCAAGATCGGTGAGGATGGTGCTTTCATCTACGATACTACAGCTAAGTCTCTGGACGGTCAAGACTATGATGGTAATGAGGAGGCTGGTACAATTTGGAACGAGCAGGGTCCTATTCAGCCAGCAAGCGTTTTATTCTCACAGGCTGGTGGATCATTCCGTACTGAGACTATTAACCTGACAGTTACTCTCTCTGAAGACGCTAAGTCTGGTTGGTATCAGATACAAGGTCAGGATAAGGTGAACTTGACTCCTGGTGTGAGTGAGAACCTTACCATTGGCGCAGGTATGAACTTTGGCGACACCAAGACTATTGAGTGGAGCGCAGAGGCCCAGGATGGTAAAGTAAAGAGCGGTAGCTTGACCTTCAAGAAGGTGGACCCTAATGCTACTATCATGGTTTACGTACAGGCAGAAAATGCTCCTTTTATCTATGCTTGGTCAAAAGGTTCTTCTGTTAAGAAATTGACAGGCGATTGGCCTGGTACAAAGATGACAGAGTCTGAAGAAATCAATGGCGAAAAGTACTGGACTTGCGCTTTTGATGGCGTAGATAACTTCAATGTCATCTTGAATAATAATAGCGGTGCACAGTCTGGTGAAATCTCTGGTATCACAGGTGATATCTACCTGAAGTATGATGGCGGTGCAAATGCTCAGAAGATTGACGCTCCTGTCAATACAGCAGCCAAGGTTACTTTGAGTCCTAATGGTGGTGACTTCCAGAAGACTATCTCCGTAACAGCAACCCTCAGCAACAATGCCAAGAGCGGTTGGTATAAGATTGGTGATGGCGAGCAGGTGGCTCTTACTCCTGGTAAGGCTGCTACATTCACACTCGGTGCTGACATGATGGAAGGCGAGAGCAAGACTGTAACTTGGAGTGCAACCAATGCTGATGGTACAACCAAGACAGGTTCTTCAACCTTCAACAAGATTAAAGAGGTAGTTATTCCTACTCCAACAGGTATCTTCGCTTACTTCCTCGCTCCTTCAGATTGGAATCAGGTAGATAGCTGGGCTTGGAATAATACAGACAACTTTACCGGTGGTAACTGGCCAGGTGTAGCATGTACCAAGATCGGTGTGAAGAAGAATGGTTTGGATGTCTGGATGTGGAAGTATGATGGCGATTTGACAACTGCTCCTACCATGATCATCTTCAACAACGGCGGTGGTCAGCAGACAAAGGATTTGAAATTCGAAAACGGTGCAGTTTATAACCTTGCCGGTAAGACCAATGAGTCTGTCTCAACAGGTATCAACCAGGTAGGTAGCAAGAAGGCTCCTGCTAAGTTGAAGATTTACTCTATCAATGGTGTGAAGGTAGCTGAAGTAAACAAGGTTTCTGATGCAGAATACGTTCTGGCTCCAGGTATGTACATCTGCAATGGCAAGAAGTTTGTTATCAAGTAGTCAATGGTTAGCCGCCATTACTTTTAGAAACATTTAGTTTATCATATTTCATTTATTTTAGGTTTAAGTACTCCTAAATGACTTGAAAAGAGCAATTTTTCAGTCATTTAGGAGTCTTTTTTGTATATATAAGTAGAAAATATATTAAAGATTTTGGGTAAACCCTTTTTTTTTTGTAACTTTGCGCCCAAAAGTAAAAACAATATAAAAATAAAATAGATAATATGGCTAAGAAATTTGCCGAGCACAACGGTCTGAATTTGACTCAGACAAACAATGACGTACTAGCAGCGTGGGAGAAAAATGATATCTTCCACAAGTCTATCGACGAGCGTGAAGGCTGCCCTCAGTTTATCT
>CAVHWE010000109.1:0-7656 GCA_963639495.1 bacterium | reverse complement strand
ATTCCGATGATACCGCAGATGAAAAGCAGCAGGATAGGGTTGGTCTTTCTGAATTTTGTGAAGTAGAAAGCAGCCAGAAACAGCACGATGCTTGCTCCGAAGACAAACGGATTGTCGGTTGGTGATCCGAAGTTCTCTTTATTCATCAGGAGAACGGCGGCAGCAGCTATCAGTCCGATGATGGCAGGGCGGAGTCCCGCAAAGATATCCTTTACGATTTTAGAATCCTTGTGCGTAATCAGATAGCGGCTGATGAGAATCATGATGATAAAAGGCAGCCACATGATGGAGAGCGAAGCCAATACCGAACCCAGACAGGCTGCCCAGGTAGGATAGCCGTCGTGAAGGCAGGCGGTATAACCTACGTAGGTGGCACAGTTGATGCCGATAGGTCCCGGTGTAGACTGGCTGATAGCCACAATATCCGTAAACTCAGCATTGGTAAGCCAATGGTTCTTCACTACCGTCTCGTTATGGATGAGCGAAAGCATCGCATATCCGCCACCAAAATTAAATGTACCAATCTTGGTAAATATCAGAAATAACTTGAAGAATAACATAATCTCTATATTTTTTACCTTTTTACCTTTTTACTTTTTTACCTTTCCATAGAGCCAGCCGAGCACCCCGGCTGCGATGATGATGTAGATGGGGGAGATACCGAAAGCTGCAATCAGCAGACAGCAGACAACGGGAATCCAGATGTTGTAGCGGTTGATGTTTGCCGTCTTTGCCATCTTGAAGCAAGGCGCAGCGATGAGCGCTACCACGGCAGGGCGCACACCCATGAAGAACTTGCCCACCCAATAATTGTCCTTGAAATGCAGGAAGAACATGGCGATGATGAGAATGGCGATGATAGAAGGCAGGGCAATACCTATGGCTCCCACGATGCCTCCCCAGACTCCCTTCAGCTTATAGCCGATATGACTCGCCATGTCGATGGCGAAGATGCCCGGAGTGGTCTGCGCTACTACCATGATATCCATGAACTCCTGCTTGTCCATCCACTTGTTCTTGTCTACAAATTCCTGTTCCATGATTGGTATCATGGCGTAGCCTCCACCTAGCGTGAAAGCCCCGATTTTATTGCACGTGAGGAAAAATTTTACTAACATATCTGTTGTTTCTATATTATTTTTCTCTTATATCTGTTGAAATCGACTGCAAAAATACACATAATTTGTTAAATATGCTAGCTTTCATGCGGATAATCTTCAAAATCGTGTGCTTTTTTCCCGAAAATTTGTATCTTTGCAGCTAATATTTTATAATAAAAAGACATTAAACTATGAATCTGAAAGTACGCCTAGCAGTGATGAACTTCCTGGAGTTTGCAGTTTGGGGAGCTTATCTCACGTCTATGGGCAACTATCTCGGCAAGGCTGGGATGGGTGCCGAGATTTCCTGGTTCTATACCATACAGGGAATCGTATCTATTTTTATGCCTACATTGATGGGTATTGTGGCAGATAAGTATATCCAGCCACAACGTCTCTTGGGCTATTGTCACCTTTTGGCAGGAGCAGCCATGATAGGTCTGTTCGGTATGGGACAGGCTAGTCAGACTCCTAACGAGGTCCTGTTTATTGCTGTTTACACCTTCAGCGTGGCATTCTATATGCCTACATTGGCATTGTCAAATACTTCGGCATTCAGTATATTGAAGAGCAACGGGCTCGACACCGTGAAGGCCTTCCCGCCAATCCGCGTGTTCGGCACCGTGGGCTTCATCCTTACGATGTGGATAGTGAACTGTGCTACCTGGGACAACGGTTCCCTCTCGTTCCTGTTGAGTGAGAACGCCCATAAGTTCCAGTATACCCACTATCAGTTCCTGGTATCGGGTGTGCTCAGCATCCTCCTCTTCCTCTATTGCTTCTCATTGCCAAGCTGTCCTGTCGTGAAGAAAGAGGCAAAGAGCTGGGTGGAGACATGGGGCTTCGATGCCTTCAAGCTCTTTAAAAGCCGTGAGATGGCGATGTTCTTCATCTTCTCTTGCATGCTCGGTATGAGTCTGCAGGTAACCAATGGCTATGCCACTCCGTTCATTACCAGTTTCAAGGGCGATCCTGCGATGCTCGATACTTTTGCAGCTAACAATGCTACGCTCCTGGTATCCATCTCTCAGGTTGCCGAGGCGCTCTGCATCCTTCTCATTCCGTTCTTCCTGAAGCGTTATGGCATCAAGGTTGTTATGCTCATCGCCATGTTGGCATGGGTTTTGCGATTCGGTTTCTTCGGATTAGGCAATCCTGCATTCCCGGGTGTTACCTTCTTCATCCTCTCATGCATCGTTTACGGTGTAGCCTTCGACTTCTTCAATGTGTCGGGCGGTCTGTTCGTTGACCAGAAATGTGATGTGAAGGTAAGAGCATCGGCTCAGGGCCTGTTCATGCTGATGACCAACGGTCTGGGAGCATCTATCGGAACCATTCTCGCAGGTATGGTCATCAACCATTACTGCCACTGGACAGACGATGGCTACCTGATGGGTGACTGGAAAACCTGCTGGTTTATCTTTGCCGGTTATGCGCTCGTGGTTGCTGTAGCCTTTGCGGTTCTCTTCCGTCCGAAGAAAGAACAGAAATAAGAAAAAAAAGGTCATACTCAACGCTAGAGTAAGAACAGATATAACGTAAGAATATAAATAAATTTAAATAAAGAAAGGGTACATAATGATGTTGTACAAACTTAAACTTGCAGCCTGCTTTGGCATTCCGGAAGCTTTTGGGACATGTATTATTAGTTTGGTAGACGAAGCCGAAAAAAGAGCTTTGTCTATTATGACTAATGAATATGTAGCAGAGCAGCTGAAGGCAAGTAATTCGAAAACTTCTGATTTTAAAAATGATGTGATCTCTGTGCTTTGGACACTATTTGACAGGCTCAATGTAGACGATTTCTATCTCGAATTCGATGCTACACCAGAGAGGGGAGTATATGCTACTCTTGTGAATAAAATCACAAATGAACGTATGAGCATCAAGACTGACCAGGCTGTGTTGCTGTCTGTGGCTGCGGATATAGAAATGTATACAACAGAGCTGGTTATAAAGGAAATTTCTACTCCTTTTAATAAAAATGATATGAGTTCGACTTCTTGTGCGGTACCAATTTCGGCTTTGCCAGACCAAATGCTCGAAAAAGCATTGGATTGTGCCATTAATGAAGAAGATTACGAAACAGCCTCAGCCATTCGCGATGAGATAGAGCGCCGCAAAGGCAAAAAAAGTGAATAATTAAAGGATATTCTTACGGAATAACAGAAAATTAAGAAGAAAAAGTAACAATAAGAGGAAATGAAAGAAGTTAGATTTTTCTATGTGCCAGATGCGGCTACACAGACAGAACTGCCTCAGGAAGAGGCTACTCATGCACTCAGGGTTTTGCGTATCCAGGCGGGGGACGAATTGTTCCTGATGGATGGCAAGGGGGTGTTCTACCGTGCAGAAGTTTCGCTGGCTACCAACAAACGGTGCATCTATGAGGTGAAGGAGGTTATGCCGCAGCAGCCTGCCTGGCGCGGACACATTCACCTGGCCATCGCCCCGACAAAGATGATGGACCGCATTGAATGGATGGCAGAGAAGGCTACGGAAATCGGCTTCGATGAAATCTCTTTCCTCAACTGCAAGTTCTCTGAACGCAAGGTCATCCGTATAGACCGCATAGACAAGATTGTGGTTTCTGCCGTCAAGCAGAGCCACAAGGCTTGGAAACCTGTAGTCAACGAACTGCAGAACTTTAAAGATTTTATTACGGCTCCCCGCAATGGCAGAAAGTTTATCTGCCATTGTTATGAGGAGATAGAAAAGAAAGACTTTTTTGCCGAGATTTCCAAGTCATGTCCAGCTGATGATTCTGCCGGAGCAGTCCAGGAGGGTGCCGATGACATCACCGTGCTGGTAGGACCTGAGGGCGATTTCTCTATCGATGAGGTGAGACTGGCCCTGGAAAACGGATATGAGAGTGTTTCGCTTGGCACCAGTCGCCTCCGTACGGAAACAGCAGGATTGGTGGCTGTCAACATGTGTCATCTGGCAAGAGCTTTATAATATTTACTAGTGTGATGAAAAGATTGTATAAGAGTTTGATGTTCATGTGCTTGGCTGTCGTATTGGGATTGCTGAGCTCATGCTCGGGCACTGACTATCTCAATGCCATTCCAAAGAAAAGTACTGCGCTCATCTCTGTTGACATGCAGCAGATGGCATCCGGCAAAAGCGATGAAGACAAGGCGGGAATGCTCAAGTCTCTGTTGCACGTTGAGGATGCATCGAAGTGTGGCATCGACATCTCAGAGAAGATATTCCTCTTTGAGAGTGCTGATGGCAACCTCGGACTTTGTGCCAAGGTGAGCGATGAGGGCGATGTAGAAGACTGGCTTGCTTCGCTTGCCAAACAGCATATCGCTACAGAGGTGAAGGAGCGCAAAGGCTTTCATTTCTCTGTATTGAAAAATTCGTGGCTGGTCGGCTTTTCTGATCAGGCACTCCTCGTTATGGGACCGGTTGTAGCCGATGCGCAGGCCCAGCTCCAGCAGCAGATGGTGAAATATCTGAAGGCTGATGAGGACGAAGGTATTACCGCATCGCCTATGTTTGAACGTCTGGAAACCATCACTTCGCCTATGGCTATGGTGGCTCAGGCTCAGGTGCTGCCGGAGAAGTTCGTAGCTCCATTTACCCTTGGCACGCCTAAAGATACCGACCCTTCGCAGGTAGTGATTGCTGCTGCGATGGACGTGAAAGACGGTATCCTGCAGGTGAAGGGAGAAACCTTCTCCTTTAATAAAGAAATAGATGAGGCCCTGAAGAAGGCGGCTCAAACCTATCGTCCGATTAAAGGCAGCTACGTCAAGTCGATGCCTGCTGATGCCCTGGCGGGTATCTTTATGAACGTAAAGGGCGATCAGTTCCTGCCGATGATGCAGAGCAACCGCAGCCTTCAGACCCTCCTGATGGGTATCAACCAGGCCATCGACATGGATAATATCATCCGTAGTGTGGATGGGGATATGGCTATCGTGATGCCTTCGCTTACGGATAACAATATGCAGATGACGATGGCTGCTAAACTGTCGCATGCCAAGTGGTTGGGCGATGTTGATTATTGGAAAACTTCATGTCCGGCTGGTGCGAAGATAGCCAATTGGGGAAAGAATGCTTACTTCTATACCGATGGCAAGACCTCGTTCTATTTCGGTGTGACGGATGACAAGCAGTTCTTTAGCGGAAGCGACCAGCTGATGGCGCAATATGCCGTGAAACCAAGTAATCATCCGATAGATGCAAAGATTCAGAAACTCATCGTCGGTCAGAAACTGGCAATGGTCATCAATCTCGCCAAGAGTTCTGGTAGTGACGGCTCAGGCAAGAATGATGCCATTTCTACCGTAACCGGTCTGCTCACCCCAGTCTTCGGAAATCTTACTTCGGTGGTCTATACTTTAAAGGTAAAAGATTAAACATTAAACATAAAAAAAGTGGAAAAGATTCAGCTTCATTCCGTTCTCCCACAGGTTTTTGCCCAGCGCAACGACCTGGATTCGGAGATATGGAAGCAGGATGTTACCTTCGAGAAAGGTCATCTTTATCTTATCGAGGCAGAGAGTGGCAGCGGAAAGAGTACTTTCTGCAGCTATGTGCTCGGCTATCGTCACGACTACAGCGGAAGCGTGATGTTCGACAATGATGTTACCGCCAACTATAAGGTGAAAGACTGGGTAGAGATGCGCAAAAAGCACATCAGCCATCTCTTTCAGGAACTCCGTCTCTTCCCAGAGCTTACTGCCCTGGAGAATGTAGAAATCAAGAACAAAATAACCGGATTCAAGACGCGTGAGCAGATACTGAAATGGTTTGATATGCTCGGTATTGCTGACAAGGTAGATGCTAAAATCGGCAGAATGTCGTTCGGACAGCAGCAGCGTGTGGCTATGATGCGTGCGCTCTGTCAGCCTTTTGACTTCATTCTGGCTGATGAGCCTATCAGTCACCTCGACGACAACAATTCGCGCATCATGGCAGATATCATGATGACCGAAGCGAAGGAGCAGGGGGCTGGCGTCATCGTAACCAGTATCGGTAAGCACATGGACTTAAACTATGAACATATATTTAGATTATGAATTTGGTTTGGAAATTATTGCGTCAGCATATCAGCATACCTCAGTTTGCGGGCTTTGCCTTCGCCAATCTCTTCGGTATGCTCATCGTTCTTTTCGGCTTTCAGTTTTATAAAGACGTGCTGCCTGTCTTCACTCAGCAAGACAGTTTCATGAAAGCCGACTACCTCATCATGAGCAAGAAGATAGGTATGGGAAATACCATCAGCGGCCGTTCCAATACCTTCTCGGGTTCTGAAATAGATGAAATCGGCGACCAGAAGTTTGTGAAGAAGATAGGAAAATTCACCTCAACAGAATATAAGGTAGATGCCCAGATGGGTGTCAACGGCGTGAATGTTCTGAATAGCGAACTCTTCTTCGAGAGTGTTCCCGATGGTTTCGTGGATGTGCCGCTCAAGGACTGGAAATATACGCCGGGAACTCAGGAGGTGCCAATCATCCTCCCGCGTACCTATATTAATATGTATAACTTCGGTTTTGCCCAGAGTCATTCGCTGCCAAAGATTAGCGATGGACTGATGGGCATGATCGATTTCAATATCCAGATTCAGGCTGGCGGCAAGAAAGAGCAGTTCAAGGGAAAGGTTATCGGTTTCTCTTCGCGACTCAACACCATCCTCGTTCCTCAGGCATTCATGGACTGGAGCAACCAGGAATTTGCGCCAAACCAGAAGAGCGATCCTAACCGTCTCATCGTAGAGGTAGGAAACCCGGGAGATGAGAACATCACCAAATACCTGGATGATAATGGTTATGAGGTAGAGACAGATAAGCTGGATGCAGAGAAAACCACCTATTTCCTGCGCATGATGGTATCGATGGTAATGATTATCGGTCTGGTTATCTCTGTCTTGAGTTTCTATATCCTGATGCTCAGCATCTATCTGCTGGTACAGAAGAACTCTTCTAAGTTGGAGAACCTTCTTCTGATAGGTTACAGTCCGAACAATGTAGCAAAACCATATCAGGTGCTCACCATTGCCCTGAACATCGTGGTTCTCATCATCGCGTGGATCATCCTCTTCTTCCTTCGCGATTACTACATGGGCTTCATCGAAACCCTCTTCCCTGATATCGACGAGGGCACCATGCTCCCAGCCATCGCCCTAGGTCTGCTTCTGTTCCTGATAGTTTCTATCCTGAACATCGTAGCCATCCGCCGCAAGGTGATGAGCATCTGGCAGCGAAAGGAGTAAGGCACCTAGCCTCCGTTCAGGCGATTCCATCGCCTGTCATAGAAGCTCAGTCCCCCGCTTTTAGCCCCCGAAAAAACTATAAGCAAACCCCCATTATAAATAACAAATTAAAGGAAATCTGCGTTATTTGCTTAACGCAGATTTTTTTTATGTTATAAAACACTATTTTTCATGCTTTTGTAACAAATAAAAGCAATTTTTTTATTACTTTTGTAACCGATAACAATATAAGAGGGGGTCATATCCCCAAGTTTTAATAAATTTTATATAATAAAAGGTATGCAGAAAAGATTGCATTTATTAGTGGCTTTGCTGGCCTTTATGGTA
>CAVHWE010000108.1:5954-7694 GCA_963639495.1 bacterium | reverse complement strand
TGACGAAATCCATTATGATGTTAGTAGGCGCATGTCTGTTCATCATTGGAGCTTCTATCGTGTTTCCGGCATTCTTCGGGTATCAGATATGGTAGGTATTAGATTTAGGATAACGGTATCAGACAGGTAAATAGATTTTAGGATAACAACAGACTCAACTGCAGACGAGTATATAAAAAGTAACGATTAACAAACAAAAGGAAACAGAATGTTTAACAAGACAAAGAATTATTTGAAGAAGAAGGCAAAGAATGTGATGTCTTCTGGACGTTTAAAGGCAATGGCACTTATGCTCTTGGTGGGTTGTGGTGCAGCAATGGCACAGAACTCGGCAGGTGACTACACAGCCGGCACGACAGCGTTGACGCAGGTAACGGAGGAAATCAATTTTGGGGTAAATCCAACTAAATATAATACTTGTACAAAATCATACTTACCGAATAATAGCACTTCATACACAATGAATTACAACGGAAAAGTGAATTTTAATAACACTTAATCGATTTGCACAAAGTTTGATTTCTATGGGAACAATTGTGGGAACCATATTATCTTTGCATTGAAAAAGGGTAATATTACCCCAGTTTTGAACATTCATAAATTTGTTTTTGAGATGAAGATTATACCGTATTTTCGCAAGAGTAATTCTGCCGTTTATGTAAGGTTGAGAGACGGAAAGGACGTTGATTACAAAATATCAACAAACTTGTATATTGACCCTATCCATTATGACGCATCCGTGCCTGGCTATTCAAAAGAAAGCAATGTGCCTCAAGAAGTGAAGGACAAGTTCAACAGACAACTCGCAGACATTCTTCTTTTGGTCGGCAAAGAATATCACACAGGCTGTACACTTGACTTCCTGCACCATATTGTAGATAACTATTTCAATCCCGACAAGCAGGGAAAGGAACATGAGGACATTGACAACACCAAGACTGGTTTCTTTGACAGAGCCGAGCAGTATTTGAGAGAGGTAAAGAATGGAGCGGAAAGCAAATGTGCTATCACATCCATATTCCGTAGACTTCACCGCTATGAGGCATGGCAAAAGGAAATGGAAGGTCGTAAGGACTTTGTTCTTCGTATCGAGAATTTTGGAGCGGACGAGTTAGAGCGCTTCATGAAGTATATCACTGAGGAATACACATACTTCGCCAACAATCCCGACTTCTTCAGCCGATTTGAGATTTACCGCAATACAATGAAGCCATCATCTGCCAATTCCGCCTTTAGTGGAGGAACAAGGTTAAAGGCGTTCTTGAACTGGTGTGTGAAGAAAGGCTACACCACTGACACCTCATTTCGAACGGTCAAGGTGGACAAGCATGTGTACGGCATCCCTTACTACCTCACCATTGAGGAACGTGACCAAGTGCTGCACAGAGACCTCTCAATCAGTCCACGTATCGAACTGGCAAGGGATATGTTTGTGTTCCACTGTCTTGTTGGTTGTCGTGTTGGCGATTTGTTCGCTTTAACAAGAGAGAATGTCGTTGGGGATTTCTTGGAATACATACCGAGCAAGAACCTCAACAAAGGCAAGACTGAGGTAGTCCGTGTTCCCCTATGCGGCAAGGCATTGGATATACTGGCTAAGTACGAGAAGTACAGCCCGAGAATGTTCCCTTTGTTGGATGAGCATTTCTACAACTTGGCTATCCAGTTTGTTCTTGAACTCTCTGGTGTCAACCGCATGGTGCCAGTTCTCAATCCGCTAACACGGCAAGAGGAAATGAA
>CAVHWE010000108.1:2289-5711 GCA_963639495.1 bacterium | reverse complement strand
ATATATTTCCGTGTCCGTGACGAGAAATGTGACATCAAGTGTGCGAGCGAACTGACCATCAATCCCAACCATTGGGATTCCAAGCGTCAGAGTTACAAACAGCGCATAGCTTTGGTAAAGGATAGCGAGAGACAGCAGCTTAATGATGCCATTCTTGACTTGAAGAGACTCATATCAAAAGAATACTATATAGGGGCAACCGCAGAATGGCTGAAACGTGTGATATTCGTCTTCCATCATCCCAATGCCTACAAGTTGAAAGACAACCAATGCCAGGAGACAAGGTTGTCGGTGCTTGTGGAGCAATACATTCAGGCAAAAGGCTTTGAGAAAAGACAGGCATCTGTAATACGTGCCAATATCGGGAAGATAGAACGCTTCGAACAATACCAGAAGACCGTGAAGAAACGCACCGACTATGTAATGGGCATTGACAATACTACAGCAGAAGATTTGGAAGACTTCTACCAGTTCTTGGTGCATGAGCATGAGTATGTCAAGTTATACCCATATCTGTACAGAAATGCGGCAAAGTCTGTGACGCAAGCCGTGCGTTCAGACAACACGCTGCACTCCAACTTCGCACGCCTGCGGACAGTCTTCATGTGGTGCATACATCGTGGCATCACCACCAACAATCCGTTTCTACAGTTTGAAATGCCAAAAGCCGTATATGGAACTCCTTGGTATATCAGCATAGAGGAGCGTGATTGTCTTTACGAACTTGACCTTTCGGACAATCCGCACTTGGCTACGTTCCGAGATATGTTCGTCTTCCAGTGCTTCCTCGGTTGCCGTTTCGGTGACCTGCTCAACCTCAAAAAGGAGAATGTCATAGACGGTGTAGTGGAGTATCTTCCGCAGAAGACCAAGAATCACGACGGAAGAACCGTCCGTGTTCCTCTTACAGAGAAAGCTCTCGCTATCTATGACAGATACAAAGACAGACCGACCCTTTCGCTGTTTCCGCACTACAACGTGGCAGACTTCAACAAGGCTGTCCGTGCGGTCATGGAACTGGCACATCTTGACAGGAAAGTGCCGATACTCAACCCTCAGACCCGACAGAACGAGATGCGACCGATATACGAAGTTGCCACTTCCCATGCTGCCCGAAGAACTTTCATCGGAAATCTCTACAAGCAAGTGCAAGACCCGAATTTGATTTCCTCAATGTCTGGTCATGCCAATGGCAGCCGAGCTTTCGCCCGATACCGAACAATAGACGATGACATCAAGCGTGGACTTGTTGACCTTATCGGTTGACAGTCCGCATCTTTACACAACATTCAAAAGAAAGGAATAATATGGATTTATACTCAATGATACAGAATGGAGCGCACTTCAAGGTAGAAGTGACCTCCGAGGATCTGGTCACATTTGCCGATCGACTTATAACAAAGTCGCAGGAGATAAAGGCAATGGAACTGGCAAACAATCCCGATGAGGAGAAATGGCTGACCGCAGAGGAAGCAGCCAAGATGTGCCGTGTATGCGCCACCACTTTATGGTCTTGGGCGAAGTCTGGCTATCTTGTCCCTGCCAAGATGGGACGGCAGCGTCTGTTTGCCTTGTCGGACATTCAGAAGATACTCAATGACAGAGCCAAGAAGTAACATTTGTAACACCACATCACCAGTCAAGACATTCTCTGAGGGTCTTGCTTCTTTTCTTCCCTAAGTTCGCCATAGCCACACCTTACGGCAAGGCTGTTGGCAAATCTATCTCTTGTAGGTCAGTCGAACCGCCAAGCGTATCTTTGATTATTGGGGATGTTGGGGAGCAAGTATAGGTTTAGTGTACCACAAAACCACGGCTCACAAGCCGGGAGTGTCCGCACAGGTGCTTCAGACACGATAGGACAATGACATCCCCAACATCAACAGAACATAAGAAAAGAGGCGGTCGCCCGAAACAGCCGAAAGGAACGCAGCGCACCCACCCTGTGAAGGTGTATTTTGACGATGCCAACTACCGAAAGTTGCTCCGCATACAGAGGAGAGACAACACTCCGCTGTCCACCTTGGTATATAATCTTGCTGTAAACGGCTATGTCAAAGAGCCGATTTCAAGGGAACTCACGAAGTACATCCGTGACCTTTCGGGCATGGCAAACAACTTGAACCAACTGGCACACCTCGGACACATTCATGGTGGCTTGGCTGTGGCAGACGAGAACAAACGGCTGGCACAGTCCATCAGTGAGATTATCATCAAAATCAACGAACAGTTATAGTCTATGATAGCAAAGATTAAGCAAGGCAAGGGCTTTGGTGGATTGGTCTCATACGCCAACGACATCAAAAACAAGGACACGAACATCATCACATCAGAAGGTGTTGACCTTTCTACCAACAAGTCGATTGTCGCCAGTTTCAACATTCAAGCCAAGGCTCGTCCGACACTCAAAGCGTATGTCGGGCATATTTCTCTGAGCTTTTCGCCAGAGGATTACAAGCGAATGAGTGACGAACTGATAGCGGAAATATCAAGGAAGTATCTCCAGAGAATGGGGATAGTGAACACCCAGTTTGTCATCTTCCGTCACCACGACAAGGCGCACGACCATGTTCACATTGTGTACAACAGAGTGGATAATGACGGCAACGCAATCACTGGTGACAGCAACTTCAAGAAGTCAGCAGCCATCACCAAGGCACTCACAAGGGAATACGGCTTGACATTTGGCAAAGGCAAGAAGAATGTGAACCGTGAGCGACTGAAAGGCAAGGATGCCTCCAAGTACAGAATGTATGACCTCATTACCGCAGCATTGAAAGACTGTCGTACTTGGGATAGCCTTAGACAGGCTCTTTCCAAGAAAGGTATAACTATGGACTTTATACACAGGGCGGAAGGAAGTGTCAAAGGGATTTCTTTCTCTGATGGCAATGTTACATTCTCTGGCGGCAGGATAGACAGAAATCTTACCTTGGGAAATATTCAAAAGGTACTGACTGATGAACGGAAAGCTGTCGGTGCTGTGGAGAATATCGGAAACGAAAGCTACACGGAAAACAAGGTGGCAAATGGCATGGATAATGCAAAGTCCTCGTCCTATTTCACATCGGCTTCTTCCCTAAATTCTGACAATGGGGAAAGCGTATCTATTGCAGACGATGAAAGCACTCCAACAGCTAATGACACAGATGACAATACTTCTATTGGTATGTCTGATGTTGTAGGAGCGGTTACAGAGTTAGTGCTTCAACCTCATGCAGTTTCGTCAGTTGGCGGAGGTGGTGGTTCGTCACGTTCTGACGATGATGACAAGGACAAGAAAAAGTACAAACCAAGACGCAGATGATTATGGCAAACAAGAAACCTGTTCCTTTGAAGGACGAAGCGATAGACACTCTTGATGAATTGCAAGACAAATTGCAGACTTGCATAAATGCACTCAATTCGTTGTCAAGCAAAAT
>CAVHWE010000108.1:0-1766 GCA_963639495.1 bacterium | reverse complement strand
TTGGCAAGGGACAATGCAGATTTACACAAGGAGAGAACAATATATTATCACAAATCCAATGTATAAAAAGAGAGATAAACATCGTAGTCCAATTATTTCAAACGATATTGGCAGGAATACAATGCGAGTCTTTGATCTCGCCAATTACAATAATACTATGCAAACTACCTATACAATCAATGTTGCCCAATGTATTGAGCATAAAGTCTTGATAGTGTTTCATATCTTTGGCATAAACCTTGATTTGAAAATCATAGTCGCCGGTAGTATTGTAACATTCTGTTATTTGGTCAATGCCTTGCACCGTATCCATAAACTGCTGTATCAAGTCGTGAGTATGCTGTTTTAATCGGATATTGCATAGCACAATGACATGGTTGCCTAATTTATGATGGTCTACCACTGCCGAATAGCGTTGTATATATCCTTCTCGCTCCAATCGTTTCTGACGCTCAAATGTGGGTGAAGGTGACAGATGTATTTTTGCAGCCAGTTCTTTTACTGTAAGTCGGGAGTTCTGTTGCAAAATTCTCAATATTTTGATGTCTGTTTCATCAAGATTTTCCTGTGTAGCCATTGTGTAAATGTTTATTATTGCAGAATATTATTCTGCTAAAAGATTGTTTTCAATACAAAAGTAGCATATTTTTCCGAAAACAAAAGAATATTTGGCGAATAATTATATTCTTTTTACCTTTGCACTCGCAATTGCAAACAAAGACATTTATAACTTTAATAAAAGTAACAATTATGAGCAATCAAAACAAGATATATAGAACAGATGTAGTAGGAAGTTTTCTTCGCCCTGCCGAGTTGAAAGAAGCAAGAGCAAAGTTTGCAGAAGGTCAGATTTCCGCATCAGACCTGCGCGAAGTGGAAAACCATCTTATCACCGAGCTTGTCAAAAAACAGAAGAAGCACGGTCTACACTTCATTACAGATGGCGAGTTCCGTCGCAGTTATTGGCACCTTGACTTTATGTGGGGATTTAATGGAGTCGAACATATTGAGCTGGAACACGGTTATCAGTTCCATGGCGAGGAGACCACTAAAGGTTCACTGCGACTGACTGGCAAGATTTCTGGTGAAAACCATCCCTTTATTAATGACTTCAAGTTTGTCAAGCAATTTGAGGAAGAAGGTGTCGAGGCTAAACAGACAATTCCTGCACCAGCCCAATTCCTTGCAGAACTGTTCCGTGGTAATAATACCGAGAACACTCGCCTTTTTTACCCTAATACAGAGGAACTTATAGAAGACATTGCCAAGGCTTATAGTACATTCTTCAAGGACATCTATGAGGCTGGATGCCGTACTGTCCAACTTGACGACTGTACATGGGGAATGATAGTAGACGATGACTTTTGGAAATCAATGGCTGGAACAGGTTTCACGCTTGAACATGAAGCTCTGCAATATCTAAAGGTGAACAACCTTGCCATAGCCGGGAAACCAGAAGGCTTGACTGTCAACACTCATGTTTGCCGTGGCAACTACCATTCCTGTTATGCTACCCAAGGGGCATACGACCCTGTGGCTCCCTATCTCTTTGCAAAGGAAAACGTAGACACGTTCTATTTGGAGTATGACGATGAACGTTCTGGTAGTTTTGAACCGTTGAAGTATGTGTCGGGTAACAAGAAAGTCGTATTGGGATTGATTACAACCAAATCTCCAGTTTTAGAAGACGCAGCAACGATTATCGCTCGTATCCGTGAAGCAGAAAAATACATTTCGCTTGATCGTTTGTGTCTTAGTCCGCAATG
>CAVHWE010000107.1:0-7832 GCA_963639495.1 bacterium | reverse complement strand
CCAAGACCCACAGCTTAGAAGGCTGTTGCTCTAATCCAACTGAGCTACGGAACCAACACTTTTCAAATCGCAAAACAGCTAACCAATAACGCAATCAGCCACTTTTCTTATTTGCGGCTGCAAAGGTACATATATTTTTTGAATACACCAAACTTTTTCTCACTTTTTTCTTCTTTTATGCTTAAATATCGCAAAAAATAACTACCTTTGCATCCGTTAGGAGCAAGAAACAGCATTCTGACCCCGAAAGAGAAGAGATTTTTATAACGCATATTGAAACATAAAACATACGCAAATGAAAAAGTTAATCTTTTCAGTAGCCCTGCTCTCAGCAGCACACTCTGCCAGCGCAGAAGAACATCCGCTCTGGATGCGCTACCCAGCCATCTCGCCCGATGGCACTACCATCGCCTTCGCTTATAAAGGCGACCTCTACAGTGTTTCTGTCAACGGCGGTGAAGCACGACAGCTCACGACCCATGCAGCCTTCGATTCGCATCCTGTATGGAGCCCTGACAGCAAGAAAATTGCCTTCCAGTCTAACCGCGAAGGAAGTCTCGACATCTTCGTAATCGATGCAAAAGGCGGTGCTCCTACCCGACTCACCACCAACAGCGGCAGCGAAACACCTATCGCCTTTGCAGACAACGACCATGTGCTCTACTCAGCCAGTCTGCAGCCTACAGCCCAGAGCATCATCTTCGGCGACAACACATTTCCACAAGTATATAAGGTAAGCACCAAGGGCGGAAGACCGGAACTCTTCTCTACCCTCACCATGGAGAATATCAGCATCGCCAAGAACGGCGACATTCTCTACCACGACAAAAAGGGATACGAAGACCCTTGGCGCAAGCACCAGAAATCACCTATCGCTCGCGACATCTGGCTGAAAAGTAACGGAAAGTTTGCCAAGCAGACTACCTTTGCCGGTGAAGACCGCTCGCCAGTATGGACATCAGACGAGAAATCATTCTTCTACCTGAGCGAGCAGGACGGCACATTCAATATCTACCGCCGCAGCCTCAACAGTTCAAGCGACAAGCAGATTACCCACCACAAAGGCAATCCGGTAAGATTCCTCACTGCATCCAGCGCCGACCTGCTCTGCTACGGATATGATGGCGAAATCTATACCGTGAAAGAAGGTGGAGAGCCTCAGAAGGTGAACATCTCCATTACAACAGATAATGACGCTCCAAGCCTCGTACGTCAGATTAAAAGCTGGGGAGCTACAGAGATTTCCGTTTCGCCAGACGCCAAGGAAGTGGCTTTCGTGATGCATGGCGACGTATACGTAACTTCTGTAGAATACACCACTACCAAGCGCATTACCGACACACCACAGCAGGAGCGCAACCTGAGTTTCTCGCCAGACGGCAGAGCCCTGGTCTATGCAGCCGAGCGCAACGGCGTATGGCAGATTTACCAGTCTAAGATCAAGAACGAGAAAGAGAAGAACTTCACCTACGCTACCGATATCGAGGAAGAGCAGCTGGTGAAAACAGGCATTACATCGCAGTATCCTCAATACTCTCCTGACGGCAAGGAAGTGGCTTTCTTCGAAGACCGCGCTGCACTCCGCATCGTCAATCTGAAATCGAAGAAAATCCGCACCGTGCTCGATGGCAAATACGTCTACTCTTACAGCGATGGAGACATCGCTTTCGAATGGTCACCAGACAGCAAATGGCTCCTTTCAACCTATATCGGCAACGGCGGCTGGAACAACCAGGATATTGCGCTGGTAAAGGCTGACGGCAAGGAGGTTCACAACCTGACCAATTCCGGCTACAGCGACAGCAACGGCAAATGGGTGCTCGACGGCAAGGCTATGCTCTTCCAGAGCGACAGAGCCGGTTACCGCAGTCATGGAAGCTGGGGAGCAGAAGACGATGCCTACATCATGTTCTTCGACCTGGACGCCTACAACCGCTTCAACATGAGCAAGGAAGAGATAGAACTGGCTGACGCCAACAAGGACGAAAAGGAGAAGAAGGAAGACGAGAAGAAGGAAGAGGCTAAAAAGAAAGCTGACGAAAAGCAGAAGAAGACCGGAAAGATAGAGGTGGAAAAGGTAAAGCCACTGGAACTTGACATCGAAAACTGCCGCGACAGAATCGTACGCCTCACCGCAAACTCTTCGCACATGGGTGATGCTGTGCTCTCTAAAGACGGCGACAAGCTCTACTACCAGGCAGCCTTCGAGGATGGTTACGATCTCTGGCAGCACGACCTGAAGGACGGCTCTACCAAGCTCGTGATGAAGGGCGTAGGCCAGGGCAACCTGCAGACCGACAAGGATGTGAAGAACCTCTTTATCTGCAACGGAAGCAGCATCAAGAAGGTGGATCTGAGCGGATTCAGCACCAAGGACATCAGCTTTGAGGCTAACTTCAACTATAAGCCAGCCGAGGAGCGCCAGTATCTCTTCGACCACATATGGCGACAGGTGAAAGACAAGTTCTACGACCCTAAGATCCATGGTGTTGACTGGGAAGGTTACCGCAAGACCTATGAGAAGTTCCTGCCTTACATCAACAACAATTTCGACTTTCAGGAGATGTTGAGCGAAATGCTTGGCGAGCTGAACGCTTCGCATACAGGAGCCCGCTACTACGCTTCGAACAGCGCGCTTACCACCGCCAACCTGGGAGTATTCTTCGACCCTCAGTATCAGGGCGACGGTCTGAAGATTCAGGAGATTATCAAGCGTGGTCCTTTCGATGTGAAGAATACGGGCGTTACAGCTGGCAGCATCATCGAGAGCATCGACGGCGAGGAGATTAAAGCAGGAATGGACTACTTCCCATTGCTAGACGGAAAGGTTGGCAAGAATGTACGCCTCGGCATCAGAAACGCCAAGGGTAAGAAGATGGAGGTTACAGTGAAGGCTATCTCTCAGGGCAAACTCAACAACCTGCTCTACAAGCGATGGGTAGACCGCAACCGCGCTTTCGTTGACAGCATTTCGGGCGGACGCATCGCTTATGTTCACGTTAAGGCGATGGATTCGGAAAGTTTCCGCACCGTTTACAGCGAACTGCTGAGCGACAAGAACCGAAACAGAGACGCTGTAATCGTAGACGAGCGCCATAATGGTGGCGGCTGGTTGCACGATGATCTCTGCACTCTGCTCAACGGCAAGCAGTATCAGGAGTTTGTGCCTCACGGCAAGGTCGTTGGCCGCGATCCGTTCAACAAATGGGTGAAGCCATCTTGCGTCATGATCTGCGAGAACGATTACAGCAACGGTCACGGTTTCCCATGGGTTTACAAGGAACTCGGAATCGGCAAGCTGATCGGTGCTCCTGTAGCAGGAACCATGACAGCCGTATGGTGGGAAACGCTGATGGACAACACGCTGGTATTCGGTATTCCTCAGGTAGGCTGCCGCGACATGCGTGGCGTGTTCGGCGAGAACACCCAGCTGAACCCAGACATCGAGGTTTACAACAGTCCGGAAGATTTCATCAATGGCCATGATACCCAGCTCGAAAGAGCCGTAAAGGAAATGATGAAGAAATAAACAGAACGCCCTGCAAGGGTCCAGAAGCCAAACCACTTCTGTCCCTTTGCAGGGCGATTTGTTTTTGTATCTGACAACATTATTTATTAAACCTTATTAACCCACAATATCGGCGAAAACCCTTCTGTCATGACATAAAACCCTCTAAATCTTTACTTTTTTTCTTGAAAAGGGCGAAAAAGCAAGTGAAAAAGCCATAAAATAAAAAAAAATGAGTATCTTTGCAGAAGATAAAAAACAAGATTATGGGATTATTCGGATTATTCAGCAACAAAAAGAAGGAAACTCTCGATAAGGGACTTGAAAAAACCAAGGAGAGTGTGTTTGGCAAACTGGCGCGCGCCGTTGCCGGAAAGTCTACCGTCGATGATGATGTGCTCGACGATCTCGAAGAGGTACTCATCACCTCAGATGTAGGTGTAGAAACCACGGTCAAGATTATCCGCCGCATCGAAGAACGTGTGGCCCGCGATAAATATGTTTCAACCAGCGAGCTTAACCGCATTCTGCGCGAGGAAATCGCCATTCTCCTCTCCGAGAATCACAGCGATGACCTGGCAGACTGGGATCTCCCTGCCGACCATAAGCCTTACGTTATCCTCGTAGTAGGCGTAAACGGCGTGGGCAAGACAACCACCATTGGCAAACTGGCTTACCAGTTTAAGAAGGCTGGCAAGAAGGTTGTTCTGGGAGCTGCCGACACCTTCCGTGCCGCTGCCGTAGAGCAGATTTGCATCTGGGGCGAGCGCGTGGGTGTGCCTGTAGTGAAACAGCAGATGGGAAGCGACCCGGCAAGCGTAGCGTTCGACACCCTGCAGAGCGCCAAGGCAAACGGCGCCGACGTGGTGCTCATCGATACGGCAGGCCGACTGCACAACAAGGTGAACCTGATGAATGAGCTCAAGAAAATAAAGGAAGTGATGAAGAAGGTAATGCCTGAAGCACCAGACGAGGTAATGCTCGTGCTCGACGGAAGTACCGGACAGAATGCATTCGAGCAGGCTAAGCAGTTCTCTGCCGTTACCAACATCTCCTCGCTCGCCATCACCAAGCTCGACGGAACCGCTAAGGGCGGCGTTGTCATCGGCATCAGCGACCAGCTCAAGGTGCCTGTAAAATACATCGGACTAGGCGAAGGTATGGAAGATCTGCAGCTCTTCAACAAGACAGAATTCGTAGACTCGCTCTTTAAAAATTAGAAAATGAAGAAAAATCAGATAGATATTATTACCCTAGGCTGCTCAAAGAATCTCGTAGACAGCGAGTTGCTGATGAAGCAGTTTGAGGCAAACGGTTACCATTGTGTTCACGACTCCAAGCGTCCTCAGGGCGAGATTGCCGTCATCAACACATGCGGTTTCATCGAGGACGCAAAGCAGGAAAGCATCGACACCATCCTGGAGTTTATTCAGGCTAAGGAAGAAGGCCGACTCAGAAAACTCTACGTAATGGGCTGCCTCTCGCAGCGCTACCAGAAGGAACTGGAAGAAGAAATGCCAGAAGTAGATAAATTCTACGGCAAATTCAACTACAAACAGCTCCTGCAGGAACTCGGCAAGGCTGAAGTTTCATCCTGCAACGGCCAGCGCCATCTCACCACCCCTCGCCATTATGCCTACATCAAGATAGCCGAAGGCTGCAACCGCCACTGTGCCTACTGCGCCATTCCTATCATCACCGGCAAGCACGTTTCCCGACCAAAGGAAGAGATTCTGCAGGAAGTGCGCGAACTGGTAGCAGAAGGCGTGAAGGAGTTTCAGATTATCGCTCAGGAACTCACCTACTACGGCGTGGATATTGACGGAAAACATCATATTACCGAACTCATCAGCGAGATGGCTGATATTCCGGGCGTAAAATGGATTCGCCTGCATTACGCTTATCCAAACCAGTTCCCTATGGATCTTCTGGACGTGATGCGCGAGAAGCCAAACGTATGCAAATATCTCGACATTGCCCTCCAGCACATCAGCGACCACATGCTTACCAGCATGCATCGCCACGTAACGAAGCAGGAAACCATCAATCTGCTGAAGGCCATCCGCGAACGCGTGCCAGGCATTCACATCCGCACTACGCTGATGGTCGGATTCCCAGGCGAGACAGATGAGGATTTCCACGAGCTCCTCGACTTCGTACGCGAACAGAGATTCGAGCGCATGGGAGCCTTCGCCTACTCTGAGGAAGAAGGAACCTACAGCGCCACCCACTACGAAGACAACGTGCCTGCAGAGGTAAAGCAGCACCGACTGGACGAACTGATGATTCTGCAGCAAGACATCAGTTCTGAGGTTGAGGCAGACAAGGTGGGCAAAATCATGACCGTTATCATCGACCGCAAAGAAGGCGATTACTACATCGGAAGAACAGAATTCTGCTCTCCTGAAGTAGACCCTGAGGTTCTGATCCGTGCCGATGAGAAGCGTCTGCGTGTGGGATGTTTCTACCAGGTAGAGATTACCGCAAGCGAGGAATTTGACCTCTACGGCAAGGTGGTGAAATAAGCATTCTCTCTCCCATTGCCCGGAGTTTTAGAAATTTTGACTA
Organism: bacterium; assembly: GCA_963639495.1. Lineage (GTDB taxonomy): Bacteria > Bacteroidota > Bacteroidia > Bacteroidales > Bacteroidaceae > Prevotella. The sequence continues at coordinate 1,756 of CAVHWE010000107.1, read as the reverse complement.
CATATTAAATAAAATATGAACAATAAGGAATACATCGCAGAACTGGCTCAGCAAACCGGCTATTCGCAGGAAGACACCCAGAAGCTGGTGCGCAAGGCGATAGACGCTATGATTGCCGAGTTTGAGGATGGAGAAGCTGTCTCTATCCCCAATTTTGGCACCTTCGAAGTGAAGAAGCGCATGGAGCGAGTGGTGGTTAATCCTACTACCAAGAAGCGCCAGCTGGTGCCGCCTAAGTTGGTGTTAGGTTTCCGACCGGTTGCTTCGGTCAAGGAAAAACTAAAGAATGGAGGGGATGAGCAATGAGCAAATTCAGTTTAAATACACTCGGAAAACTGCTTGCTGACAAGAGCGGTCTGAGCCAGGTGGAAGCAGAACTCTTCATCCGGAAGATGTTTGATGTTTGCAACCAGGGACTAGATGCCGATAAGCAGGTGAAGATAAAATGGCTGGGCACCTTTAAGATACAGGCCACGAAAGACCGTGAGAGCATCAATGTAAACACGGGCGAGCGCTTCACCATTGAAGGCAGAGACAAACTCACCTTCACGCCCGACAACATTCTGAAAGAAATCGTGAACAAGCCATTCGCCCAATTTGAAACAGTGGTGGTAAATGACGGCGTAGATTTCGATGAAATAGATGAGAAGTTTGGAGAAGAACAGACAGAAGATGCTCCTGCACAAGTAATCGATTTTCTGGACGAAGAAAAAACTGCAACTCCAAATCCGGAGGTTGTCGTAATCGGATCAGAAAAGGAAAAGGAAAAGGAAAAAGAAGCCGAAGACGAAGACGAACTGGCAAAGCAAATTGCTATTGAACAAGCTAAACTGGAAAGATTAAAACAAGCCCAACTGGAGCAGGAAAGAATACAGAAAGAAAAGCTTGAAAAAGAAAAGCAAGAGCAGGAAAGACTGGAGCAAGAAAGACTGGAGCAGGAAAGACTGGAACAGGAAAGACTTGAGCAAGAAAGACTGGAGCAGGAAAGGCTTGAGCAGGAAAGACTGGAGCAAGAGAAGCTTGAATTAACCCAGCAACAGCAAGCCCTGAAAGCAGTTGTTGAACCTGCAGTACCTGCATCAGATGAATCTGAAGAAGAAGAGGAGGAAGAAGAATCTTCCAATTCTCATCATATTGTTATTCCTCGCTATCAGGTCGTTGCAGTCTGTCTCATCGTAGTAGCTTTGATTGGCGGAATGGGATGGTTTGCCTTCAACTATGGTCAGATGACTGCCCAGCGCGATCATCTAGCCATGCAGCTAAACCAGTATCATCAGGCTCCAGCCAAGAAAGTCCCAGCCAAACCAGCTGCCGCCCCACTCTCTCAGGAACAGAAACTCCACCAGAAAGCGATGGAAGACAGCATCCGTATGGCTAAAACTGCAGAAGCAGTAAAACTGGCTGAAAAATCGGATGAGGAAAGTGCTAGCGCTGAAAAAGCTAAGCAGGCTGAAGCAAAAGCTAAGGCTGAAGCGAAAGAAAAGGCTAAAGATAAAGCCGAAGAAAAGGCTGCTTCGAAAATAGCATCATCCCAGTATGATAAAGATGCTCGCGTACGCACGGGAGCTTACCGAATCATAGGAGTTGCCCAAACCGTTACGGTTGGCGCCGGTCAGACCCTCGAACAGATCAGCACCCGCTATTTAGGTTCGGGCATGGAATGCTACGTAGAAGCCCTGAATGGTACAAACACAGTAAAAGCCGGACAGAAAATCAAGATTCCGAAACTGGAATTGAAGAAGAAAAAGAAATAAAA
>CAVHWE010000106.1:0-7941 GCA_963639495.1 bacterium | reverse complement strand
ATTTATAAGCCGGCTGTGGCGCACGCTATCTTCCCGCCGCTGGCTACGCATCTCTGGAAGACGAGGTTCCGGTATATTGACAACGTGGAGCATGAGGCGAGACTGATGACGCTGCTGCTTGCGGGTACCGGAGCGGGTAAGAGCAGCGTGAACAGGCCTATCGATTTCATTATGGAGGATATCAGGCTGAGGGATGCTGAAAACCTGAAGCGCGAGAAGGCGTGGAAGGATGAGATGCTGCGCAAGGGTGCCAACAAGGATAAGCGCAAGAGACCTGAAAACCTGATTATCCAGGAGATTGATGCGGATATGACGAACCCGGCTTTCGTGATGAGAACGGCTGAAGCGCAGGAACATTTCCTCTATACTTCGCTCAATGAGCTAGACCAGTTTGATGCGCTCAAGGGCAGCGGAAGTCAGCAGTTCCGTATCATGTGTCTTGCCGCCGACCCGGGTAATAAATATGGACAAACTCGCGTAGGAACGATGAGTGTTACCGAGCGTGTTACCATCCGTTTCAACTGGAATGCATCTACCACCATCCAGAAGGGTCAGCGTTACTTCTCGAAGGTTCTTACCGACGGACCTATCAGCCGTATCAACTTCTGCACCATCCCCGAAAGGGAGATTGGCGAGGATATGCCTGTTTACGGAACCTATGATGATGCGTACCGTGAGGCGCTACGGCCTTACATCGAAAATCTGAACAAAGTAACGGGACTGATTGAGTGTAAGGAGGCGTTTCAGCTTGCCATCAGGCTGAAGGATGAGAACGCTGAGTTTGCCCGGTTGTCGCAGGACAGGACGTTTGAGAATCTCTCGTTCCGTGCCAACGTCATCGCTTATCTGAAGGCGTGTGTGCTGTATGTAGCCAACGGTTGCAAGTGGGAGCCGGAGATTGACGAGTTTATCCGCTGGAGCGAGCAGTATGACCTGTACTGCAAGATGCGGTTCTTCGGCGACATGATTGCGAAGGAGAACTTTATGGCGCAGAAGAGTTCGAAGCGTGGGCCTCAGAATCTTTTACAGATACTGCCCGATAGCTTTACGGCTGCGCAGTTGCTTGCCATCCGGCTGGAGCATGGACTGGACGCGAAGGGTACCGATATGATGATCAGGCAGTGGCTGCACCGGAATTACATCAGGCGGGCGTATCAGTATACGGGCAAGCGTGACAGTTGTGACAGTTGTGACAGTTTTGAGAAGCTTAAGTACCGCCACGACGGTATGGTTATTGAATCTTAAATTTATTTTTACTTATGCAGATAGTTTTAAAACGTATAGCGAAGAAGAAGACCTACACGATAGGTCGCCTTTACATCCTGAAGGATGAGGATGTGAAAAAGCGCACGATTGAGAGTGTGAACAAGTGCAGGGGGCTGAAGACGGTGTGCGAGGTGCCTGCGGAGAAGCTGAATGCGGACTCGTATTTCTGTGATACGCTGGAGCCGTGCTGGCGCAATCTTCTGGGTGTGGAGCTAAGTCCTGCCGAGGAGAATGTGCGGTTGGGGCGTGTATCGGGCAAGAAGGCGCAGAAGATGAAGGGCAAGACGGCGATACCTGAGGGCACTTATCCGGTGGTGGTCAGCAAGTCGCCGAGGTTTAAGATGTGGTTGCCGCTGCTGTTGGGTGTCCCCAATTTTGAGGGCATCCGCATCCATGCCGGCAATTATCCCGATGATACGCAGGGCTGCATCCTGGTGGGTGAGAACCGTGTAAAAGGCATGGTTGTGAACTCCCGCATCTGGCTCCACCGCCTCATCAATGCTATTACCGCTGCGAGAGACAGGGAGGAGAGCATTTGGATTACGATTTTATAGTGATTAGTGATTAATTTTTAATACATTTTTATATCATGGAAAGAAATTATAAAACAAAAAAGGAAGAAATGAAGAATGAAAAGACAGCGGGGAATGCTGTCGTGTTTGAAAACCCTGAATTCGGTAAGGTTCTTACTCAGACCGATGAAAACGGGGAGCCTTTGTTCTGTGCGAAGGATGTCTGCGATATACTGGGGTACAAGAAATCTTATAACGCTGTATATCAGTTCGTTAACCCACATGACACCTTAAAACAAGGGGCATGGGTAGTGACAGGTATTAAGAAGGATGGAAGTGAAGCTAAGCGATGGTCTCAAGTGCTTTTCGTCAATGAGAGCGGATTCTATGCTTTGGTTCTCGGCTCCAAACTTCCAACGGCGGTGAAGTTCAAAAACTGGGTTACTTCCGAGGTGCTGCCACAGATTCGCAAGACGGGCGGTTATATTCCGGTAAAGCAGGGCGAGAGTGATGAGGAGACGATTCGGCATGCTGAAGAGATTCTCAGAGCTACACTCAAGGAGAAGGAGAAGCTGCTGAAAAACCAGCAGGTGCAGATTGATCAGCAGAAGAAACTCATCGGAGAACAGGATACGGAGATTCGTCGGCTGAACGGTGTGGTGGACGAACAGGTGGTTTGCATCGCCAAGAACGGTGAGAACATCATCCAGTTGGAGAATCAGGTGGATCATCTTCTGCCGAAGGCGCTCTACACCGACAATGTGCTCAACTCTGTTTCCTGCTATACCACCACGCAGATAGCGAAGGAGCTGGGTATCACGGCACAGGAGTTGAACCGCCAGCTCTGTGCCCTTCATATCCAGTACTACCAGAGCGGCCAGTATCTGCTCTATGCCGATTATGCCCACATGGGCCTGGCGAAGAGCCGCACCCGCTACTCTACCCTCCCCGACCCTCACTGCGATGGGGCACAGGAGAAGCTGGGCACCGCCTATACCCACACCTACCTCGTATGGACAGAAAGAGGAAGGAAGTTCATACATCTTTTAAAGGTAAAAGGGTAAAAAGGCTGGGGACCAGCGATTCCATCGCTGGTCCCCTAAAAAAAAGGGAGAAAAATTTGGTAGTTAGTGAATAAAGCCGTAACTTTGCATGCTCTTAAGCAGAATAAAGGAAATAGATTAGTAATTAAAAGCAAATATGAATAATCATACGACATCAATAACGACAAACAGGAAACATCACTACCGGGAACTGCTAGCTATCGGCATTCCTATCATCATAGGACAGCTGGGTACCATCATCCTGGGATTTGCTGATACGCTGATGATTGGCCATCACAGTACACCCGAACTGGCGGCTGCCGGACTGGTGAACAATATCTTCGGTCTCGTTTTCGTATCCTATATGGGATTCACCTACGGACTCACTCCTATCATCGGACGGCTCTACGGCGAGGAACGGACCGACTGCATCGGACAGAAAGTGCGCAATGCCTTCTGTGCCAACATGCTGACGGGCGTCATCTTCACCCTCGCCCTCGTTGTGCTCTACCTGAATCTGGGGCGCATCGGACAGCCTGAAGAGTTGCTCTCGCTCATCCGCCCTTACTTTCTGGTAAACCTCGCCTCGGTGCTCTTCATGGGCATCTTCTTCACGATGAAGCAATTTCTTGACGGACTCGGACAGACCAAGGTGGCGATGTGGGCGATGATTGGCGGCAACGTGATCAATATTCTGGGCAACTGGGTGCTGATTTACGGTGTGGGCGGCTTTCCGGAACTGGGTTTGCTGGGAGCCGGTATTTCGACGCTGGTGAGCCGTATTCTGATGGCGCTGGCGATGGTGGGCATACTGATGACGGGCAAGAATTTCGGGGAATACAGGCGCGATATTCTGCACAGTTCCTTGACCAAGGCTGATTTCAGGGAGATGAACCGGTTGGGCTGGCCTGTGGCGCTGCAACTGGGCATGGAATCGGCTGCCTTCACGCTGAGTTGTGTGATGGTGGGCTGGCTGGGAACCATTCCGCTGGCGGCTCATCAGGTGATGATTACCCTCTCGCAGCTTTTCTATCTCGTGCTTTCGGGCATGGCGGCAGCGCTGGCTATCCGCGTGAGCCATTTTATGGGACAGAAGGACTACGGGGCAGTTCGCCGCAATGCCTACGACGGGTTCCGTCTGAACCTGCTGTTCTCGCTGTGTATGGGCTTGCCGGTGTTCCTGCTTCGCCATCAGATAGGTGGCTGGTTTAATGATAATGTGGAGGTGCAGGCGTATGTGGCTACGCTGATTATCCTGATGATGGTATATCAGTTTGGCGACGGACTGCAGTATACCTTTGCCAATGCGCTGCGTGGTATCGCCTGTGTGAAGCCGATGGTGCTTTATGCCTTCATCGCCTATTTCGTCATCTCATTGCCGCTGGGCTATACTTTAGGTTTCCCTTGCGGTTTGGGCATCCTGGGCATCTGGATTGCCTTCCCGTTCGGTCTGACCATAGCGGGAGAAATGTATCGCAGAAGATTTGAGAAGGAACTGAAAAAGATTGAGGAATAAAAAATGGGTGTTACATACTCTATTTCTAGAAATATGAACACCCTTTAAACAAAAATAGTATTATATGATTCTTACTCAGCAGTCTGCTCAGCACGATCATCTACATTCTCACCCTCTGTAGGAGCGAGAGTAGCCTTGAAATCGGTGATGCCGTACTTAGCAAGAATGTTGTACCACTGGAGGAGCTTCTTGATATCGCTGTCGTGAACACGGTCGCGATCGTAGTTAGGAAGAACCTCAGCAAAATAAGCGTGGAGCTCAGCAACAGGCGCCTTCTTGTAGTTGAAAGTGCTAGGCTTGCCCTCTTCCTTCTTGCTTACGCTGTCGAGCACTTCCCAGAGTGGCACCTCATCAGCGTCTGTATACATAGCGATGTCACCAAGGCTTGTTACGCGGTCGGTAGCGAAAGCCGGGATACGCTTGTGAGTCTCATCGAGTGTTTCTACGATGAGGTTTCTGTTACCTCTTGATACCAATTTATAAAGGCCTGGTTTGCCTGCAATTGAAAGGATTGTTTCCATTGTCTTTTCTATTATTCTTTATTATTAATGATATTCAATAATCGCCTTACCTGTGCTTCGATATCCTGCACGCCATCGTTCACGATTTCGAAATCGGAGCGGGCTGCGAGTTCTTCCTGCGGCATGACGGCATCTATCCACTGCTGCGCCTTCGCTGCCGAGATATGGTCGCGCTGCATGATGCGCTGGATGCGGACCGGGACGGGAGCCGTTACGCAGACCACGAAATCGAGGTGGATGCGGCGATGGAAACCGCTATCGAAGAGGATGGCACACTCCATCCACTCGTAGCTGCTCTGCTCGAAATCGCGCGCCACAGCCGGATGAACCACATCGTTGACAGCCTGCTTGTTAGCCTCGCTGGCAAGCAGAAACTGAGCCAGCACGGGCTTCTGCAAAACACCCTCTGCACTGTAAACCTGCTCGCCCACCAGCTTCTTCAAACCAGCCTGCAAGCGGGCATCGGTACGCATGAGCCGCTTAGCCTCAGCATCGCAGTCGTAAACCCGGATGCCCTGTTTCTCCAATATCCGGCACACATAGCTCTTTCCGCTACCTATACCGCCCGTTATCGCTATCTTCATCATAGTAGAAAACTATCAACTATAAACTGTCAATTATCAACTATCATTGCTGTTCCAGCAGATAATCTACCGTTTCCAGTTCGAGATGCGCCTTGCTCACCGAGCGTGGCACGCTGCGCAACTGGAGTTTGCACTTGTCAGAAGGGTTGTTAGCCAGATCGTTATAATCTACTACCACCTTAAACTGGCTCGGCTTGATGGTTCTGAAGAGGCTGGCTCCGATGGTGAATCTTACCGCCACTTTAGATGGGAAGGTACGGAGCACCATGTTATCAGGCATGTTGATGGCCGTAACAGGCACATCGACCGACTCTTCGGTAAGCACATCAGGATATACCGCCAGACGCACCATCTGAGGCACAATCTTCATGCCACGTATCTTCTTGATAGGTACGCTGCGATGAATGGTATCCTGCAGGTTGCGCATGTTGAACGGCTCGATTTCTACCGATTCCAACTGGTCGAGCTGCTTCTTGTTGGCATAAACCGTAACCGTAGACGGCAGGAATTCGGTATGTGCCAGATAATAGCTCTTGCTGGTTGTAATCCTACCTCTGAACACCACAGGCACCCGCTTGGAAGAGCCGTAGGTGAAGAAGAAATCGAATTTTGCCGGTTTGATGGAGATCAGTTTGGTAGAGCCATAGAGCTGGGATGCCACCTGTTTCTGCACATCAGCCATCGGAATCTGTCCCGTTCCCGTTTCCTCGTCGGCATAATTGGCAAAACGGAATGTGAGCGGATGAATCTTGCCTCCGTAAGCATAGGTAACGAGTGTGAATCCCTTATCGCGCACCGTAATATGCACGGTATCAGGGAGTTCGCCGGTTATCACCGCATTGCGGGGCACGCCCGTTAACTGCACAGGAATATTGAATTCTCTCTCGGTAGTCTCATTGAGCGTCATCATCAGCCAGAAGATGCCGCTGAGAGCGAGAAAGAACAAAAAAATCAGAAACTCCTTATTCAGACCACTGAACAGGAAGTTTCTGACAGCTTTTAATATGCTCTTGATACTATGCATTAGGTGTCTGACTAGCTGCATCAGCAAACACGTAGCCCTTAGCTACAGTGATTACCACGCCACGAGCTATCTCAACATCAACGGTATTAGCCTCGAGGTCAACACGCTTAACAGTGCCATAAACACCGCCGCCTGTAACCACCTTGGTACCCTCTGCCAAAGCATTCTGGAACTTGCGGATTTCCTTCTGCTTCTTCTGCTGAGGACGGATCATAAAGAACCACATGATAGCGAAGATAGCTACCATCATGATGAGAAAACTCATGCTGCTACCACCGGCAGCTGCTTGCAATACTAAATTTGTCATGTTGTTAAAGTATTATCTATTATTATTTTATGTTCTATATATAAATAAGGTGTGGCCAGCAAGAAAGGCCTCCGTTATTTACTCACCCTCGCCCGGAGCGCGATGAATGCGCGGACGGCGGCCGGCTGGGTGCTGGTTGTCTGGGCGCTGTTTGCCGGCATGTTCGCCGTGCTGTGCATGCTGATGCTGCTTGCGCTCAGGCATCTCCTTCTGGATGAGGTTGCGGCTGATGAGCTCGCGGCAGATGCTGTCGAGCATACCGTTAACATAACCGCCGCTGCGAGGAGTGCTGTATGCCTTGGCAAGTTCTACATACTCGTTGATAGTGACGGTAGCCGGGATGCCCGGGAAGTTCATCACCTCAGCGATGGCAATCTGCATGATAATCACATCCATATAGGCAAGACGGGAGAAATCCCAGTTGCGCAAAGCCTCGCTCATATAGCGCTGGTAGGTATCGCAGTTGAGGATGGTAGCACGGAAGAGCTTGCGTGCAAACTCTCTGTCTTCAGCATCCTTGTATTCCGGCAGCAATTCCTGCTTGGCCTTAGCTTCCGGGTCGAAACGCTTGATAGTCTTCAATACGAAAGTATCTATGATATCCTTGTCATCGTTCCAGTAGAGGCTCTTCTCCTCGAGGAATGCATCAAGCTCTTCATTATTCTGAATGAACTGCTTGTAGATGCGGCGCCATACCTCACGGTCACGGCTGTACTCGTCGAGATCGGCGAGTTCCTCATCAATAGCACCGCTGACATAATCAGCATAGAGATCGCTAGACGTAATCGCAGTATACACTTTGCGCACCATTTCGATATCCTCATCCCAGTTGGAATGCTTAACATCTATCCATTCGAGCAGCATCTTGTTCTCTTCGAGCTGCAGAGCGAACTTATTGAATGCGAAACGTGGTGAAGGTTCCTGCTCCCCCTCTCTCTTGGCACGAGCTACATCTACATCGTAGCGCTTGCGTGCCTCCTGGGTGATGGCAACGATGAGCTGCAACATGTAGTTGTACAAATCGTATGACTTGGAGAGACTAAACATCAGCTCCTTCTCAGCGTTCTCCATGTTATGATCGCTGTTTTGATAGTATGCGTAGGTTAACTGCACAATCTTACGTCTTATCAAATCCCTATTAATCATTCTCTAATGTTTTTAAAAGATT
>CAVHWE010000105.1:0-8028 GCA_963639495.1 bacterium | reverse complement strand
TCAACTTTCTTATTTCTAAGAAGTTAACCGCTTCTTGTACTACTTGTCTGTTTATATAAAATCTTTCAAAGAACTCTTTCTTTTGTTGCTAAGAGAAAGTGTATTTCTCAAAAGCGAGTGCAAAAGTACTAACTATTTTTCATTCCACCAAATCTTTTCGCAAAAAAGTTGAGATTTTAGCGTGTTTTTAACACTTATAAAGACTTCCTAGAGTTTTTCTTACCACTACACTTTATTTTATACATGCATACGCCTGCCTGCATGTGCGGGCGCACACCCGCAAGCGCATTAATAATATTGTACTCATATTCCAAGACCGAAAAGAAATCAGGATTCAACTAGAAAAGTATTATCCGGAGAATATATCTATCAAAGAAGAATATTACTATACGAAGAAGAATATTATCGAAGAAAAGGGAGAAACTCAGAAAAACATTTTGCCAATTAAAAAAAATATAGTACCTTTGCACACGTTTTAACGGATAACAAGATTAATTACATATATTTTAAAACTTTCAAATGAAGGCATTAGCAATTAAGTCGAGTTTGTTTTCCTGTTTAAAGACATACAACAAGAAAACATTCATGTCTGACCTCATGGCAGGTATCATCGTTGGTATCGTAGCCCTGCCTCTGGCCATCGCATTCGGTATCGCTTCTGGCGTAACCCCTGAAAAGGGTATCATCACCGCCATTGTAGCAGGTCTCATCATCTCCATCTTCGGTGGAAGCAAAGTGCAGATTGGTGGTCCTACGGGAGCATTCATCGTTATCATCTATGGCATTATCCAGAAATATGGCATGGAAGGTTTGACGATAGCGACACTGATGGCTGGTCTGTTCCTGGTTCTCTTCGGACTTCTCCGTCTCGGAACCATCATCAAGTACATCCCTTACCCTATCGTTGTGGGATTTACCAGTGGTATCGCCGTAACCATCTTCACGACCCAGATCAAGGATCTCTTTGGATTGACGTTGACTTCAAATCCTTCTGATTTTCTGGAGAAATGGGGCGTCTACTTCCAAAGCTTTGACACCATAGATCCTTGGTGTGCCCTTATCGGAGTAATAAGCGTAGTGGTTATCGCCATCACCCCTAAGTTCAGCAAGAAGATTCCGGGCTCTCTTATTGCCATCATCCTGATGACCGTTGTAGCCTTACTGCTCAAGCAGTTTGCCGGTGTAGAGAGTATCGAGACCATCGGCGACCGCTTTTCTATCAGCAACGAACTGCCTGCAGCTCAGGTACCAGTCATGAATTGGGAGACCATCAAGAGTCTTGTATCACCAGCTATTACCATCGCCATCCTGGGAGCCATTGAGAGTTTGCTTTCAGCAACTGTTGCCGATGGTGTAATCAGCGATCATCACGACAGTAACACCGAGCTGGTAGCTCAGGGTTTGGCCAATATCGCCTCTCCCCTCTTTGGCGGTATTCCTGCAACAGGTGCCATTGCCCGCACAATGACCAATATCAATAATGGCGGTAAGACTCCTATTGCAGGCATCATCCACGCCATAGTTCTGCTGCTCATCTTCCTCTTTCTGATGCCTCTTGCCCAGTACATACCTATGGCTTGTCTTGCCGGTGTATTGGTAGTTGTATCTTACGGAATGAGCGGATGGAGAAGTTTCCTGGCATTGATGAAGAATCCGAAGAGCGATGTAACCGTACTTCTGATTACCTTCTTCCTCACCATCATCTTCGATTTGACAGTAGCCATTGAGGTGGGGCTGATTATCGCCTGTCTGCTCTTCATGAAGCGAATGAGCGAAACCACCGACGTGACAGCTATTACCGATGATGAGATTGACTTGAACAAGGAGTTTGACTTCCTTTCTACCAACCTGGAGCACTATACGATTCCGAAGGGCGTAGAGGTATACGAAATCAATGGTCCATTCTTCTTCGGAGCCGGTAACAAGTTTGAGGAAGTGATGGCAGCTTTCGGTGACCGTCCACTGGTACGTGTCATCCGTATGCGCAAGGTTCCATTTGTTGATTCAACCGGTATCCACAACCTCACCAACCTCTGCGAGATGAGCCAGAAGGAGGACATTCAGGTTGTACTCTCCGGTGTTTGCGAGAAGGTAAACGCCCAGTTGGAAAAGGCTGGTTTCTACAATATTCTTGGCAAGGATAATATCACAGATCACATCAGCAAGGCTCTGAAACGTGCTGAAGAGATTATTGAGAAGAAAACTGTTAATAGTTAATAGTTTACAGGCTGTAGACCATCAAATAAAAAAGATGCATTGCTGAATATACCAGTAATGCATCTTTTTTTTATTGTCATCAAGTAACTGTTAACTATCAACTGTTAACTATCAACTATTACAGAACTTTTCCCAGAAACTCCTGTAGTCTTGGCGATTTTGGATGGTTGAATATTTGCTCAGGAGTTCCGTCTTCCGTGATATAGCCGTCACTGAAGAAGAGAACACGGTTGGCCACTTCTCTTGCAAATCCCATCTCGTGGGTCACCACCACCATCGTCATTCCCTCGGCAGCAACATCCTTCATCAGCTGCAGCACCTCTCCCACCATTTCCGGATCGAGAGCCGAAGTCGGCTCATCAAAGAGGATTACCTCAGGATTCATCGCTAAGGCACGGGCGATAGCTACGCGCTGTTTCTGTCCGCCCGACAGACTGTCGGGATAACTGTCGGCCTTATCCAGCAATCCGATACGGGTCAGGAGTTCCGTTGCTTTCTCATCAGCTTCTTCCTTTGTCATCTTACCCAATTCTACCGGAGCCAGCATGATGTTGCGGCGTATGGTCATATTAGGGAAGAGATTGAACTGCTGGAATACCATACCCACCCTCTGGCGCATTCGGTTGATATCAACATCGCTTGATGTGATATCCATATCATCAATAAAGATTTTACCCTCGGTAGGTTCTTCCAGAAGGTTGATGGAACGCAGGAAGGTACTCTTGCCACAACCCGACGGACCGATGATGGCAACCACCTCACCTTTCCTCACCGAGGTGGTAATGCCTTTCAGCACCTCGTTGTCGCCGAAGCGTTTACGAAGTCCTTCTATCTTGATTATTTCGTTCATTTTATCCATTGTTTTAAAGCTTTTGCCCTTTCAGGATTCCTCATTTCCTTTCGCTCTTTCTCAGTCTCTTCTCCAGCCTTCTCACTCCTGCGTTCAGTCCGAGAACAAGAACGAGATAGAGGCAGGCTACTACACCCAACGGCATCATCGCTTCGTAAGTAATGCTTCGGATGATGTCGGAACCCTTGGTCAAGTCTACCAGTCCGATATAACCGCTGATAGAGGTTTCCTTGAGCAGAGTGATAAGCTCGTTACCCATAGCCGGAAGCACATTCTTGAAGGCTTGCGGAAGGATGATGAGACGCATCGTCTTGCCATACGAAAGACCAAGACTTCTACCCGCCTCCATCTGACCATTATCCACCGACATGATGCCCGAGCGGATTACCTCGGCAATATAAGCTGCCGAGTTCAAGCCGAAGGCGATGACAGCCACCAGTATCTTATTGACATCTGCTGATGCAAACACCACATAATAGATGATGAGCAACTGCACCATGGTTGGCGTGCCTCGCATGATGGTAAGGTACAGCTGGCAGAGCATGTTCGGAATCTTCCAGTCGCCCTTACGTTCATGACGTGCTCTGACAATAGCTATCAGCGTTCCGAGTATCACGGAAAGGATGATGGCGAAGAAGGTGATGATGAGCGTATTGCCCAAACCCTGCAACAGATACTGATAACGGTTGTCATCTATGAAGCAGGATTTAAACTTATCTATCACTCCCGGCTGGTTACCAGCTGTTTTCACTTCATTGGAATTCACCATGATAACCTGCCGCACATCGGCATAGGAATCTGTAAATCCGATATTCTTCTTCCGTTCAGGAGTAACCGTGATGCCGGCAATACCCGCATCCGCCTTACCTGCCTGTACAGAAGTGATGATGGCATCAAACTCCATATCAAGAATCTCGACATCCACGCCCATCACATCGCCGATGGCATTCGCCACATCCACGTCGATGCCCACAATCTTGCCATTCTGGTAATATTCGAAAGGCTCGAAGGTAGCGTTGGTGGCAAAACGGAGACTTGTCTTCAAGCCGAGTTTCTGCAGCGCTTCCGGCCCCACCTTCTTTACATCAGAAGTCTTTGGCGTATAAGCCACGGCTATGCCCCGTTCCAGATGGCGGTTGACGATGGAATCGATGACGCCATTCTCTTTCAGAATGCGGATGGCATGATTGATGGACTTCTGCAACTCAGCATGATCCTTAGCCACACAGATGGCGAAAGAGGACGCATCGAAGGTTTCGGGCAGGATACGGAGCGATGGGTTCACCCGTTGGAATGCCTTGGCTGGCGCCTCATCGGTCACCATGCAATCTATCTTGCCCTGTAGGAGTGCCTGGATGGCATCGGCTCCCTTGTTGTACCGTTCCACCTTGGTACCACCGCCTTTCTTTTCCAGTTCTGTGGCAAGTCCGTCGCTCGTAGTACCGAGCTGCACGCCTATCACAGCCCCCTTCAGGTCAGCCTTGCTCTTGATCTGCCTGTTTGCATCTGATGTCCCCGAACTGCACGCCACGAAGAGCACACTCAGGAGTAAAGCCAAGAAGCCAAGTCTAAACTTTCCCGTTTTTCTGTATTTCATCATTCCAGGCATTCGTTTATAGTTGTTTCAAATATTCAGCACACATCTCTGCACATCTTTCTCCGTCTACACCAGCCGATACGATTCCGCCTGCATAACCAGCACCTTCACCACATGGGAAGAGTCCCTGGATGCGAACATGCTGCAAGGTTTCGCGGTCACGGACGATGCGGACAGGCGATGAGGTTCTCGTCTCCATCGCTATCAGCGTAGCCTCGTTGGTCAGGAAACCATGGGCATTCTTGCCGAAGGTCTTGAAACCTTCCTGCAGACGCTTGCTTACGAAAGACGGCATCCAGAAATGCAACGGACTCGAAATCAAGCCTGGTGCATAGCTGCTCTTTGGCAGATCATAGCTCAAGCGATTGTTCACGAAGTCAGCCATACGCTGTGCCGGTGCCGTCTGCTTCATGTTGCCCTGCTGCCAGCATTGCTTTTCCACGATTTCCTGGAAGTACATCATCTGTAGCGAATCATGAGGAGTGAAGGCAGAAGCATTCTCCTGCGCCTTCATTTCCTGCTGTTCGATGACCGACTGATGATCCTTCACAAACTGTGCCACATCCTCGGGATGGGTTTCCACCACCATGCCCGAATTGCTCCAGGCAGTACCGCGGTTGCTAGGACTCATACCGTTCACCACGAGCTGTTCCGATCCTGTAGCAGCCGGAATCACAAAACCGCCCGGACACATACAGAAGCTGTAAACACCTCTGCCATCTACCTGAGTAACAAAGCTATATTCTGCAGCAGGCAGATATTTTCCTCTACCACTCTTATTGTGATACTGAATCTGGTCGATGAGCTGGGAAGGATGTTCCAGACGCACACCTACGGCAATGCCCTTAGCCTCGATATCTATCTTTGCCGAAGCGAGATAACGGTATACATCGCGGGCACTGTGGCCCGTTGCCAGGATAACCGGTCCGCGATAAGTTTCCTCTGCGCCCGTAGCCAGATTCACGGCTTCTACACCTATCACCCTATCGCCAGCTGCGGCATCAGGTGACGCCAGTTTGCCTTCACTCTCAAGGATCAGACGAATCATCTTGGTTTGGAAATGCACTTCGCCGCCACACTTGATGATGGTGTTGCGCATGTTTTCAATAACGCGCGGCAACTTGTCGGTACCGATATGCGGATGAGCATCTGCCAGGATATTGGTATTGGCACCATGCTGGCAGAATACATTCAGAATCTTGTCTACATTTCCCCTTTTCTTGCTTCGGGTATAGAGTTTTCCGTCACTATAAGCACCGGCTCCACCTTCACCGAAACAGTAGTTACTTTCGCCGTCAACCTTCTGGGTCTTGGTAATGTTAGAGAGGTCCTTCTTGCGTTCGCGCACATCCTTTCCTCGCTCCAGCACGATAGGACGGTAACCCAGTTCTATCAGGCGCAGGGAAGCAAAGAGACCGCCAGGTCCCTCGCCCACAACGATAACACGAGGTCTGCTGCTCACATCCGGATATTCGGTATGAACATACTGGTCGTCCTGCGGAAATTCGTTGATATAAGCACGCACCTTCAGATTGACGAAGATGGTGCGCTGACGGGCATCGATGCTTCTCTTCAAAACCCTCACTTGGTTGAGTGTTCTTACATCCAATCCCTTTTCTTTGGCGAGATAACGCTTGATGCCTTCCTCGCTTGCTGCCTGTTCGGGCAGAATTCTTATCTGGTATTCTTGAATCATTATACTTTATACTTTGAGCTTTATGATTAGTTTTATAAAAGTGACGAGTGACAAGTGACCGATTCCATATTACGGATTTCAAATTACATTCACAATTCACTTTTCACTTTCACTTTTTCATGCTTCCATTGTAGCCAGCACTTCCAGCGTATCAAGATGATACATGGTGAACTTGCCATCTTCCAATGTTGCAAAGGTTGGCGGATTTCCACCCTTCGGGAAGGTGATGCTGCCGGTATTTACGATGGCCTGTCCCTTCTCGTTATGAGAGAGTTCCCAGAGATGGGAGTGGCCGTAGATCATCGCCTCGTATGGTCCCTTCGGCATGTTCTCCTTATTATATACATGTCCGTGGGTCAGGAGATAGCGCTTGCCTCCGTCTACCAGCAGGGCATAGGTCTCCATGATAGGGAAATCGAGGAGCATCTGGTCTACTTCCGCATCGCAGTTGCCACGCACGGCGATAATCTTGTCAGCCAGCGCATTCAGTCTTTCCACGATACCCTTAGGGTCGATTCCTTCCGGAATGCGGTTGCGGGGGCCGTAGTTGATGATATCACCCATGATGCACATCATGTCACAATGTTCAGCCTCGAAGAAATCGAGGACCTTTTCCAGGGCTGGCAAACAGCCGTGGATATCTGAGAATAAAAGATATTTCATTACTTGATTCAAAAAGTATTAATATTCACCCTCTACCCATTTTTTACCTGATTCAGTATATTTCATCCAAATAACCAAACCGACACCAATGATTGCTGCTATTGCAAAAAGTATTGTCAACATTTCCATAATTACTTCTTTTTTAATTCTACCTTTAATAAATAATTGCCTGCATAAGCAAAACATGCAGCAGCTATTACTGCGCATCCCATGCAAACATAGTTAGTTACTCCCATTGCCTCACCTGTAAACAGTGGCGACAATGCACCAATTCCAATACCGCTGCATACCATCTTTGAAAGACCAAAGAAATACTCAGCCAGCATCTCATTTCGTTTGAAATTGCGTTCAACGAGTTGATTTTTACTATTTACTTCTGTAACCATATTGCTAATGCTTTGAATTACATCGGCAAAATTAAGCAAATAATCCGAAACACCCAAACATTTCAACGTTTTTTATATATATAATAAGGTATAAGGGAGAGGAAGAGCCTGTAATTATCTACAGAAATAGCTTTTTTATCTACAATATGCTACTTTTTTGTTAAAATTCTTGGCAGTTTGACATATTATTCGTACTTTTGCCCTCAAGTTCTGCTTCGGCCCCGGTCGTTTCGGGGGAGGCATTACATTACCAACGTAAAATTCAAGAACATATGAAAGTATTAAAATTCGGCGGAACATCGGTTGGTTCCGTAAAAAGCATCCTCAGCTTGAAACGTATCGTTGAAAACGAGGCTAAGAAACAGAGTGTAGTGGTTGTCGTGAGCGCACTTGGCGGTATCACGGACAAACTCTTGCAAACCTCTCAACTTGCCCTCCAGGGTGATGAACAGTGGAAAGTAGAATTCGAAGCCATGGTTGATCGCCACCACAAGATGATTGATACCATCATTACCGAAACAACAGACAGAGAAAACTTATTCAAATCGGTTGATGCCCTCTTCGAGCAGTTGAGAAGCATCTACTTCGGTGTGTATCTCATCCACGACCTCAGCGAGAA
>CAVHWE010000104.1:0-8249 GCA_963639495.1 bacterium | reverse complement strand
ACTACGTGTGAGCCGATGAAACCAGCACCGCCCGTGATAATGATATTCTTCATTTCAATTAATAATTTATAATTTATAATTAATAATTATTTTGCTGCCGCCAATTCAGCGATGCACTTCTTCAAACTGTCAGTCCAGTATGGCACCTTGAATCCGAAAGTCTGCTTCAGCTTACTCTTGTCAAGTACAGAGAAGTGAGGACGCTTCACTGGACTTGGGAACTCCTCGCTGTAGCAAGGCTGTATATCGCAGGTATTTCCGCTCAGTTCGCAAATAATCTTAGCGAAATCAAACCAAGAGCAGACACCCTCATTAGAGAAGTGGTAGATGCCCGTCTTATCCAACTGGTCAGTTTCGATGATATGTGAGATGACAGCAGCCAGGTCGCCAGCGTAAGTTGGAGTACCCACCTGGTCGAAGACCACCTTTAGGGTGTCATGGCTTGCCGTGAGACTCTGCATGGTCTTCACGAAGTTCTTACCCCACTGCGAGTAGAGCCATGCTGTACGGATGATGATATGCTTGCATCCAGTAGCTTCAATACTCTTTTCGCCTGCAAGTTTCGTTTTACCATATACCCCCAAAGGATTCGTTTCCCAATCTTCACGGCAAGGTATATTCTTGTCGCCCTGAAAAACATAGTCGGTAGATACATGAATCAAAGTACCATCTACCTCCTTCATAGCCTGTGCCAAATTTCCCGCAGCAGTGTTGTTGAGCAGATTAGCCAGATCATAATCTGTTTCAGCCTTATCTACGTTGGTATAAGCAGCGCAGTTAACAATTACCTGAATATCATTCTCCCTCACCTTTTCTCGGATAGCGTCAAGATTGGTGATATCCAGTTTTTCATAGCCTTCAGCCACATCGGTGAAGACAAACTTGTGATTGCTTTTTTGGGCACAGATTTGCATTTCATGTCCCAATTGCCCATTAGCGCCTGTTACTAATATATTCATTGTTTTAATATTTTATTCAATATAATATTTTAAAGTCTACTTACCATTTCCCTCTACACATGAAGAAAACTGATATTTTCTTTCGAAATCTATTTCCTACTACCTATATATATAAATCCATTCATCTATATATAAATATGTGGCAAAGGTAAAAAAATAATTTGAGTTGACCAAAGAAAAAAAAAAGAAAAGAGAAGAAACTAACATATATTAAACAAAGACCGCCATACTTTTTCACAAAAGCATGGCGGTTTTCCCTAAAACATAATAGATAAGCTTTGCCTTTAAGGGCAAACTTGAATCATCAAGTAGCCTAGTCTATTACCAATCCTTTTTTCCCTAATATAAACTAAACCTGTTTTCCTATTTAAATCAACATACTAAATCAACAAAAGGAATTTTCTTTATCATTAAATACTTTTAGAAGACTTGAAGTGGTAATTAAACCATAAAAACTACTGTTTTCTGATTTCGGTTGCAAAGTTATATCATTTTTTTCAAAGTTGTATACCTAAGTAGTATTTTGGTAAAAAATAAGCCTACCAAAAAAACAGATAACTCCTTAAGGATCAGACGCTTTAATATATTAACTATTTTTATCTAAAGTAAATGGTATTATATGAAAGGAAATTTGTATCTTTGCACCACAAAACGGACAAAAGGACGAAAATAACATTTAAAAGACGATTTTGTTATAATTATAAAGAAACATTAAAGATGAAACTACTTATATATTTACTTCTTTTGCTTACTATGCCATTGGCTGCTCAAGGCAAAACGGACGAGAAGACTTTATTGGATCGTATTGACAAGATGATTGAAAACGACCAATATTATCAGGGAATCAAGGAAAAGGAATTGAAACATCTGAAGCGGCAAGCTTATGAAGCTGAAGACGACCAAACCCGACTACTGTTTCTTGACAGCATATATCATGCCTATAGTGCTTACCGCTACGACTCAGCATACGCATATATGAAACAGGGGCTTGAATTGGCTAAAAAATGTCATAACACCTATTATATTTTACGCAACCAGATAAACCAGGCATCCATACTCTCGGTAAGGGGGTTTTATGACAAAGCAGAAAACTTACTCCAATCGCTCAATCCCGACGAGATGCCATACCAGTTGAAGCTATACTATTACTTCACCTTCACCTGGCTCTATAATTATTGGGCATCATACGCAAAGAACTCTGATTACGCCGAAGAATTCCATGCCCAGAAGAAGCATTATTTGACCCTTCTGATACAGAGTTTTAACGAAAACAGTAAGAAATCTGCCTACTATCAGTATCTCATGGGCGAATACGCCTATTTCAACAACCCTACCAGCAAGGAATCGCTCAACCATTATCAGAAGGCACTGAAGATGTCGCCAGCCAAATCCCGTATCCATGCGATGTCAGCTTATGGTATAGCCAGATATTACAAAAAAAACGGCAAATTCGACCTTTACGAGGAATTTCTCGTAGAGGCATCCGTGAGTGATGGATTGTGCCAACTCAAAGAAACTGTTGCGCTTCAAAAGCTAGCCTACTACCTCTTTAAAAAGGATGCAAGCAACAGTAAGAGAGCTGCCAAATACATCCAGCACACGATGGAAGATGCACAGTTCTTCAACAACCAATTGCGCATGATAGAGATATCCAACATCCTTCCAGTCATCGCTTCAGCCAACCAGCAGGCTGCCGAGCGCTCCCGTACCCGCTTTCTTTGGGGGTTCATTGGTGTAAGCGTAGCACTGGTCATCATCCTCATCCTCTCCTTAGTCAACAACCGACAGAAGAACAGGCTGAAGAAAAACAAGGCTGAGATTGAAGAACAGAACGAGAAGCAGAAAGAGATGAATGCACAGCTCACCGAACTGAACCAGCAGCTGATAGAGACCAATATCAAGCGAGAGACCTACATGCGTCTCTTTATGGACATCAGTGCGGCTTATATCAGCAAGTTATCAGATTATCGCAAACTGGTAAGCCGTAAGATCAAGGCAAACCAGACCGCCGATTTGCTGAAGAGTCTCAACACCCATAAATTGGAAGAAGAGGAATCACAGATGTTCTACAACCGGTTCGATAAGGCATTCATGGAGTTGTATCCGGGTTTCGTTACTGAGTTGAACAAGCTCCTGCTGCCAGAATGTCAAATGGAAGTTCCTACTACGCACGACCTGACTACTGAGATTCGCATCTTTGCCCTGATGCGACTGGGTGTAACCGACAGCCAGGAGATTGCCACCCTGCTGCATTACTCCACCCAGACCATCTATAACTACAAGTCTGGAATGCGAGCAAAGGCGATTAATCGAGATACATTCGAATCAGATATCAATCAGCTTTGCCACATCATTAATAGTTAATAATTAATAGTTTACAGTTTATAGCATAAACCGCTTTGACTATCTTGCTCAACGGCGCAGCCTCTATAAACTATTAACTATTAACTGTAAACTATTAACTAGCTTCTGTGTATCACGGTTCCGTTAGCCTGATGCGTAGCAAGAACCAGGACCTCAGCTATTTGCACGTGTTCTGGGGCACTTGCAGCATAGAAGGCTACATCAGCCACGTCATCGCCGTTCAGAGGCTCTATGCCGCGGTAAACGTTGTCTGCGCGGTTCTGGTCACCATGGAAACGGATGTTAGAGAAGTTTGTTTCAACCAAACCCGGTTTCACATTGGTAACACGCACTTTCGTATGTGCCACATCAATGCGCAAGCCGTCAGTAATAGCCTTTACAGCCGCTTTTGTTGCACAGTATACATTACCTCCCGCATAAGCAGCATCACCCGCCACACTACCTATATTGATTACATGACCATGATTACGCTCCACCATACCAGGTACTATCAGGCGCGTCATGGTTAAGAGTCCCTTAATATTGGTATCAATCATCTGGTCCCAATCCTCAAAATCGCCCTCATATTCAGGTTCCAGTCCACGTGCGAGTCCCGCATTATTGATAAGCACATCCACATTGCGCCACTCCTCAGGGATGTAATCCACCGCTTTCTTGGCAGCTTCACGGTTACGCACATCGAAAGCCAAGGCAAGCACCTCAACGCCCTCAGCCTCGAGTTCTTTCTTCAGGATTTCCAACTTTCCCGTGTTTCTACCTGTAAGAATCAGGTTATAGCCGCCACGGGCAAAACGACGTGCACAACCTTCGCCAATACCGCTTGTTGCGCCTGTAATAAGAGCAATTTTATTCATATTCTTTGATACTTTGAATTATACTTAGAACTTTTGATACTTTGAACTTTATGATTAGCGAAGCAATTGAATTCTTCACTCTTCACTTAAAGAATAAGGACTCTGACCTCAGCATTCGCCATTTTCTCTATCTGATTCATCGGACGTTTATAATAAACACTCTGGATAGCCTTGTTGATGATGCCATGCCCCACAGCAAGAACGGTCTGATCAGGATAAGTAACCTTGAGCCAGGTAAGGAAATTCTGGGCTCTTGATTTCATCTTTTCCAGCGTCTCTATATTGTCCGGCCAATCCTTTGGGTCCTTCGGCAGGTCAGGGATGAATTTACCCGTAAAATCGCCCCAATCGCGCTCTCTGAGCAAGGGAGTGGTGACAACGGGATGCGAGCCGGCGATAATTTCACAGGTCTGTATACTGCGATAGAGATCGCTCGATACGAAAACATCGATAGGCGTACCCTCCATTTTCCTGGCCACTTCCTCAGCCTGCTCAATACCTTTCATATTGAGTTTTCCCGGTGTTTGTCCCTGCATAATTTGCGCCTTGTTATCCACCGTTTCACCATGGCGCACCAAATATAATTTTGTCATTGTCTTTACTTTTTCCGTCTATATAAAAAATGAGTTTTTACTTTTCCTAAGTCTATACTCCAGACATAGTTTTTACTTTCACTAAGTCTCTTTCCAAGACATCATGATTCTGATTTTGCTTACAAAATTACGGCTTTCTATCGAGACCAACAAATAATTTGCGTTAAATATAGCAATAATTAGCGTTAAATATAGCAATAATTTAAGTTTATATAAAAAACTTCTTGCTAGTTTCGGATTTCTTTCGTAACTTTGCCCCGAAATAACAAAATCAGTTTTAGTATGAAGGTAATACACAGTTCAATATTCCGCGCAGTATGCGCCATCATCGTAGGAGTCCTGCTCATCCAATATCGTGAGCAGACTGTCACCTGGATAACCATCGCCATCGGTGTTTTGTTTTTCCTTTCAGGTGTCATCTCCCTTGCCAGTTATTGGGCAGCCAAGCGCAATGCAGAGAAGATGCAGGGCCAGATTCTGTCTGATTCCAATGGTAAGCCTATCATGGGCATGATGCCTAAATTCCCGCTTGTGAGCGTAGGCAGTCTTATTCTGGGATTGCTGCTTGCCCTGATGCCTCAGGTGTTTATCGCCTGGCTGATGTTCATCCTGGCGTTCATTCTGATTTTGGGCGCTCTGACCCAGTTTGTCAACCTGGCTTCAGCAGCTAAGATGGGACGCGTAGGCATTCTCTTTTGGCTCTTCCCTTCAGCCCTTCTTCTGCTGGGTCTGCTCGCCATCATCAAGCCTTCAGCCATCGCCTCTGCTCCTCTTTTCATCATCGGTTGGGGTATGCTCATCTATGGAGTAGTAGAGCTTCTCAACGCCTTTAAAGTCTCCAACAACAAGAGAATCTGGCTGAAGAACCAGCAGCAGAAACAGGATTCAAAGGAGATTTATGTAGATGTAGAGGAAGTGAAGAACGAAGAGTAAAACAACGAAATCATTATATCATCATATATGAATAAAATTAAAGCTCTCTTTGCCTGGTTATGGCAAAAGTTTCGCGCATTCTGGCCTTGGTACAAGGGATTGTATCAGGGCAGAGCGTGGTATACCAAGACCCTCATTGGCTTGGCAAGTTGTATAGTCGCCTTCATCTTGTATCTGGGCGCAGTAGATATCAACTTCTTATGGCTCTTCGGCAAGTCACCTGGCTATTTCTCAGGCATCCTGGACCCACAGACCTCAGAGGCCTCTGAAATCTATTCGGCTGATGGAAAGCTCATCGGCAAGTATTTCAACGAAAACCGTACTCCGGTAGAATATGATGAGGTAACACCTGATTTCTTCAAGGCACTGGTAGATACCGAGGATGAACGATTCTACAAGCATATCGGTATCGACCCTATCGGTGTGTTTGCTGCTGCCAAGGATGCACTCCTCCATCATAACGGGCGCGGTGCTTCTACCATAACACAGCAGCTGGCGAAGAACATGTTCCGTGTACGTTCGCAATATTCTACCGGTTTGCTGGGCAAGATTCCTGTACTCCGCCTGCTCATCATCAAGAGCAAGGAGTGGATCATCGCGGTAAAACTCGAAACGGTGTTCAGCAAGAAGGAAATCATCACCATGTATGCCAATACGGTAGATTTCGGTAGCAATTCCTATGGTATCAAAACCGCTGCGAAGACCTACTTCAACACCACCCCTAAGGAGTTGACCACCGGTCAGGCTGCCGTGCTCGTGGGCATGCTCAAAGCTACCACCTACTACAACCCACGCACCAACCCGGAGAACAGTCTTGCACGCCGCAACACCGTATTATATAATATGGTGACACATGGCGATCTCTCAAAAGACAGATACAATGAACTGAAAGACGAGCCTATCAAGCTCGATTTCAAGGTAGAAGAAAACTACGACGGACAGGCTAAATACTTCCGTGAGGCAGTAGCCAACTACCTGAAAGACTGGTGTAAAGACGAAGGTTACGACCTCTATACCAGCGGTTTGAAGATTTATACCACCATCGATACCCGCATGCAGAAGTATGCAGAAGATGCAGCCCGCAAGCAGATGAAACAGGTACAGCAGAACTTCAACAACCACTGGAGCATCCGCCGTACCCAGGCAGGCAAAGGCAACTGGATGGGTCAGGATCCTTGGCAGGATGAGAACCACAACGTGATACCAAACTTCATCCAGGGCATCGCCGAGCGCCAGCCATTCTACAAGGCATTGATAGCCCGCTTCCCTAACAATCCCGACTCAGTAAACTATTACTATAAGGAGTGGGTTCACCCGGTTAAGGTATTCGATTATGACAAGGGCAGCATCACGATGAACATGACATCAGAAGACTCCATCAAGTATATGACCACCTTCATGCACTGCGCCTTTGTAGCCATGGAGCCACAGACCGGAGCAGTAAAGGCATGGGTGGGCGATATCGACTTCGACCACTGGAAGTATGACAAGGTAACAGCCGAGCGCCAGCCTGGTTCTACCTTCAAGCTCTTTGTTTATACCGAGGCGATGAATCAGGGTTTAACCCCTTGTGACAAGCGTCGCGACGAATATATCTCTATGGAGGTATACGATAAGAAGAAGCACGAAATGACCATCTGGCGTCCATCCAATGCCAATGGTTCGTTCTCGGGCGACAGCATCCCATTGAAGAGTGCCTTTGCCAAGAGTATCAACTCTGTGGCTGTAAGATTAGGACAGGAGATGGGCATCAAGCGCATCATCGAGACAGCCAAGAAGATGGGTATCAACAGTCCGCTGGATGACACCCCTTCTCTCGCCCTCGGTTCCAGCGATGTCAACCTCCTGGAGATGGCATGCGCCTACAGCACCATTGCCAACAATGGCAAGCACCACGACCCGGTATTGGTTACCAAGATTGTAGACCACGACGGTAAGGTGGTTTACGAGGGTCCTACCGATTCAGAGCAGGTGATACCTTACAAGAGTGCCTTCCTCATGCAGCAGCTCTTACAGGGCGGTATGAAGGAGCCGGGAGGTACATCCCAGAGTCTCTGGGGCTATGTAGGCAACTACCGTGATACCGAGTTCGGTGGCAAGACTGGTACCACCAACAACCACTCCGATGCCTGGTTCATGTGTGTGAGCCCTAAGCTCGTAGTTGGTGCCTGGGTAGGAGGCGAATACCGCTGTCTCCACTTCCGCACCGGAGCATTGGGTCAGGGTTCGAGAACCGCTCTTCCTGTGTGCGGTTACTTCCTCCAGAGTGTCTTTGGCGACCCAGCCTTCCAGCAGTATCACGGCAAGTTTGACAAGCCACAGGACAGCGATATCACCCGCGATATGTACATCTGTGCAAGCTATGCACCAAAGCCAAAGGTAGATACCACCAAGGTAGACAGTACCGCCTTCCAGGAAGAGATCGTTCTCGATGACGAAGGCAACCCTATCATCCGCGAAGTTCCTGCCAAGAAGACTGAAAGCGAATCTGCCAACGGTACAGCCACCACAGAAGAAAAGAAAGAGAAGAAGAAGGCCAAGCCAAC
>CAVHWE010000103.1:0-8307 GCA_963639495.1 bacterium | reverse complement strand
TAATATTTAGATTTTTTCTTGGGTTTATGCACAATTTCATGTATCTTTGCAAACTGAAAATTGCAATTTTGTAGATTATGATCGAAGTAAAGATAAACGATGCCAAGCTTCAGCATGCTGCCGAGGCAGGCATGGATGAATTTGTAAAGGCTTTCGTGGACGCTATCCGCGAAGCGATTGGTGGTGAACTGACTGCCGAAACCATGGCGCAGCTCAACAGCGACCAGATTACTCTTCTGGCTTGGGATATCCTGCATGAGGAGATGATGGATGGCGGAATGGTTCAGCTCATACATAACGGTTATGGTGCTTTCCTCTGGAAGAACCCTACCGACAAGGCGTTTAAAAACTGGGGATTGACAGATCTCGCCAAACTCATCAAGAAGAGTCATTTTCTGTATAAAACAAACCATGAGGAGATTGAGCGCGATCTGACCGATGAGGAGTTTATGGCGCTCTACGAAAAATTTCCTGAGTTTGATGATTTTGACGATGAGTTCGTTGAGAACGAAGAAGAGTGGACCAGCAAGGTTGCCTTCTACATCGATGATCATATCGACAATTTCTGCGAAATTGTCAAACTATAAACTTATAATACATTATTATATATATGAACAAGCAAGAACAGGAACTCCGTAAGAAGAGTCCGATACAGATACGCAACAAGAAGGCTTCGTTCGAGTACTTCTTCGTTGATACTTATACCGCAGGCATTGTGCTTACGGGTACAGAGATAAAGTCAATCCGTGGCGGAAAGGCTTCGCTGGTAGATTGTTATTGCGATTTCTATCAGGGCGAACTTTGGGTCAAGGGAATGAACATCTCTCCTTACTTTTATGGTTCTTTCAGCAATCATGAGGCTCGCCGCGACCGCAAGCTTCTTCTCACCAAGCGCGAATTGCGCCGTCTTGAAGAGGACAGCAAGCAGCCTGGTTTCACCATTGTTCCAACCCTCATCTTTATCGATAATCACGGTAGAGCCAAGGTGGATATAGCCCTCTGTAAGGGAAAGAAGGAGTATGACAAGCGCCAGACTCTGAAAGAAAAGGAAGACAGAAGAGAGATGGATAGAGCAATCAAGCACTTTTAGACAATGAAGAATTTAAGAGAGATTGTAAAGGAGAAGATTCTGATTCTCGATGGTGCCATGGGTACTGAGATTCAGAAGTATAATCTTACAGAAGAAGACTTCAGAGGAGAGCGGTTCCGCGATTTGCCGGGTATGATGAAAGGCAACAACGACATGCTCAACATTACTCGTCCTGATGTGATATCTGATATTTACCGACGCTACCTGGAGGCTGGCGCCGATATTATTACCGCGAATACTTTTTCGTGCCAGCGCATTTCGCAGGCTGATTATCACCTGGAGAACTGCGCCCGCGAAATGGCTTTCGAGGGTGCCCGACTGGCACGTATCGAATGCGATAAGTTTTCTACGCCTGATAAACCACGCTTCGTTGCAGGAGATGTGGGACCAACCAACAAGACATGTTCCATGAGTCCGGACGTCAGCAATCCTGCCGCCCGCGAGATTACCTACGA
The DNA here is from genome assembly GCA_963639495.1 of bacterium. Taxonomy (GTDB): domain Bacteria; phylum Bacteroidota; class Bacteroidia; order Bacteroidales; family Bacteroidaceae; genus Prevotella. The sequence continues at coordinate 6,762 of CAVHWE010000103.1, read as the reverse complement.
TGAGCTTTTCACCGATGTATGCGAACAGGTGGACGGACTTATCGAAGGCGGTGCTGACGTGATTCTCATCGAAACCATCTTTGATACACTCAACTGCAAGGCGATGATAGATGCAGCGCTCACCATGATGAAGAAACATGGAGTAGAGTTGCCTGTCATGATCAGTCTTACGGTGAGTGATCTGGCGGGCAGAACGCTCAGCGGTCAGACTGTAGATGCTTTCCTAGCTTCGCTTTCTCCTTATCCTATCTTCTCTGTCGGCATGAACTGTGCCTTTGGTGCTCCTCAGATGAAGCCTTTCATCGAACACATGGCTCAGGTTGCACCTTATTATATTAGTGCGCATCCTAATGCCGGTTTACCTAACGAGATGGGCGAATATGACGAGACAGCCGAATCGATGGCTCCGCAAATAGCCGAATTCATCGATGAAGGCATCGTGAACATCATAGGCGGATGCTGCGGTACAAGTCCTGAATTCATCGCTCATTACGCCCGTATAGCTGAGGGTAAGAAGCCGCACCAGGTGGTGGAGAAACCTAAGTATATGTGGCTCTCGGGATTAGACCTTCTGCAGGTCGATGATTCCGTACATTTGCCGGTTGACGCCAGTCGGTTTGTCAACGTTGGCGAACGCTGTAACGTAGCTGGTAGCAGGAAGTTCCTGCGTTTGATTAACGAAAAGAATTATGAAGAAGCCATCGGTATTGCCAGAAAGCAAGTGGCTGATGGAGCGGCTGTCGTTGACGTGAATATGGACGATGGTTTGCTCGATGCGAAAGCCGAGATGGTTAATTTCCTGAATATGATTGCAGCCGAACCAGACATTGCGAAGGTTCCGGTGATGATCGACTCTTCCAAATGGGACGTCATAGTGGCTGGCTTGAAGTGCTGCCAGGGCAAGTGTATTGTCAATTCCATCAGTTTGAAGGAGGGTGAGGAAGTATTCCTTTCTCATGCCCGCGATGTGTTGCGCTATGGTGCGGCCGTTGTTGTGATGTGTTTTGATGAAGTAGGACAGGCTACCACTTTCGAGCGCCGCATCGAGATAGCAGAACGTGCTTATCATCTTCTGGTAGACAAGTTGGGCATGAATCCGCTCGATATCATCTTCGACCCGAACGTACTTGCCATAGCTACCGGTATGGAGGAGCATGATAATTATGCTGTTGAGTTCATCCGCGCAACGGAGTGGATTCATCAGAATCTGCCTGGCGCACATGTCAGCGGAGGTGTCAGTAACCTCTCGTTCTCATTCCGTGGCAATACTTATATCCGTGAGGCTATCCATTGTGTTTTTCTGCATCATGCCCAGCAAGTAGGTATGGACTTTGGTATTGTAAATGCCAAAGCCAGAATGGATTACAATAAAATTCCTGAAGAACAGCTCCATCTCATCGAGGATGTGGTGCTGAATAGGAGAAAAGGCGCAGCTGACGAACTTATCGAGCTTGCGGCAGAGATAAAAGCCCAGGCTGATGCTGCCAAGGCTGCAGCTAAGGCAGGCGGTGTTGCTCCCAAGAAACCGGCTGCTCCTGAATGGCGAAAGGAGAGTGTGGAAGAACGTCTGAAGTATGCGCTGCGCAAGGGAATCACCGATTTCCTGCAGCAGGATATTGACGAAGCACTTGCCAAATATCCTCATGCAGTAAACGTAATTGAGGGTCCTCTGATGGACGGCATGAACCTGGTAGGCGAACTTTTCGGAAAAGGCGAAATGTTCTTGCCGCAGGTTGTCAAGACGGCTCGCACGATGAAATCGGCAGTTTCTATCCTTCAGCCTCATATCGAGGCAGAAAAACAGGGTGGAGCAACAACTGCCGGAAAGATTCTGATGGCAACTGTGAAGGGCGATGTTCATGATATCGGAAAGAACATCGTCTGCGTGGTTATGTCATGTAACAATTACGAAATTATCGACTTAGGTGTGATGGTTCCAGCCGAACAGATTGTACAGAAAGCTATCGATGAAAAGGTAGATGCAATCGGTTTGAGCGGACTTATCACCCCTTCGCTTGAAGAAATGGTTCATGTGGCCCGAGAAATGCAGAAAGCTGGTTTGCGCATTCCTATCATGGTAGGTGGGGCAACGACGAGCGAACTGCATGTGGCTCTGAAGATTGCGCCTGAATATGACGGACCGGTCATCTGGGTGAAGGACGCATCGCTCAATGCCGGAATCTGTGCCCGCTTCCTCAACGAGGCAGAATGTCCTAAGTTTGAGGCGGAACTGAAGGAACGCTACGAGAAACTTCGCCAGGACTATCACGAAGAGCAGGCTAAGATAGCCTCGCTCTCAGAGGCTAGAAAGAACAAGCTGGAGCTGTTCTGACAAGATAAAGAATACAACGTTTTTAGGATAATTATATGATTAAAACTGTGATTTTTGATATGGGTGGTGTCATCATCACCCTCGACGAGAATGAGGCAGGCAAACGTTTCATTGAGTTGGGTATGAAGGAGTTTGCGGAGAAGATGGACCCTTATAAACAGGTTGGCTTAAACGGCCAGCTGGAAGAGGGCAAGATTTCCGAGGAGGAATACCGTCGGGAAGTGTGCAAGAAGATTGGCCGCGAGGTAACCTTCGAGGAACTGCAGCATTGCTGGCTGGGTTACATGAAGGAAATTCCAGAACGCAATCTGGTTACTCTCCGCAATCTTAAGAAGCAGGGCTACCGTGTAATCTTGCTCAGCAATACCAACCCTTATGTATCAGCCTGGGTAGACAGCGAGGCATTCTCCGGCGACGGTCATCCTATCGGCGATTATTTCGATGCGATGTACCGTTCCTATGAGGCAAAGTATATGAAGCCGGATGAGAATTTCTTCCGTTATGTCCTTTCTCAGGAGAAGATTATGCCAGAGGAGTGTCTGTTTATTGATGATGGTCCCCGTAACTGCTGTGCTGCCTCTGAACTGGGACTGTTTACTTATTGTCCGCAGAATGGAGAAGACTGGTGCGATAAGATTTACGAGCATTTGAAGTAATTATTTGTGGTGATTATTTGCACTAAAATGCAAATAATTGCCATTTTATTTTGTGCTCTGCAATAAAAAATGTACTTTTGCAGTCGCAAATATTAAATACATAATACAATGATTAAGAAGAAAAGATGGCATTGCTTGCCAGGTCAGCCTCTTACAGAGCTCGACAAGCAGGTGATGTTTTGGGAAAACAAGGGTAAACTTGTTCCTACCCGTGACTTGATTAAAACTCCAGAACAGATAGAAGGCATCCGCAAGAGTGGTGTCGTAAACACCGGTTGTCTTGATGCGGTAGCCGAGATGATCCGTCCGGGAATCAACACCCAGGAGATTGATGATCTCTGCATGCAGTATTGTAAGGATCATAATGCCATTCCTGCGTGTCTCAATTACGAAGGCTATCCTAAGAGCGTTTGTACCTCTATCAACGAAGTGGTTTGCCATGGTATTCCAAAGGAAGAGGATGTGCTCGAAGAGGGCGATATCATCAATGTGGACATGACAACCATCGTAGATGGCTATTACGCTGACGCCAGCCGTATGTTCATCGTTGGCGGCAAGACTACTCCTGAAAAGGAGCAGCTGGTTCGCGTAGCCAAGGAATGTCTGGAAATCGGTATGGAGGTTGCCAAGCCTTACTCGTTTGTAGGTGATATCGGTCATGCTATCGAGAAGCATTGCAAGAAGTATGGTTATGGTGTGGTTCGCGATCTTTGCGGTCATGGCGTAGGTTGCCAGTTCCATGAAGAGCCTGAGGTTCTTCACTATGGTCATAGAGGCACTGGCATGCTGCTCGTTCCGGGCATGGTATTCACCATCGAGCCAATGATCAACATGGGCACCTGGCAGGTTTTCCTCGATGCGGACGATCCGTACGGATGGGAAGTAATCACCGGTGATGAGAAGCCATCTGCGCAGTGGGAGCACACGCTTGTGATGACAGAGACAGGTGTGGAGATTTTGACATATTAACGTTAAATGTTAAGAAATGAAGGATATATATATATTAGGTATAGAGAGCAGCTGCGACGATACCTCTGCCGCAGTGCTCAAGAATGGTGTGCTGCTGAGCAATGTAACCGCCTCTCAGGAGGTTCACAAGGCTTACGGCGGTGTTGTTCCGGAGTTGGCTTCCCGTGCCCACCAGCAGAATGTGGTTCCTGTCGTTGACCAGGCCATCGCGCGTGCCGGCATCAAGAAGGAAGATCTTTCTGCCGTAGCCTTCACCCGTGGTCCGGGTCTGATGGGCTCGCTTCTCGTGGGTGTAAGCTTTGCCAAGGGATTCGCCCGTTCGCTCAATATTCCGATGATTGATGTAAACCATCTGCAGGGTCATGTGATGGCTCATTTCATCAAGGAGAGCGATGATGACCAGAGTGCACCTCCATTCCCGTTCATCTGTCTTCTCGTGAGCGGTGGAAATTCGCAGATCGTAAAGGTGAATGCCTACAACGATATGGAAGTGCTGGGACAGACCATCGATGATGCGGCTGGCGAGGCTATTGACAAGTGCGCCAAGGTGCTGGAGTGGGGCTATCCTGGTGGTCCTGTCGTAGATAAGTATGCACGTCAGGGCAATCCGAAGGCTTTCAGTTTCTCTGAGCCTCATATTCCGGGTTTGAACTACAGTTTCTCAGGCTTCAAGACAAGTTTCCTCTACAGCTTGCGCAAATGGGTGGCTGCTGATCCTGATTTTGTTGAGAAGAACAAGTACGATCTGGCTGCCAGCATAGAGTTTACCATCGTTGATATTCTGATGAAGAAACTCCGCATGGCTGTCAAGCAGACCGGTATCAAGCATGTGGCTGTAGCTGGAGGTGTGAGCGCCAATAATGGCTTGCGCAATGCTTTCCGCGATCATGCCAAGCGCTTCGGCTGGACTATCTACATCCCAAAGTTCAGCTATACTACCGATAATGCGGCGATGATAGGCTGCGTGGGAACCTTCAAGTATCGTGATGGTGAGTTTGCAACCATCGACTTGCCAGCCTATAGTAAAGTAACATTTAAGTAAGAAATATGGAATTTGAAACAAAGATATTGAGCAAGGGCATCCAGGAGATGCTCTACAATAGTGACAAGACAGTAGGCACAGCAGAGAGCTGCACAGGCGGTCGTATCGCCGAGGCGCTGATTTCTGTGCCAGGTGCCAGCAATTACTTCAAGGGTGGTGTAGTAAGCTACACCAACGAGGTAAAGGAGAATCTTTTGGGCGTGAGCCATGAGGTTCTGGAGGAGCAGACTGCCGTTTGCGAGGAAGTGGCTAGGGAGATGGTGCTCGGCACAATCAAGACCCTGAATGTAGACTTCGCCATTTCAGCAACGGGTGTGGCTGGTCCAACGGGTGGAACTCCAGCCATTCCTGTGGGCACAATCTATGTAGGTTATGGCGATAAGAACGATGTTCGCGTGGTAAAACTCACCGAAGATTTCGGACGCGACATCAACCTTGCAATTGCCACAAATACAGCGCTTAAAGGCATGCTCGAATTTTTGAAAGAACATGCTGAAGAACTTAAAAAAGAGGCTTAATTGCTAATTTAAGGCTACTAAATATTAATAATCCTTAAAAGACAGCGTTCTTTTAGGGATTATTTTGTTATTACCAAATTATTTTGTAATTTTGCACTCTGTTTGGAATAGGTATCAATTAACGAATTACAAAATTAAAGATAGAAATGTCTAAGATTTGTCAAATTACAGGTAAGAAGGCACAGTTAGGTTGCAATGTGTCTCACTCAAAGCACCGTACAAAGAGAAGCTTTGACGTTAACCTCTTCAGCAAGAAATTCTACTATGTAGAAGAGGGTTGCTGGATCAGCCTCAAGATCAGTGCTGCTGGTCTTCGTCTTATTAATAAGGTAGGTCTCGATGCTGCTTTGAATCAGGCAGTAAAGAAGGGCTACGTAGATTGGAAGGACATTAAAGTTATAGGAGAATAAATATCATGGCAAAGAAAGCAAAAGGTAATAGAGTACAGGTTATCCTCGAGTGCACTGAACACAAGAACAGTGGTATGCCAGGTACAAGCCGTTACGTGACTACAAAGAATCGTAAGAACACTCCTGAGCGTCTTGAGTTGATGAAGTACAACCCAATCCTTAAGAAGATGACTCTTCACAAGGAGATTAAGTAAGCTTAGCTTACAAGTTTAATAATTTTATCAATTTAAATAGACTATGGCAAAGAAAGCGGTCGCTACCCTCCACGAAGGTAACATGGATGGTCGCGCATATACAAAGGTTATCAAGATGGTTAAGAGCCCTAAGACTGGTGCATACGTTTTCGATGAGAAGATGGTACCAAACGAGGCTGTTAAGGATTTCTTCAAGGATTAATTTCCTTGCAGATGAGCATCGTTGAATTTAGATTACATCAAAATTCAAATATAAAGGTAAAGGTCGCTACCCAGATAGGGGAGCGACCTTTTTATTTTTTTATTTTTCTTAGGACCCAAAACAGTTTTTGGCTTCTTTCATATTGTCACTTGACGATATCTTATCGCCAAGTGACGAATCTTCTTGCATTTGACTCATCTTATCACCGTTTGACGCCTCTCACGGCCTGACTCTCTAACGGATTCTCCGGCCAGAAATGCTTAGGGTATCGGCGCTTCAGTTCCTTACGGACTTCGAAATAAGTGCCTTGCCAAAAACTTGCGAGATCCTGAGTAAGCTGAACGGGCTTGAAACCGGGAGATAACAACTCAAGCAGAAGAGGCCGTTTGCCAGCATCGACAGTGGGAGTTGATGTCATTCCGAAACACTCCTGAAGCCG
>CAVHWE010000102.1:0-8364 GCA_963639495.1 bacterium | reverse complement strand
AAAAAAGCCTTGGAATCTAATTCCAAGGCTCTAATTTCTTTAAACCATTTTTCTTGTATACTTCATAATAAAAAGCTTTAATGCTCTTGACCACTTGTATGGTAGATTTCTTTTTCTGCAACATAGGCTTAACCAGCTGCATCACAGCAAAACAAACTACCACAATAAGCAATACTACTGCCCAAGAGAGAATCTCACTCTGAATATCCAAAATTGGCTGGAGGCCAATGCCCAAAGCCACAGGCAGGATAAAACAGACCCAATCTATCGGGCTGTCAAGCTTGGTTGATTCGAAATATTCATCGCGTAATGCTTTTGGAGCATTCAAGATTAATCTTTTCTGGTGCTTATTCCAGTAATCTTCAAATTCTTTTTCCATGCAATCCATTTACTGTTTTGTCTTAAAACTAGACGGTTAAAACTTCAATACTTATACTTTTCTTTATACTTTTCGGCTACAAAGATAAGAATAATTATTCATTTCTCCAAAATTACAACATACTACTTTGAATATTTAACGTATATTAATTCTAATGGTCAAAACAAAAACTTCACTGCATCACTTGACAATAGCCTGCTTGTATATAGACAGGAAAAGGCAACACCCAACGACGGGCATTGCCTTTCTTGTATAATAACAAAGAGGAATTTTATCTCTCATTAAGTGGCTTATACTCCAGTTCGCCAAGAATATTCTTATATGCAGGACGGATAATACGACGGCCTTCGAAATTGAGTTCTTCAATACGATGGGCTGTCCAACCCACGATACGTGCCATGGCGAAAATAGGTGTATAGATTTCCTGTGGCAAGCCAATCATTTCATAGATAAAGCCACTGTAGAAATCAAGATTTGCACACGCTGGCTTGCTGCCTCCACGGTGTTCCTGCAGACATTTGATACCTTCCTGCTCTATCAACTTCAGGAAATTATACTCGTCTTCTCTACCCTTTTCCTTGGCAAGTTCACCTGCCAGGCGCTTCAGTTCAACGGCACGTGGGTCACTCAAAGTATAGACCGCATGACCGATACCATAAATGAGACCTGTCTTGTCATAAGCCTCCTTGTTGAGCATTCGCTTAAGGTAAGTATCAAGTTCAGTTACATTACCCCAATCCTTGATAGCTTCTTTCAAGTGGTGGAACATATTGATAACCTTGATATTGGCACCACCATGCAAAGGACCCTTTAAACTACCGATACCAGCAGCAATAGAACTGTAAGTATCTGTACGGGTAGAAGATGTTACACGTACTGTAAAGGTTGAGTTGTTACCACCACCATGTTCTGCCTGGATAATCAGGAGAAGGTCGAGCATACGGGCATCCAGTTCGGAATAGTTTTCATGCTTCATCATATAAAGAAAGTTCTCTGCAATAGAGAGATTCTCACGAGGATGACGAATATGTAGACTTCTACCCTGAACAGAGTGACGGTAGATATTGTATGCATAAGCAATGATGGTTGGGAACTTGGCAATCAACTCAATACTCTGGCGCATCAGATTGTCACGGCTGATGTCATCCGGATTCGGATCGAAGGTGTACATTTCGAGCACACAACGGGCCAGGATGTTCATGATGTTGCTGCCTTCCAGCTCGATGATATGGGTAATCGTACGATGATCAAGCGGCATATTATCGTTCAGGAGTTCTCTGAAAGCATCCAATTCCTCCTTATCAGGCAACTGGCCCGAGAGCAGCAGGAAGGCTACTTCCTCGAATCCGAAGCGCTTCTCCTTCAAGAGAGGAGTTACCAGGTCATCAAGTTCATAACCACGATAATAAAGTTTACCTTCTGTAGGGGTCAACTTACCTTCTGCATCGCGCTCATAACCCACTACATTACCGATATTGGTCAGTCCGACCAACACACCAGAGCCATCCTCATTACGAAGTCCACGCTTCACATTGAACTTCTTGAATGCATCCTTATCAATCTTGCATGAGTTTTTTACCTCATCGCTTAATTTATATATTAAATATTCTTTATTCATAACTGTTACTTTTTTAGCTGCATGGCTACAACTATTATTTCTTTGCAGCAAAGTTCAATGCAGAACCAGCCTTAAACCATGCAATCTGTGTATCATTATAAGTATGCTCAACCTCGAAACTATCCTCAGAACCATCCTTGTGCTTCAGGGTGACGGTGAGTTTAGAACCTGGAGCAAACTCCTTCAAACCTGTCAAAGAGATGCGGTCGTCCTCCTGCACCTTATTATAATCATCCTTGTTGCAGAATGTGAGGGCAAGCATACCCTGCTTCTTCAGGTTGGTTTCGTGGATGCGGGCGAAACTCTTGGCGAGAATCACCTTCACGTTGAGGAAACGAGGCTCCATAGCTGCATGCTCACGGGAAGAACCTTCACCATAGTTATCCTCTGCCACCACGATGCTGCTGATGCCTTTTGCCTTGTAAGCCTTGGCAGCGGTAGAAACCTCGACATAAGCACCATCCAACTGATTCTTCACCTTATTGCTCTCACCGTTAAAGGCATTAACGGCACCCATTAAAAGGTTGTCGGAGATGTTCTGCAAATGTCCACGGAACTTCAGCCAAGGACCCGCCATAGAGATGTGGTCGGTGGTACATTTGCCCTCGGTTTTGATAAGAAGCGGCATATCTGTCAGGTCTTTTCCATCCCATGGAGCAAACGGAGCAAGTTTCTGGAGTCGGTTGCTGTCAGGCGAAATGACTACCTCTACATTGGCATTTTCTTCGCTTGGGGCAATGAATCCCTTATCCTCTACGGCAAAGCCCTTAGGTGGGAAGGTGAAACCTGTAGGCGCATCGAGCATCACGCTGTTGCCATCCTTATCCAGCAAGGTATCTGTAGCCGGATTGAAGTCGAGACGGCCCGCAATGGTGAGAGCCACGGTGAGCTCTGGACTGCCGATGAAGGCAAACGTATTAGGGTTACCATCAGCACGGCGGCGGAAGTTTCGGTTGAAAGAGGTAACAATGGCATTCTTGCGCGTATTATCGTCGGTATGACGCTTCCACTGTCCGATGCAAGGACCGCAAGCATTGGTCATGATGAGGGCTCCAATCTTCTTGAAATCATCAAGGATGCCATCACGCTCGGCTGTATAGCGAATCTGCTCTGAACCCGGGTTGATGATAAGCTGTCCCTTCACCTCAATACCTTTCTCATAAGCCTGACGGGCAATGCTGGCAGCACGGGCCAAGTCCTGATAAGAAGAGTTGGTACAGCTACCTACCAATCCTACTTCTACTACCATCGGATAATCGTTGGCAGGACCTTTTGCCTTCATATGAGAGATTGGTGTGGCTGCATCTGGAGTGAACGGACCGTTAAGATGAGGTTCAACCTTAGAAAGGTCGATTTCAACAATCTGGTCGTAGAAAGCAGACGGATCTGCCAACACCTCATCATCAGCACGGAGTTCGGCTGCATTCATCTGTGCGAGAGATGCAATTTCTTCACGGCCTGTCTTGCGGAGATACTCGCTGGCATTCTGGTCGAATGGGAAGATAGAGCATGTGGCACCCAATTCGGCTCCCATGTTACAGATGGTAGCCTTGCCGGTGGTAGAGATGCTGTCCAATCCCTCGCCGAAGTATTCGAGGATGGCATTGGTTCCGCCCTTTACGGTAAGGATGCCGAGGATTTCGAGAATCACATCCTTAGGAGTGGCCCAGCCTGAGAGTTTACCTGTGAGATGCACACCAATGAGACGTGGCATCTTGAGTTCCCAAGGCTGACCGGTCAACACATCTACGGCATCAGCACCACCTACACCTACTGCCACCATGCCGAGACCGCCGGCATTAGGAGTATGAGAATCGGTACCCACCATCATACCTCCAGGGAATGCATAGTTTTCGAGCACTACCTGATGGATGATTCCGGCACCTGGTCCCCAGAAACCGATATGGTATTTCTGAGAAACAGACTTCAGGAAGTCGTAAACCTCCTTATTAGTCTTGCAAGCCTCAGGAAGATCTTGCGTAGCACCCACATCGGCACGAATCAAGTGATCACAATGTACGGAAGCAGGTACGGCCACCTTGTCCTTACCCGCATTCATGAACTGCAAGAGTGCCATTTGCGCAGTCGCATCCTGCATCGCCACGCGATTAGGTCGGAAGTCAACATATTCTACACCTCTTTTATATGGTCGCAACTGAGTTGGGTCGAAAAGATGTGCAAAGAGCACCTTCTCGGCATAAGTAAGAGGTCGTTTCACTGTAGCCTTAGCCTGGGCTACACTTTCCGAATACGAAGCGTAAAAGCTTCTCAGCATTTCAATGTCCAATATCATCTTGTTCACAATTTTAATTAATTATACACTCTTTCGAGCTATTCTGTTTGCAAAAATACAACTTTTTCTACAAATAGTAGCATGTTTTATCGAAAATTTATCATTTTGATATGATTTTTCTATTTTTTGATAATTTTGTTGCATATTTATACGTTAATCACTCTCTTTTTCCGGAAAAACAGGATTATGATATGAAAAGACAAGAATGGCTACGGAAAGGCAGGAAAACAGAGAAAAAAAGAAAGGAAAGTGAAGAAAAGAGGAGTTAAAATGAAAGAAAAAGCAAAAATTTTTGGTACTCTCCGCATTATTTATTATTTTTGCAGATGTTATGAGAATAGACATTATTACAGTATTACCAGAGATGCTGGAGGGATTCTTCAATGAGTCCATTCTGGCACGTGCGCAGAAGAAGGGTCTAGCGGAGATTCATCTGCACAACCTGCGTGACTACACATTAGATAAATGGAAGCGTGTGGACGACTATCCATACGGCGGAAGTGCCGGCATGGTGATGCAATGTGAACCAATAGACCGCTGCATTGCTGCGCTGAAGGCAGAGCGCGAGTATGATGACGTGATTTATGTTTCGCCAGATGGTGAAACTTTCAATCAGAAGATAGCCAACGAAATGTCGATGCAGGGTAACCTCATCATCCTCTGCGGTCACTACAAGGGTATTGACCAGCGTGTGCGCGACCATCTCATTACCCGAGAAATCAGTGTAGGTGATTATGTGCTGACGGGTGGCGAACTTGCTGCAGCCATCATCTCAGATGCCGTCATCCGACTGGTTCCGGGTGTTATCAGCGACGAACAGAGTGCACTTTCCGACTGTTTCCAGGACGACATTCTTGCTGCCCCTATCTACACCCGTCCTGCCGACTACAAGGGATGGAAGGTTCCGGAGATTCTGCTCAGTGGCAACGAAGCCAAGATTCGCCAGTGGGAATTCGACCAGGCCATGGAAAGAACCAAGCGCCTGCGCCCTGACCTGCTGAAATAAGAAGAAATCATTGCTGATTACTATCATACCCAGAACGGTGATTTTTAGGCACGGTGTAATCCGTTCCTAAAAATCACCGTTCTACTCATTCTCAAGCCATATACTAAAACTCTACACCTTATTTATCAACTACACCTTATTAATATTATTCTTTTTCTACGCATTTTTCGCAGAAAGCCTCACCCAGCATGAAACCTTCTTCGTAGAGGCGTTCCAGTTTATCGGTATCCTTCTCTATTCTGCCAACTTCCAACGGACGGATTGGACGGATACAGGTAATCTTACCCGCAGCCTCCAGATCATCTACAAGCTGGATCTGTTCGTTATAAGCCCGATGACGGTGACTCAGAGCCACACGCAGGCGAGGATAGTTCTTATATAAATAAGGTATCTTATGGTCTTTGCCCATATCACGCCATCCTTTGTTGCGAGTCAGGACAACCACATTGTGTTGCCACCCCATGTCAATGGCGTGCTGTACCGGAATACTGTCCGCAATACCACCATCCAACATCGGAATGCCATCCACTTCCACAATCTTGCTCACATATGGCAAACTGCTGGAAGCACGCACAACATCCAGTGCACGCTGCCTGTCATGATTCTCGGAAAGATACATAGCCTTGCCCGTAAGACAATTGGTAGTAACCATCTCGAAACCATCGGCATATTTAAAATAGGTGTCGAAATCATAAGGAAGCAACTGATTCGGAAACTTATCATATAGCAACTCACGATCGAAAATGCATCCCTGGGTTACAAGGTGTCGGATACCTATATACTGATAACGCGCCAAATAATCGATGTTTGAAATTCGGGCACGGCGAGGCTGACGGCTCACATACGACATGCCATTGCAGGCTCCAGCCGATACCGCCACCGTATAAGGAAAGTACACATCATACTTCATGAAGGCATCCAGTACCCCACTAGTGAAGACCCCTCGCATGCCTCCTCCCTCAAGAACCAAACCTGTTGTTTTCAAATTCAATTTCATAACACACTCTCTGCTTTTAAAATTCTGAAAATAATTATATTTTGCTCGCAGCATAGACAATTTTCTTACATTTTGTCTAGCGAAAAGCCGTTTTTATATTAATTATTTATAAATTTACGCGTTTTATTCAATTTTGCTTGCAAAGATACGTATTTTTTGGGAAATAATTGCTAACTTTGCAAGCAAAATAATGTAAAATACTAAAAATATGTTCAGCAAAGAGACTTACATCAGCCGCAGACAGGAGTTGAAGAAGCTTGTGAAAAGCGGCGTAATTATACTTTTCGGAAACAACAATTCACCATGTAATTTCCCTAATAACGGATATTACCCTTTCCGTCAGGACTCGACATTCCTCTATTATTTCGGATTGCAGCGCGACGGTCTGGTAGGTGTGATAGATATAGACAACGATATTGAAACCCTGATTGGGGACGACATCGACCTCGTAGACATCGTATGGTACGGAAGCGTTGACAGTGTTCATGATCTTGCAGCACAGGTAGGCGTTCACAACTCAGCACCTATGAAAACACTCAAGACTATCTGCAACGACGCCATGTCGAAGAAGCGCAAGATTCATTTCCTGCCACCTTACCGCTACGACATCAAGCTGCAGGTATTCGACCTTCTGGGCATCCATCCTAACCAGCAGAAAGAAGAGGCCAGCATGGACCTCATCAAGGCTGTTGTGAAGATGCGTTCAACTAAGACCCAGGAAGAAATCGAGGAATTGGAGCGTGCTGCTGTCATCGGATACAAGATGCATACCACAGCGATGAAGCTCGTACGTCCGGGTGTGACAGAAAAATATGTTGCAGGTCAGGTAAGCGGCATTGCCCACTCTTACGGAGCCATGGTCAGTTTCCCAACCATCTTCAGTCAGCACGGTGAAATTCAGCATGGTTATCCATCTATGAATGTACTGGAAGAAGGCAGACTGGCACTCTGTGATGCAGGTGCAGAAACTATGAACAACTACTGTTCAGACAACACCCGCACCATGCCGGTAAGCGGAAAGTTCAGCCAGCGCCAGTTGGAAATCTACTCTATTGTAGAAGAATGCCACGACCATGCACTGGATGTAGCCAAGCCAGGCGTGAAATGGGCAGACGTACACTTCTCTGTTTGCCGCCTGCTCTTCGACCGCATGAAGGAACTCGGACTTGCCAAGGGTGATACAGAAGAGGCTGTAAAGGCTGGCGCACATGCCATGTTCCTGCCTCACGGATTGGGCCACATGATGGGAATGGATGTTCACGACATGGAGAACCTCGACCAGATTAACGTTGGTTTCGATGAGGAGGTACGCCCTAATCTGGAGCAGTTCGGTACCAACTGCCTGCGTATGGGTCGCCGTCTGCAGGAAGGTTTCGTAGTAACCGATGAGCCGGGAGTTTACTTCATCCCTGCCCTCATCGACGACTGGAAGGCATCCGGCCACTGTGCAGAATTCCTCAACTTCGACAAGATTGAGACTTACAAAGATTTCGGTGGTATCCGAATTGAGGACGATGTACTCATCACCAAGGACGGTTGCAGATTCCTGGGCAAAGACCGCATTCCTTATCATCCAAAAGATGTTGAGGAGTTCATGGCAGCCAACAAGGAATAAATTCCTGAAAGAGAAATCATTTCAGAAAAAGGAATCAGAGAGAAGATATAACAAGAACATTAATATAAAGAGAAAAGAATTCATGAAGAAAACTATGATTGTTGCAGCCTTGATGGCTTTGGTAGCCACAGGAGCAAATGCGAAGAATGCTGCAGACTCTGCAGAAGTAGCAAAAAACAAACCAGTATTTACTGTAGTAAAGCAGAACCCTATCACTAGCATTAAGGACCAGAACCGCAGTGGTACGTGCTGGGCTTACTCTACCCTCAGCTACTTCGAGAGCGAAATCTTGAAGAAGACAGGCAAGACCTACGACCTCAGCGAGATGTTCGTAGCCAACAAGACTTATATGGACCGCGCCACAGTGGCAGTAAGAATGCACGGCGACGTGAGCTTCTCTGAGGGTGGTAGCGCCTACGATGTACTCTATGCTTTGCAGCACTATGGTATTGTACC
>CAVHWE010000101.1:0-8522 GCA_963639495.1 bacterium | reverse complement strand
AGGCAGGTTACATCATGTTGGCAGTGGTAGGTAACTCAGCGATGAGCGTGAGCGCTTTGACTTACTATGTATTGATTTACGTAGTAGCCAACCTGAGCGTCTTCACCATCATCTCATCTATTGAGGAGCACAACAACGGTACAGTTCAGATGGACAGCTACAATGGTTTGTACAAGACCAATCCACGTCTGGCGTTCCTGATGACTTTGGCATTGTTCTCATTGGGTGGTATTCCTCCATTCGCTGGTATGTTCTCGAAGTTCTTCGTGTTCATGGCAGCCGTTGGAACTCACGATATCCACACCACATTGGGAGCATGGGCATACGGCGTAGTATTCATCGCATTGGTAAATACAGTTATCAGCTTGTACTACTACCTGCTCATCGTGAAGGCAATGTTCATCAAGCACAGCGATAATCCGCTTCCTACTTTCCAGAGCGCATGCTCAACCAAGTTGGCGCTTGCAATCTGCACCGTAGGTATCGTAGCATTCGGTATTTGCTCATTCGTCTTCGACTGGATTTCAGTGGCTGTGAATGCGTAAAGATTCAATAAATTATAAAAATCCCAGCAATCGGTAAAAGATTGCTGGGATTTTTTTTTGTATTGTCTAAAATTTGCAGTAACTTTGCACCCCGAACGAGGCATGGTGCCTCTCAAGTTAATAATAAATATAACCAAGAGGCTTAACGTCTCCCAAGTTAACATTTAACATTAAACATTTAACATTACAAAAAAAGGATGGATAAGTTACCAATGAATGATGTTCCGATGCTCGTAAGCGCCATCAACTTCCTGCTTCGTGACCATGAGTTTGAAACACTCGATGAGATTTGTAATCACTTCAATGTGAACCGTGCGGCATTAGAGGCCAAAGTGGCTACCCAAGGATTTGAGTGGTCAGAGCAGCAGAAGAAATTCTGGTAAAACATCGCTTGTGAATAATGTATCCCATCTCTTGGTGATTGCATTTTCCCCATGCGCCCTGAAAGGGCAGCAGCTCCTAGCCCAGGGCAACACCCTGGGTAAATATAATTGCATTTAAAAACGCCCTGTAAGGGCAAAAGCTTTTAAAAATATAAATTGTAAATTAATTATGACTCCTCCTCGACCCTTGTGGAAGTCTGTACAAGACTATGTTTTGATTGCGATAGGTATGATATCCTACGCTATTGGATGGAACGTGTTCCTCTTGCCAACCAATGTAACAGCAAGCGGACTTCCTGGTATCTCCAGTATTATCTATTGGGCAACCGGTTGCCCTGTGCAAATTCCGTATTTTATCGTCAACGCCACCTTATTAATATGTGCGTTCAAGATTTTGGGAGCAAAGTTCTGTGTCAAGACTGTTTATGCCGTTATAGTGGTAACCATCCTGACCTCTTTCTTCTCCAGCCGTTTAGGTGATGTTCATCTTTTGGAAAACCAACCTTTATGGGCTGCTTTCCTGGGTGCCGTTTTCTGTGGCTGCGGAATCGGACTCGGTTTCTCGGTTGGTGGAAGTACGGGTGGTACGGATATCATCGCCGCCATCGTCAACAAGTATCGCGACATTTCTCTAGGTAGAGTGATTATGATATGCGACATCTTCATCATCAGTTCCAGCTATCTGGTGGTACACGATTGGGAGAAGGTGTTATATGGTTATGTAGTTCTTTGCGTTCAGGCATTTTGCATCGACCAGGTGGTAAACAGCAGAAGACGAAGCGTACAGTTCTTTATCATTTCACAGAAGTATGAGGAGATAGGCAAGCGCATCAATGTAGATGCTGATAGGGGAGTAACGGTGGTGAATGCCAGCGGTTTTTATTCCGGTCAGGATGTGAAGATGCTTTTCGTGTTAGCCAAGCAGCGTCAGGCTCCTGCTATCTTCCGTCTTATCAGCGAGATTGATCCCCATGCCTTTGTCAGTCAGAGTGCCGTTATCGGTGTGTATGGTGAAGGTTTTGATAAGATAAAATATAAAAGCAAAAAAGAGCACGGAGTTTAATATTCCGTGCTTTTTTTATGCTTCAGAAAAAGTCACATGGTACCATGCTATCGTCATATTTTATATTGAAATAAAAATTCCCCAACCCACTTAAGAAAGTAGGTTGGGGGATTTTTTCTTCTGCCACAGTCTTCGTTTCTATCCTGATTTATTCAGGTTTCCCTGATTTCTTCAGTAAAGGGGCGAGGAACTTATAGGTATATCCCTTCTGCTGCTTCACCATTTCTTCTGGTGTACCGGCAAAGAGGAGCTGTCCGCCGCCTCGTCCACCTTCCGGACCCATGTCGATGAGCCAGTCGGCGAGTTTGATGACATCGAGATTGTGCTCGATGATGATGACCGTATTGCCACGATCTACCAGCTTCTGGAGTACATCCATCAGGATGCGGATGTCTTCGAAATGCAGACCGGTTGTCGGTTCATCGAGAATATAGAGCGTCTTGCCCGTATCACGCTTCGAGAGTTCGGTAGCCAGTTTTACGCGCTGACTTTCACCGCCAGAGAGGGTAGTGGAACTCTGTCCTAACCTGATGTATCCGAGACCTACATTCTGCAATGCCTTGATCTTCTGCAGTATCTGAGGAACATTCTCGAAGAAATCTACCGCCTGGTTGATGGTCATGTCGAGAACATCGGCTATGCTCTTTCCCTTGTATCTTACCTCCAGCGTCTCGCGGTTGTAGCGTTTGCCGTGGCATACCTCACAAGGTACGTAGACATCTGGCAGGAAGTTCATCTCGATGGTCTTATATCCGTTACCCTTACATTCCTCGCATCTTCCACCTTTCACATTGAAGGAGAATCTGCCCGGCTTGTAACCGCGGATCTTTGCCTCGGGAAGTCCTACGAAGAGTGAGCGGATATCGCTGAACACGCCTGTGTAGGTTGCTGGATTGCTGCGAGGCGTCCTGCCAATAGGACTCTGGTCTACATTCACTATCTTGTCGATATTCTCGATACCCTCGATGCTCTCGTATGGCATCGGTTTCTTGAGCGAACGGTAGAAATGCTGCGAGAGGATAGGCTGGAGAGTCTCATTGATGAGAGTAGATTTGCCTGAGCCGCTGACACCCGTTACGACAATGAGTTTGCCGAGTGGAAAATCAACATCCACCCCCTTGAGGTTGTTACCCGTAGCTCCGTGAATGGTAATATGCTTGCCGTTGCCTTCTCTGCGGAGGGCAGGCACCTCAATAGCCATCTTGCCGTTGAGATACTGGGCGGTGATGGTATCGGTCTTGAGCATCTCCTGAGGTGTGCCCTGGAAGACAACTTCACCTCCCTTGCGTCCCGCCTTCGGACCGATATCTACTATCCAGTCGGCAGCCCGCATCATATCTTCATCGTGCTCCACCACAATAACGGTATTGCCCAGGTCGCGAAGTTCCTTCAGACTGTTGAGCAGACGTTCGTTGTCGCGCTGGTGCAGACCGATACTCGGCTCATCGAGGATATAGAGCACGTTGACCAGCTGGCTACCAATCTGAGTAGCCAGACGGATGCGCTGGCTCTCACCTCCCGAGAGAGAAGCCGACTGGCGGTTAAGCGAGAGATAATTGAGTCCCACATCTAGGAGGAAGGTAACGCGTGAGCGCAACTCCTTGATGATTTCGTGAGCCACCTTCGCTTTCATCGAAGGCAGATGCTGTTCCACCTCTTCGAGCCAATCGCGCAATTCATCGATGTCGAGGCTGGCTACTTCTGATATATTCTTATCCCAGATTTTGAAAGAGAGCGATTCCTTTTTGAGTCGCAAGCCGTGGCATTCCGGACATTCGATGGTAGAGATAAACTGGTCTGCCCATTTCTTGCCCGCTGCACTCTCGTCATCCTCCATCACCTTCTGCAGGTAATCAATGATGCCATCGTAGGCGCAGAAATAATCTGTAGAGGTATGTACCTTCTCCTTTTCAATCTTCACGTTTTCGAGCGAGCCATAGAGAATTTCCTGCATGGCATCGCCCGGAATCTCGCAGATAGGCGTCTTCAGGTTGAGGTCATACTTGCTGAGCAAGGATTCTATCTGCCAGAAAATCATCTGGTTCTTGTATTTGCCAAGCGGAGCGATGCCGCCCTCATAGATGCTGAGTTTATCATCAGGAATCACCTTCTTGATATCAATCTGGTTCACCTTTCCCAAGCCTTTGCAATGCGGACAGGCACCTTCGGGAGAGTTGAAGGAGAACATGTTAGGAGCAGGATCCTGGTAGGCGATACCCGTTACAGGGTCCATGAGACGCTTGGAGTAGGTCTTAGCCTCCTTGGCACCTTTCTCAAGAACCATCACCATGCCGTCGCCCTGTTTCATAGCCGTCGCCACACTCTTGCGGATGCGTTCCTCATCCTCTTCCTTTACCACCAGTTTGTCGACCACAGCTTCTATATTGTGGTTCTTGTAGCGGTCGGTTTTCATATTGGGAACGATTTCGAGGATGTTGCCGTCGAGTCGCACGTAGAGATACCCCTTTCTGCGCATGCTTTCGAAGAGTTCGCGGTAATGACCCTTGCGCTGGCGTACGAGGGGAGCGAGCAGGAAGATAGCCTTGCCCTTATAATCGCTGAGAATCATGTCGATGACCTGTTCCTCGGTATATTTCATCATCTCCTCGCCACTCTGATAGCTGTAGGCAGTACCGGCGCGGGCATAGAGCAGACGGAGATAGTCGTAAATCTCGGTGGTAGTGCCCACGGTAGAGCGGGGATTCTTGTTGGTGGTTTTCTGTTCTATGCTGATGACCGGACTCAATCCCGTAATCTTGTCAACATCCGGGCGTTCCATATTACCCAGGAAGTTGCGGGCATAGGCAGAGAAAGTTTCGATATATCTGCGCTGACCTTCGGCAAAGATGGTGTCGAATGCCAGTGAACTCTTGCCCGAACCCGAGAGTCCGGTAATCACGGTGAGGGAATCACGCGGAATCTCCACATCAATGTTCTTGAGGTTGTGGACCCGTGCGCCCCATACATTTATCTTTTCTTCTGAATTCATATTCCAATTCTGCTAATTGCTGTTTGCCTAATAGTTACTGTTCTGCTCTTCGGTATAACCTCTGAGCAGGTTGACATCACGTTTGATGTTATACACCACGCCATCTGCCCCCTTCGCCTTGACGAGACAGAAGTAGACACCCTCCTTGACCGGTTTTCCGCGGTAGGTGCCATCCCATCCCGTGGCAGGATCCGTCCATTCATAGAGTTTCTGTCCCCACCTATTATATATATAGGCGTGGAACTCCTCAATGTTCCGGTAACCATCCTTGGGCTTGTAGATGTCGTTGATGCCATCGCCATTTGGAGAGAAGGCATTCGGCATGAGAAGAGAACTGACCTTGGTCGTCTCTTCTGTGTTGTCCTCCTCGTCGTCGTTGACTTCCTGAGCGTGTAATTGACACGTCAAAAGTGGCAACATGATGCAAAGTAATGCTATTTTTCGTCTCATTTCTAAAATAATTTGTGCAAAGATAATAAAAAGATGAGAGATATTGCGTCAGATGCAAGATTTTTTGTATTTTTGCAGATGAAAACATGAAATATTTGAAGATATCGTTAAAAAAATCTTGAGATATGAGACAAAAAATGAGATATTTCCTGCTGTTCGTTGGGTTTCTGCTCAGTGTCAGCATTGGCGCGCAGACTGTAAAATGGCGCGACATTTACACGGTTAAGAAGAAAGATACCATCTTTGGTATCGCCAATAAATATGGATTGAGCCTTCCAGAACTGATGGATGCCAATCCGGAGATGAAGCGTGAGGGATACATGCTGCAGAAGGGAGCTACGCTCTTTATTCCATACGCCAAGGACCAGAAGAACCCTAACCAGGTGAACGGTCAGAAGGCGGGCAATGGGGCAGCGGTTCAGAAAACAGCTACAGCTCCGGCTACTTCAAAGGCTGCTGTTGCCAGAAATGCGGTAAAGGTAGGCGTGATGTTACCTTTGCATAATGTTGATGGCGACGGCAAGCGAATGGTGGAGTATTACCGCGGTTTGCTGCTGGCTTGCGAAACCCTGAAGCAGCAAGGCGCCGATATAGATGTGCATGCCTGGAACGTTCCTATTGATGCTGATATCCGGAATACACTCTTGCAGGAAGGCGCTAACCAATGCGACATCATCTTTGGTCCGCTTTATACCAAGCAGGTGGCTCCGCTTACCAATTTCTGCAAGACCTACGGTATCAAGATGGTGATTCCGTTCTCTATCAGCGGAGATGATGTAGAAAGGAACAAAGAGATTTTCCAGGTTTATCAGAGTGATGATGCGCTGAATGATATGACCATCAAGGCATTTCTGAATCGTTTTGCCAATGTGCATCCTATCTTTGTAGACTGCAACGATTCTACTTCACGAAAGGGCAACTTTACGTTCGGTCTCCGTAAGGAACTGGAACGTAGGAAAATCAATTATAGCATCACTAATGTGAATTCAAGCATCGAGCAGTTTGCCAAGGCTTTCATGCCTTCGAAGCAGAATGTGATTATCCTGAATACGGGACGTTCACCACAGTTGACTCAGGTATTGAACAAGCTCGACGAATTTGATGCGAAGTATCCGGGTGCAGCCATCTCGCTCTTCGGCTATACCGAATGGCTGATGTATGCCAAGTATAATCTGGAAAGATTCTATAAGTATGATACTTATATCCCTTCCACCTTCTATTATAATCCGAACTCAGCACAGACCAAGGCGCTTGAGAGCCGTTATGAGCGCTGGTTCCATCAGCCTATGATGGTGGCACAGCCAAGATTCGCCATCACCGGTTTCGATCACGGAATGTATCTGATTCAGGGTGTCAAGAGATACGGAAAGAACTTCACAGGTGAGCGCCAGCAGATGACTTACCAGCCAGTTCAGACTCCACTCCGTTTCGAGAAGACCAGTAGAGGAGGATACAAGAACAAGAGCTTCCAGTTGATTCACTATACCTTTAATCATCAGATAGAGGCGGTGAAGTACTAGTTTGTAGTTTACAATTAATAGTTTACAATTTATAGTTGATAATGAATAGAAATATTGGGCTGCTGATTCTGATGCTGATCTTCGGAATCCCGGTTTCGGCACAGATAGGAGAACATCGTAGTGATTTCGCCATAGGTTTTAATGGGGGCTATATGATGAGTAGCGTAGGATTCACACCTGAGGTACAGCAGAAGCAGCACGGAGGACTGACGGGCGGTTTCTCGATGAGATATACCTGCGAGAAATATTTCAAGACCATCTGTTCTATCTATGCCGAAGTAAACTATGCGCAGGCAGGATGGGAAGAGGATATTCTGGATATGGAGAATAATCCGGTGATTATCACCGAAACCAAAGAGGCGATGGCTTACAAGCGTACCATCAACTATATTCAGGTTCCGATCTTTGCACATCTGGCATGGGGTAGGGAGATAAGAGGATTGAATATCTTCGTGAATGCCGGTCCGCAGTTTGGACTCTATCTGAGTGATTCGCAGAAGACCAACTTCTCGGTAGAGCACATGCCGGCAACCGATAATAACCGTGTAAGTCCGGTGGTTGCTCAGGATACGATGGCTGTCAAGAACAAACTCGATTATGGTATCGCCCTGGGTCTGGGTGCTGAATACAGTATTCCGAAGGTGGGACATTTCCTTGCCGAAGCCCGCTACTACTATGGTTTGGGTAATATCTACGGTGCTTCGAAGCGTGATTATTTCGGAAAGAGTAACTATGGACAGATTGTTCTGAAACTCTCTTATCTCTTTGATATCACCAGAACGAAGAACGTGAAGAGAAAGTAGTTAATAGTTAATAGTTTACAGTTAATAGTTAATAGTGATAATGAAATTATCATTTATGTTTTAAAGAAAATGAGTACAACAGAAAAAATGCAGATGAAATTGAGCGACTCGAAGTCAGCTCGCTGGACCGTCCTCCTTATCGTGAGTATCACGATGATGTTCGGTTACTTTTTTACAGATGTGATGTCTCCACTGGAGCCTCTCTTGACAGCAGCCAAGGGAGCAGAGAATGGTCTCGGACTCGGATGGAGTTCGGATGAATACGGCTTTTTCTCTGGAGCTTACGGATACTTCAATGTGTTCCTCCTGCTTCTCTTCTTCGGTGGTCTTATCCTCGATAAGTTTGGCATCCGTTTCACAGGTATTCTTTCCACCGTCTTGATGTTTGGTGGAGCCTTGTTGAAGTGGTATGCTTTAGGTCATGAGTTTGACGGAACGGTTGCTGTGCCATTCTTTGGTACTTACAGTACGCAGGTAGTAATAGCTGCTCTTGGTTTTGCCATCTATGGTGTGGGATGCGAGATATGCGGTATCACAGTGAGCAAGGTTATCGTGAAGTGGTTTACGGGCCATGAGTTAGCTCTGGCAATGGGTGTACAGGTAGCTACGGCTCGTTTGGGAACAGCTGCAGCCCTGAGTGCTTCTCTTCCTTTTGCTAAGGCGATGGGTGGAGTTTCTGCTTCTGTTGCTTTGGGTGCTGTGTTGCTTTGCGCAGGTGTACTGGTTTATCTGGTTTATTGCGTGATGGACAAGAAGGAGGATGCTTCTG
>CAVHWE010000100.1:0-8553 GCA_963639495.1 bacterium | reverse complement strand
GCTGCGTGTATAAGGATGAACTTTTCAACAAGTATGTGCAGCAGAAGAACAAGGTACGCCTTGCTGACCAGGGCAACATGCTTGTCTTTGCTGCCAGCTTCAACTTCAGCCATGGCCGCAGATATCATGCCGGCAACCGTAAGTTGAACAATAGCGATAGAGATAATGGTATCAGATAGAATATCAGAATTCCAGTAGCCATTTCCAAAGAGGGATTATCTCTATGCGGCAACCATCCTTCTCTACAACATCCTCCTCGTCTTTTGTCACAACAATCATCCGCTTGACATTCTGGACAGAAGAAAGCTTGATCAGCCCATCTGTCTCCCGACGGAAAGTATCGGAATCTGCCATAGAGTAGGAAACCTGTATGGCTAATTCTTCTTCCGGAATCACAAAATCCACCTCTGCATTCCTGCTGTTCCAGAAATAGCTGCCGTCACCATATTTCCGCCTGAGCGTGACGGCAACTATGTTTTCCAGCAACGAAGTGTCTGCATCTACAAGAAAAAGATGAAGCAAACCATTGTCTGTAAAATAATACTTGCGGTTGGATTCCTTGTCCTGCAACTTTCCGAATAAATTCTCATACGGCAAAATGAGCCAGGTATCAGCCATGTAGCCAACATAATCTATCGTGGCATCCGTACTGAGTTTTTTGCCGGTACTGCTCACGATGCTGGCTATTCTGCTGTAAGATAATGGCTGCTTCACGCTTTCCGCCATCTTGCGAATCATTACCCGCAGGGCATAGTCGTTGCGAATTTTATATCGAGCCACCAAATCACCGAAGAAGATTTTACTGAAGAGATTGCTCATCCACGATCTTGGCTCCTTCATCCCCACCGTCTCTGGCAAACCTCCATGCTGGAAATAGATATTAGAGAGTCTTGCAATATCCTTAGCGTAAGCATAGAGGGCATTCTTTGCCTGTACATCAATACCGCTCGCCTTCAGATATTCGGCAAAGGAATAGGGATACACCTCATGTATCATGTACCTGCCGCCGAGTGTTGTCGCTATCTCGCTGCTCAACATCTTGGCATTACTACCCGTGATGTAAACCTGATATTTCTGATCTGCCAACCTG
This sequence comes from bacterium, assembly GCA_963639495.1. Classification (GTDB taxonomy): domain Bacteria; phylum Bacteroidota; class Bacteroidia; order Bacteroidales; family Bacteroidaceae; genus Prevotella. Next base: position 7,463 of record CAVHWE010000100.1, on the reverse strand, counting down.
CGGGCAAACTTTTCCCATCTATCTACCAGCTGAACCTCGTCGAGAAAGAAGATAGGACGACTGTCATACATTTCTTCATAACAGGTTTTTATCAGGTCAAGGTCGGTCACATCCAAGGAGTCAATACGGTCATCCTCGAAGTTGAAGTACAGGATTTCCTCCCGCTTATGCCCCTGTTCCAGCAGCTGTGCTATGCGCTGATACATCAGATACGATTTTCCTGCGTGTCTCAATCCCACAAACACGTAATTCAGTCCATCCATGAGCTCTACGTCACGATGAACCAGTTCTACTTGAGTAACATAAGCCTGATACTCAGTTATCAGTAATTTAATCAAATCCTTCGTCATAATTCCCTTTCTTTTTACTGAATCCGGTGCAAAGATACGCATTTTATCGTTTATAGACGACAAAAACAACAACTTTTTATCGTTTATAGACGATAAAAATGCATAGATTTTATCGTTTATAGACGACAAACAGCATTTTTAACGCAATTTCGCATTGGGAAAAGATTGCCATTTGGCGTTTTTTCGTATTTTTGCACTAAAAAAATCTGCTAAGGGGTTAGGAAAAAGAAAACTCGATTGTAATATAGACAAAACAGGGCGAAAACACAGGTTCATGTCGCCTGAAATGAAGTTTAGAAACATAGAAAAAAAGAATTATGAGAAGATTTTCAGCCATCATATTCCTGCTGTACACGTTCGCCCTGGCGATGAGCGCACAGCACATCCAGCGCAACTATCACAACCGCAGCATGTCGGACGTCCTCATCGACCTCGACAAGGCTTCCAAGCGCTACAAAATCAGTTTCATCTACAACGAACTGGAGGATTTCACAGTTACCCAGAACGTGAAGACAGCCAATATTCCCGATGCCATCCGCAAGGTAATCGGTTTCTATCCGATGCAGATGACCGTAGGTGACAGCCTCATCACGGTAGAATGCATACGCAAGAGCGAGCGCAAGCTGATAGGCAGACTGATAGACAATCACAATCTTCCTGTAGAATTCGCCAATATCCAACTGCTCAACCCGAAGGATTCCTCCTTCCTCTGTGGAGGCGTGAGCAACGCCAATGGCGATTTCGTCATCCCCTGCCAGCAGAAGCAGGCCCTCATGAAGGTTTCTTTCGTGGGCTACAAGACGATTTGCAAGCTGGTACCTATTGCCCGCATCGGAAATGTGAGGATGCAGGCGAATGCCTATCAACTGGGCAAGGTGGAAGTAAAGGGCAAGCTGCGTATCGACCACGGCGACCATGCCTCTTATACATTCTCTGACGAACAGATCAGGAACTCACGCCATTCACAGGATCTCCTGGGAACACTCCCGGGAATCTATACCGATCCGATGACCGGCAAGACATCCAGTATGACCGGCAAATCCATCAAGATTCTCATCAACAACGTGCCGATGACGAGCGAGAACGACTTGAAGGCTATTGCCGCCAACAAAATAAAGAAGGTGGAATACTACGAAGATCCTCCTATCAGATACGGCGATGTGGGCATCTTGATGAACATCATTACCAAGCCGCTTGATACGGGTTATACTACCGGTTTTGACGTGTCTAGTGCCTTGACCACAGGGTTTAGCGATGACAATGTGTATTTTAAGTACAACAAGGGTAACCATCAGTTTTCCTTCGATTACAACATCAACGTGAGAAACTATAGAGACTGGATAGAAGACAACCAGTATTCCTTTACGCTTGACGACCAGCAGGCTGTCTATGATTACCATCTGCACAAGCGTTTTGGCTATACCGACAACAAGTTCAACCTGAAGTATGCTTACAGCAAGCCAGATGACGTAACCTTCCAGGTCACCTTTTCGCCAGAATTGTCACATAAGTTCAACCGGGGAAATAGCGAGGTTGCAACGCAAGGAAACGAGGCTTGGAAGGATGGTTTCGGAAACACGAAGGATATTGTAGATTACGTGAAACCAGCAGTAGATCTCTATCTCAGCAAGCAGTTTGCCCATAAGCAGACACTCGATGTGGACTTGCTCGGCTCTTACTTCAACACCAGGCAGCAGATGCTCAACCGGCAATGGACTTCCGACAAGGATAGCATCTTGACCGATGACGACATGCACTCCAGGAGCCACATCTATTCCCTGATAGGAGAAGCAGATTATACCAAAGAATGGGAGCAGGGAGAGCTGTCGGCAGGAGTTTATACCTGGAATAAGTGGAGCGACTATAATGTGCGCAATATCCTTTCCGGCTATGAGCCATCCAAGTATTCTTCATGCATCAAGATCAATACGGTTTATGCCCAATACCAGAACCATATCGGCAAGTTTACCTATCGCATAGGCGTTAAGAGCACGTGGAGAACCCAGAGCTATCAGGATCTCACCTATAACAACAACTATATTCATCCGTTGCTGTATTTATCTTATAAGCTGAAGAACGGTTCGTTGCAGCTGCTATCGTCCAGCGGCACCAATTACCCCGCCATCTCAACATTGAGCGAGAACATGACGATTGTCATCCCCGGACTGATGAAGCAGGGCAACCCGAATGTAAAGGCTACGATGGAATGGGGACCGATATTCAGATACACCTATAATGATGCGATGCTCTACCTGCAAGTAGCACTTTATGGAATCTATAATGACAAGGTAATCACACCTTATTATTATTGGACCACGGTGAACGACAGGCGCAGTATTGTTTCTACCTATGAAAACGGCAGTTTCTATTGGCGTTATGGCACAGGCTATTATCTTCAGTTCAAGCCGTTCAAGAACGAGGTATTGAAACTGATGGTGGGTGGAGGTTTTGAGCGAGAGGTAATCAGCAATTCCTATGGTCGCCATTGCTACTGGTGGAGTCCTTTCAAATATGGCATCAATTTCCGGAAGGGAAACTGGGGAGCATCTTACCAGGGAAATATTCCTTCGAAGATGGCAGTCCTGGACTATCGCAAGGCGGATGAGTCCAAGAGCGAATTCTCTGCTTTTTACCAGAAGGGAGCCTGGCGTTTTTCGCTCTATGGCATGTGGATGTTTGCTCCTGCCAAGTACGAGAGCCAGTCGTTCGACAATCCGATTATGAACCAGACGGAACAGCACATCATCAAGGATAATCGCCGCATGCTGATGTTGGGTGTCAGCTACAACTTCTTCTCAGGAAAGAAGAAGAACATCCGGAAGAACATCAACAACTACGATTCAGATGCCGGCGCATTCAAGTAATTCCTGTATTACATTTTTATCGTTTATAGACGACAAAAACACCCACATTTTGTCGTCTATAGACGATGAAAACGACGACTTGTAGTTGCAAAAAACAATCTTTCTAACTGGGAAAATATTTTTTTCCAGTTAGAAAGATGAAATTCTATTGTTTAGTTTTAGTCGTTATGGAAAACCTTGTAGGGGTCCATCTGCTGCATTTTTTCCTTTATTTTCTGCTCTATTCCTTCTGATGGTTCCGGAATTTCGGTACCCATTTCCTTGGCAGCAGCCTCATCCTCGGCAGCACCGGCACTATCACCCAGGCTTCTGCGAACCTCGCTGCGCTCACGATACGCATCAATAGAGAAAGGATTTACATCCATCACCTTACCATAGGTCTGCTCAGCCTCCTCCATTTTTCCCTGCGCCTTCTCTACACGAGCCTTCAGCAACAGCACATCCTCGTTGCCCGGAATATGCTCATAGAGGAAAGTTGCATCGAGTTCTGCCTCGGAAAGCTGAGCCTGATCCAGCAGGATGCTGCCACGAAGCAATCGGGCGGCATAGAAATCCTCACGCTTGCCTATCGCCTCAGTCAGCATCGACACGGCACGGGGTGCATCGCCCAATCCTCTGCAGGCTCTGGCATAGAAGAAATACGTCTCAACATTCTCAGCATCCAGTTGCAGAGCCTTGTCGCACACATCCGTCATGGCGATATAATCCTCCATCATATACGCCACATCCGCCATACGCAGCAATACTGCCACGTTATCGGGCTGCGCCTCCGAGATTTTCTGCAACTGGGCGTAAGCCTGCTGCAGGTTGCCCATCGAGATGTAGGCACGAGAAAGATAGTCGCGGCATTCCAGATCTTCGGCATTCAGCTGCAGAGCTTGTTCCAGAAACTTGGCTGCAAGGTCAAATTGGTGCATGCGGAGAGCACGAACACCATCATATTTCACCTTGTCGAAGTCCTTTTCCTTCGTTTCTCTCACTTCTTCGGTAGTTTTTTGCCCACCAAATAGCTTTTTAAATATGTTCATATCCAATTGATTTTTTAAGTTTTGAATTGTTTGTTGTTGAAATCGTCTCAAACGACAAGGCAAAGATACAAATAAAATCCAAAAAACGCCCCTTTTTTGGAAGAAATATTTTCTTTTTTCTGATTTTTGGATAATAGAAAACAAACTAAAACGACCAGAGACAATCCATATAAGTATTTACCTTACAGAGAGTTACAACTTTTCCGAATTTCAATTAAAGGCATCAATCTATCAATCTATCAATCTATCAGTTGTTTTTTAAGTACCCCCTCTTACTTTTCACGCCCTTATATATTTACATATAACTAATTAATATTCAATAAGTTATAATAATAAGAGAGGAGGAATTGGAAGAATGACACCCCCTTATTTATAACTGATAGATTGATAGGTTGATAGACTTTGAGACTGAGACTTTTTTAATCAATTGGAACAACCGGAACACAGCCAACTGGAACAAGATAATTGGAACGCAGCCCCTCAGGGAAATCCCCCTCTTCTCTAGAAGGCAAGCCCAATCCATTTGCTTCTCACCTTAGGAACAGAAAATCATAGGAAAAACATTAATTTTCCTTAAACAAACCGCTTTCTAGGATTATTTCGAAGTATAGTTAGAAATATTTTCGTATTTTTGCAAAGTATACTTTAAAATATTTCTGTATGGACAAGCAAATTATCAAAAATATCATCATCGAGAAGCAAATAGCCATCCCGAACTACAAACTGGTTCACCGAGATTTCCTTTTCGGCGACAAGTCGAATTATATTCTCGTAGGCATCTAAATTTCTGAAAGCCTTTCCGGGCTATCACGGCTACATCATCACCCGTGATTACCAGACCCAAATAATGGCAGATGGTTATACGATAGAGGTAGTACCTATCTGGAAATGGCTACTGCAAGACAACTAAAGCTTTTCTATTTTGATTCTTGCCACCCCCATCTCGTTCAGCGCCGAAATGATTTCCTGCAGGCTTGCCCTGCATCAGGGTAATAATCGGAGAGAAAGGAAAAACTTTCCCTTTAAAAAGGAAATAATTGCCGTTTTCTTTCCCTTTTAAAAGGAAATTTTGTATCTTTGCAACCGAAAGTCCCTTGAAAAAGTGGCAGGACAGAGCAAAAAGTCCCTTGAAAAACGTGCATGAATTCAAGAAAAGTCCCTTGAAAAACGTGCACAGCATCAAGAGTAGCACATTATAAATCATTAGAAAACAGATGTTTAAACGAAAAATCGAGAAATATCTCAAAGAATGGAAAAGTGATGAGCATAAAATGCCTCTCATCATCAAAGGATGTCGCCAATGCGGAAAGACATTCTCTGTACTCGATTTTGCCCATAAAAATTATGAGCATGTTGTGTATATTGACTTTTTCCAGCACCCAGAATACAAGTCGGTATTTGATGGTGGCCTGGACATCGATCTTCTCTGCATGACACTTTCTACCTTAATACCTGATGCCAATTTCGTATCGGGCAAAACCTGCATCATCTTTGACGAGATACAGGAATGCCCACGTGCTCGCACAGCCTTGAAATTCTTCAAGACTGATGGCAGATACGATGTCATCGGTACAGGTTCCCTGCTAGGAGTCAGTGGTTACCATACCAATGCTTCGTCAGAGGCTCCAATTCCTGTTGGTTACGAGACTATCATAGACATGTATCCAATGGATTTTGAGGAATGGCTCTGGGCAAATGGCATTAAGAAAATGACCATCGACTACCTGCATCGCTGCCTGGAAGAAAAGACTCCAGTACAAGAAGCCATCCACGAAAGAATGCGCCAACTGCTGCTACAATATTGCATTGTTGGCGGAATGCCAAGAGCCGTGAGCGTATTTATGGAAACTCATAATATGCAAAACGTGCTACGGATGCAGCAAGCCATCATCGAAGAATACAAAGTAGATATGCTGAAATATGCTCCACAAGCAGACAAGTCGAGAATCAGAGAATGCTTCGAGTCAATTCCGCGTCAACTGAGTAAGGAAAACAAGAAATTCGCATACGCCACAGTACGATCCAACGGAAGAGGACGTGACTATCAGGGCAGTTTGCAATGGATAGAAGATGCTGGCATTATCCGCCGTTGCTACAACCTGTCAGCGCCCGAACTCCCACTTGATGGCAACTCCATTCCCGACCAGTTTAAAGTTTACATGGCAGATACAGGGCTTTTCATCAGTATGCTCGAACCAGGAACGGCAGCTGACATTCTGCAAGGCAATCTCTATGGATACAAGGGAGCCATCTTTGAAAATCTGGTGGCCGACATTTTTGGCAAGATGAATCGCAAGCTCTATTATTTCCGCAAGGACTCGGGTTTGGAAATCGACTTTGTTACAAGATACGAAGGCAAATGTACGCTGGTAGAAGTAAAGGCGAGCAACGGAAACATTAAAAGTGCCAAGACCATCCTTTCGAACCCCGAAAAGTATCACGTATCTCAAGCCATCAAACTGGGAGATGTAAATGTGGGAACAGCCCCACAAACACTCATTCTTCCCCTCTACATGGCTTTTCTGCTGAAAAACAAATAATCTTCGTTAAAATACCGAAATCCTAAGAATAATCCCGACAGAAATGATTAATTTTGCAAACAAAAACAGAATACTGTAGATAAATGCAGAGGATAACGCATAAGAGAATCAGGATTTCCTGGCTGCTGCTATTGGTTTACCTGCCGATGCTGCTGGCCGTTACGTTTCACCACCATGGTGAAGCGCAGGGAACTCATGCTGATTTCTATTGTGCCGATTGTGCCCATCATGTTCATCACGACGGGCATCTGATAGCCCTGCAGAATACCATGCACGACTGTGTGCTTTGCCAATTGCAAAGCACTCCTTATCTGGCTCCAGCCCTCGTGGTTTGGGTTGCCATTGCCGTGCTCCATCTCTCCCCTCGCCGTGCCTTCTGCTCTCCTTGCTTGTGCAGGGCGAAGGGGGTAAAATCTACCCGTGCTCCACCTTATTCTCTGTTTTTATAAATAATTGAATATTAACAGAATAAGGTAACAAATAACATAATGAGAACAATATTGAAATCAATATTGCTGATGAGTCTGTGCTCATCGGCAACAGCCCCTGCTATGGCTATAAACAGAGCAAATCATGATAAGAAGGAAGCAAACATTCATGAAGAGGAAGCAAGCGATTCTACCAGACACCAGCCGCTGACGGAATCGAGCGTGAAACTGAACGAAGTGGTGGTAACAGGCT
>CAVHWE010000099.1:0-8614 GCA_963639495.1 bacterium | reverse complement strand
TCTCCTTGGAATACATCATCTCATTGAATGTCTGCTGGGCATTCAATGAAGTTGGTAAAACGGTTGCTGTCAATGCTGCAATTATTAGTTTTTGGATATTCATATTGTTAAGTTATTGTTATACAGGACATTAAAGCGAACTGAGCGAAGAAAACTGTGACAGATTATCTACGCTCATTTTTAGCGTATTTCCGACCAACCGGACAGTTGGACGGAAATACGGAAATTATAGGCTTATTTAGCGAGCAATGAGATGGCGAAACCACCACCACGTGCTTCATTAATCTTCAAAACATCACCCTTCTTCACAGTCTTGTGGATGATCTGATAAGATTTAGGGTTCTTCTCGTAGTCGGCAGTCTTGCCGTCCTGATAGATAGCGCAAGCATACTTCTTGCCCTTATCCAGGAAGTCGAGTTTTACTACGGCTGTGCGGGCTGCATCAGTCTTACCGCCTACAAACCAGTTGTCGGTTCCCTTTGCCTTGCGGGCTACGGTGATATACTTGGCTGGCTCTGCTTCCAGGTACTTGGAGTCGTCCCAGTCGCAAGCTACGTCGCGGATAAACTGGAAGGCATCGTCATACTTCTCATAATGCTCTGGAAGATCGGCAGCCATCTGCAGCGGACTGTACATTACGAGATAGAGAGAAAGCTGACCACAGAGAGTGGTATGAACATAACTCTTATTGTTGCTCCACTCAGAAAGCTTGGTCTCGAAGATACCAGGAGTGTAATCCATCGGACCACCCTGCAGACGGGTGAATGGCAACATTACGGTATGATAAGACTTGTTACCGCCAAATGCTTCATATTCTGTACCACGTGCACTCTCGTTACCCACCAGGTTAGGCCAGGTGCGGCAGATACCTGTAGGACGGGTTGCCTCATGGGCATTTACCATGATATGATGCTTGGCAGCGGTCTCAATGACACGCTGGTAGTGATTGTTCATCAACTGGCTGTAGTGATACTCACCTCTTGGAATGATATCTCCCACATAACCGGTCTTCACGGCATCATAACCATATTTGTTCATCAGGTTGAAGGCATCTTCCAGATGGCGCTCGTAGTTGAGAGCTGCAGAAGATGTCTCGTGGTGCATCATCAGTTTCACGCCCTTAGAGTGAGCATACTCGTTGAGCATCTTGATATCGAAGTCAGGATATGGAGTCACGAAGTCGAAGACATCGAGCTTTTGGTGACCGAACCAGTCTTCCCAACCTTCGTTCCAGCCTTCTACCAATACTTCCTGCAAACCGTTCTTGGCAGCAAAGTCGATGTAGCGCTTCACTTCCTCGTTGGTTGCACCATGAGTACCGTTAGGCTTGCACTTGCTGTAATCAGTTACACCGAGACGCACAGATGGCAGATCGTTGGTATAGCTCCAGGTCTTGGTACCTACAATCATGTTCCACCATACACCGCAGTACTTGGTAGGATGAATCCAGGATGTATCCTTAATCTTGCAAGGCTCGTTAAGGTTCAATGTCAACTTGCATGAAAGCATATCACGGGCATCATCACTTACCATTACGGTACGCCAAGGGGTATTGAATGGAGTCTGGATGAATCCCTTTCTGCCTACAGCATCAGGAGTGAGCCAAGACTCGAAGGTCAATGTTTTCTCGTCCAGATTGAGGTGCATGGTAGGATAATCCAGACAGGCAGCCTCATGGATGTTGATGTAGAGCCCGTCCTTGGTCTTCATCTGGAGAGAGGTCTGAACACCGGTATCAGAGAAGACGGTGGTAGATGAATTGCTCTTGTAAGCTTCACGGTTTTTCGCAATAATTGGGCGAATGCCTGTCAATGGAGTAATGTTGTAATCATACTCCTGTGTATCATAATCACCAGGAATCCAGTAAGCGGTATGATCGCCTGCCATGGCAAACTGGGTATGCTCCTCCTGGATGACAAAATAATTCAGACTTTCCTGCTGTGGAAACTCATAGCGCAAGCCCATACCATAATCATATACACGGAAACGGATGGTGATGTTACGCTTAGAAGCAGCCTGGTTCAGGTTTACCTCCATCTCGTTATAGTTATTGCGGATGGTAGCGGTCTCGCCCCATACCGGCTTCCAGGTTTCATCGAAAGTCGATGTCTTGCTGCCAGTTTCAGTAAAACCATCCATCAGGCTGGTTTCCTCCATGCCCTTAGAGGCATGTTTATCCTTAGCCAGTTCCAATCCTAAGTGGGATGGCTTGCATACAGTCTTTCCCTTATAGCTCATCTCATAGGTAGGCTGTCCCTTTTCGGTCAAAGAGAATGTTACCGAGACGTTGCCGTTAGGCGACTTTACGGTCTGGGCTGCTGCCAACATAGGAAGCAAGAGGCCCATCACTAATACATTCAGTTTTTTCATACTGTTCAGTCGTTGTTTATTCTTGTTTTTGAATCTTCGTTAGTTTATCTCAATCATTATCTGTTTATTCTTAAGATAGTGCAAAGATACAAAAAACAAAAATACCCTCCACGTTTTGGGAGGGTATTTTTCTGCAAATGAGTGTGCAAACGTTTGCACTATATATAATCATGTTAGTTAGACTCTTCCAGACTGCGAAATCATCTCTGTGATATTCTGCACGAAACGCTTGTCAGCAGCCAGATCCTCTATGTTGAGGTGCATGCGGTAACGCCAGTAATGCTTAGGATTAGCCGGGATATTGATACGCTCGGCATTGGCATCTGGCAGACGGAGAGCCTCATCGGTAGCCAACCAGTCCTGGATGCTCAATATGCAGAGCATGGATGGAGAGGTGAGATGGCGGCTGATGATGTCACTAGCCAACCAGCCTGGGAGCGGATGAGGTGCTGGTCCCTGACGGTAGAGCATCGTATTGTAATACTCCTGGGTACGCTGGACATTCTCATCCCACCACATGCGCAGAGTAGGCATATCGTGGCTCGAAATAGTACATACCGAGCGGTATGGGTTACGGCTCAGATGTCCGAACTTAACCGATGGATCCTTTGGCATGCTCTGGAGTTCCAGACTCAATATCTTCAACTCGTCCATTACCCAAGGCACACAGTCTGGCACCATACCAAGGTCTTCTGCACAAACCAGCATGCGGGTAGCCTGAACCAGCTTAGGCAACTTTTTCATCGCCTCCTGATACCAGAACTGGTTGTTGCGGCGATAGAAATAGTCGTTGTAAAGGCGGTTGAACGCAGCCTTGTCATTATCATAGAGCGACTCGTAGATAAAGTCAAGCTGGGCTGAGATACGTGGATGGAAGACGCCAGGGTTGGTATGATCACGTACGAAGAGTACATCGCTGATCAGGGCATACAAGCCATCACGCAGCCAAAGTTCCTTCTCATCTGTTGCATCAGCAAAAAGAGCCTCTACCTTGCGCTGGGTATCTACCTCAGGCTTCATCTGATAACGCTCGTCATCCAGACGGTCGAGATACTTTTCCTTTACCTCGCCAGCACGCTCATGGAACACACGGTCCAATACCCAATCGGTAATGAACGGACGGGTAAAACGGTCATCCTGGAAGTGCAAACCATAGCTTTCTATCTCTTCACGGCTCATGGCGAGCGCAGGTGCAAACTGTCCGAGCAGACCATGCACGCTGCTTACCGGAATCTCCCAGATACGGAAGAAGCCCAATACGTGGTCGATGCGGTAAGCATCAAAATATCTTGCCATGTTCTGGAAACGGCGGTTCCACCACTGGCAGCCATCCTTCAGCATCTCAAACCAGTTATAGGTAGGGAATCCCCAGTTCTGACCATTGGCAGAGAAGTCATCAGGTGGAGCACCCGCCTGACCATTGAGGTTGAAGTATTTTGGTTCCATCCATACATCGCAACCATTGCGGTTTACACCGATTGGAATATCACCCTTCAAAATAACGCCCTTAGCCTTGGCATACTCGTGAGCCTCCTGCATCTGGCGATCCAGTACGAACTGTACGAAATAGAAGAACGCCACGTTCTTGTAAGCTGCAGTCTTAGGGGCGGTAAGTGCCTTGCGTTCAGCCTCATCCCATACCTGATGATCTGGCCACTGGTTGAAATTAGCCGTACCATTCTTATCACGCAGGTATGAATACTGGGCGTAAGGAACCAACCACTGTTCAGTATCCTGGAAGAAAGCCTTGTATTCGGCTGTCTTCATCATCTTTTCACCTTCCTGATTGAAGATTTGGCGCAAGTAATTTATCTTGAAATCATTTACCTTTTCGTAGTCTATCTTATCCAGTGCGTTCAACTCAGCACGTGTCTTCTCAGCCTCAGCACGAGCCTTTGCATCCTTCAACTCAGGAAGAGCATGAAGGTTGGCATACTGCGGATGAATGGCGAAGACGCTGATGCAGCTATATGGATAACTGTCGGTCCATGTATGAGTGATGGTGGTATCATTGATAGGAAGGAGCTGGAGCACCTTCTGACCGGTAGAAGCCACAAAATCTATCATGGTCTTCAGATCACCGAAGTCACCGATACCGGCACTCTTACGGGTACGCAATGAGAACACTGGCACCAGCGTTCCGGCAAGTTTGCGGTTATACAGAGCGAAGAAAGCCTGGTCGAGTTCATAAGATACCAACTCACCTGCCTTCATCTCCGGCAAATCCACGGTTCTGTTCATGCTGGTTTCCCAGAGAAGCTCGTTCTTTGCATTTCTGAAAGCCACGAACTTAAACTCCAGATGACTGCCCTCAAGATGAGCCGCATCAATATCAGCCACCCATTCATTATAGGTATGCTGAGTCATCGGAAGAATCTTCTGCACATCCCAAGCACCCAAAGCTTTATCTGCACCCAATACACCCAGACGCTCACCATCACGAAGCTGAGGAGCACGGACTATCAGACGCACAATCTTGCTGCCCGTTTCCGGCTTCATCTCCTGTGGAGCCTGATGATTGATACAATCGGTAAAGGCGCTGCTGTAGAGGAAAGCATCCTCAGGCATAGCCTTCCAATGATCGTAAAGGGTATAAACCGCAGCCTTCCTGGCATTTACATCGAGCTGATGCTTAATCATAAGCCATTCGGTCTTGACTGCTCTTCCTTCACGTTCTACACTATAATAATAGGTATACGATTTCTCTGGTGATTCTACACACCAGTCGCATGCCCATCTTTCACCATCTGTTGTCTCGAGAGGAAGTTTCAGTCCACCTTCCTCCGTCTGAATGTTTGCGACGATCTGTTCGCCGAACATTACTTTATACTTAATATTAAACTGTACTGTCATAAGACTCTTAAAGGCTCTTGAAAATGTTATAATTTATATTTGCTGCTACAAAGGTAAGAAAAACGTATGAAAAACGTATCAGAAATTTGCATTTTTTCTCACACAAACCTTGCAAACGTTTGCACATTCCCCACTCCGTAGAAACAATCAATTAATCGTTCACTCTGCTACTTACACCTATTTCTTATCCTTGATGATGCTTACAGACAGTGCACCCAAAATCAGCAGAATACCTGCCACAATCATCATATCGCTCTGATGAGAACCCACCAGACTCAGGACAGTTCCACCGCAGATGGCAGCCACAATCTGAGGGATACAGATGGTTCCGTTAAACAGACCGAGATAAGCACCCATGTGACCATATCCCTGCAAAGCATTGGTAACAAAGGTGAAAGGCATCGCCAGCATGGCAGCCCAACCGGCACCAATCATCAGGAATGGGATAAACTGCAAGTACTGGTCATGCAGGAATGGAATGAGAGCAAAGCCCACACCACCAACAATCAAGCTGACAGCGTATGCCACCTTCGTATTCTTAAACTGAGGGAGAACGACAGCCCAGATAACACTACCTACAGCCTGTACGGCAAAGAGAATGCCCACCCAGTTGCCTGCCTCCTGAAATGCTTCAGAAGCAGGGTCGGTAGTATTCCATACGGTTTCAGCGATGGCTCCCGTAGAATAATTCCAGAGATAAAGGAAACCAGCCCAGCAGAAGAACTGAACCAGTCCCACCTTCCAGAAGGTAGATGGCGCCTTGCGCAGCAAAGTAATCCAACCAGCCTTGTCTTCAGAAGCCTCAGCATTAGAATTCTTCACTCCTCCCTCTTCACTCTTCGCTTCATTATACTCCGCATACTGCTGTGGATTCCACTCTTTCACCTTCATCGTGGTGTAGACAACACAGAGAATCAGGATAGCCGCACCGATATAGAACGACCAGATGACAGAATCAGGAACCACACCCTTCTCAGCATAATTCTTGATACCGAGGAAGGTAAAGAGGAATGGGAAGATATATCCGGCTACAGAACCGGCATTGCAGAGGAAACTCTGGATAGAGTAAGCCTTTGCCTTCTGTTTTTCATTTACCATATCGCCTACCAGCATCTTGAACGGCTGCATCGCCATGTTGATGCTCGTATCGAGGAACATCAGCGCTATCAGTCCGAAGAGCATCGCACCGCTCACGGTCAGTCCGAGCGAACCGGCGTTCGGCAGCAGGCACATCACGAGGACGGCGATCGTAGCACCCACAAAGAGATAAGGGATGCGGCGACCGAAGCGGCACCACGTCTTATCGCTCAACGTGCCCACGATAGGCTGTACCAGGATTCCCATCAGAGGAGGGAGAATCCAGAAATAACTCAAGTTGTGTGGGTCAGCACCCAACGTTGCAAAGATTCGGGAGATGTTGGCGCTCTGTAGGGCGTAGGCAATCTGTACTCCGAAAAATCCGAAGCTCAAGTTCCAGAGCTTCCAGAAACTTAAATCAGGTTTTTGTATCATCGTTATATTGTTTTTATTAATATTCATTCAGAAAAGAATGTCAATTCAACATTCAACATTCAACATTATCTTGTCGTTCCTCTCACCACGAGTCGTGTTCTCACCACTCGCTTCTCCACCTCATCTCTAGGAATGGAGCCTTCCACCTGACCAATCAGGATATTGGCAGCTTCCTCGCCTACGGCTACACCTCGCTGCTCAACCGTGGTAAGCATCGGGTCGCTCGCCTTGGCACGGTCACCATTGGTAAAACCGCAGATACTGATTTCCTCAGGCACCTTGAAACCCATGCGCTTGGCGGTATAGAGAATACCGATGGCTGTATCATCATTGATAGCAAAGAAAGCATCCGGATGATCTTCCTCTCTCAGAATATCCGGCGTTATTGCTTCGGCATTGGCACGGTCATCGCAGATCTTCACCCAGTCAGGGTTCTCCGTCAATCCATGTTTTACCAGTGCATCGTGATAACCGTTATACCGGTTCTTGGAGATTTCCAGATTCATCGGCGAACCATAGAAGGCAATCTTCTTGCAGCCTGTATCAATCATGTGGGTAACGGCTGTAAAAGCACCCATATAATCATCTACCACCACTCGCGAACAGTTTACGCCCGTACATATTCTATCATAGAAGATAAGCGGCACCCCATTCTGCAGCAGTTTTTCGAAATGATCATACTGCTTGGTATCCTTCGCCTGCGAAACGATGATGCCACAAACCTTGTTCTGATAGAAGTCATCACAGATGGCAACTTCCTTATCGTAACGTTCGTTACTCTGCGCCACCATCACACGGTAACCTCTGGCTCTAGCCTCTTCCTCGATACCCGAAAGTACCGACATGAAGTAATAGTGCACCACCTGAGGCACGATAACTCCAATCACCTTCATCGGTCTCACCTTATTATGTCTTAAAGCCTCACCCAGAAAATTAGGGAAGAAGTTATTTTCACGTGCGTATTTCTGAATACGCTCCTTTTGGGCAGTACTGATACGAGAACTGTCCTTCAACGCTCGGCTCACCGTGGCAACACTTACGCCCAGGTTGCGAGCTATATCTTTCATTGTTATTGTTTCTTTATCGCCCATTGCTATTAGTTGTGCTGCAAAATTACGAAATATCCTCAATATTGGTCAGAATTCATTGACTTAAATCAAGTAATTTCTGTGCAAACGTTTGCACAAAATAAATAACGGAATTAACATAAAAATAGTACAACATAAGAGAAAAGAACTTAATTTTGCACACAGAAACGACAAGTTTATGGGCAAACGCCCCATTCCTACCTTATATAATATAAGCAAGATGCCAGAAAGACCCCGAAAAGAGCCAGAGCGGTATTTTAGAGTAGGAACGATGACAACTTAAGCCGAAAAGAACGAAAAAGTAAATAATTTAATATAATACATTAACTTAAAAATCAAGCAAATGATGAAGCAGGTAAAAATTAAATTGCCTCTCAGAGCGTTGACCCTAGCAAGCGGTCTGCTTCTGACGGTGAGTTCCTTTGCGCAGACAAATGCAGTTAAGGGACATGTGAAGGATGCTTCTGGTGAGCCTATCATGGGTGCTACCATTACAGTTAACGGTAAAGCAGTGGGCATTACCGACATGGATGGTAACTTCTCCGTTGATGCAGCGCCAGGTGCAAACCTTACTTTCACTTATCTTGGAATGACACCAAAAACAATCAAAGCAACATCTAACATGATGATTACCTTGGTTGACGACCAGAAGTCTTTGAACGAGGTCGTTGTCATTGGTTATGGTCGCGCTAAGAAGAACGACTTGACTGGTTCTGTTACAGCTATCAAGCCAGATGAGATGTCAAAGGGTATCACAAGCAGTGCCTCTGATATGTTGGTAGGTAAGATTG
>CAVHWE010000098.1:0-8643 GCA_963639495.1 bacterium | reverse complement strand
GTACGCGGTCTTGAAATGCCAGAGTCACCTATCAGAAAGTTGGCTCCTTTGGCTGCCGCAGCAAAGAAACGTGGAGTAAAGGTATATCACCTCAACATCGGTCAGCCTGACCTTCCAACTCCTCAATGTGGCCTAGATGCCTTGAAGCATATAGACCGCACGGTCTTGGAGTATTCTCCAAGTCAGGGCTATCTCAGCTATCGCGAGAAGCTTGTAGATTACTATAAGAAATTCAACATCAACGTAACTGCCGATGATATCATCATTACATCGGGAGGTTCTGAGGCTGTACTTTTCTCTTTCATGAGCTGCCTCAACCCTGGCGACGAGATTATCGTACCAGAACCTGCTTACGCTAACTATATGGCGTTTGCCATCTCGGCGGGTGCCAAGATCCGTACCATCGCCACAACGATAGAAGAAGGTTTCTCCCTGCCTAAGGTAGAGAAGTTTGAGGAGCTGATCAATGAGCGCACCCGTGCCATTCTGATCTGCAACCCTAACAACCCTACGGGCTATCTCTATACCCGCAGAGAGATGAACCAGATTCGTGACCTGGTGAAGAAGTACGACCTCTATCTCTTCTCTGATGAGGTTTACCGTGAGTATATCTACACCGGCAGTCCTTATATCAGTGCGATGCACCTGGAAGGCATCGAGCAGAACACCGTTCTCATCGATTCTGTTTCGAAGCGTTACAGCGAGTGCGGTATCCGTGTGGGTGCCCTCATCACCAAGAATGCAGAAATCCGCAAGGCGGTGATGAAGTTCTGCCAGGCCCGTCTCTCTCCTCCACTGATCGGTCAGATTGTAGCCGAAGCTTCTCTGGATGCTCCTGAAGAGTACTACCGCGATGTATACGATGAGTATGTAGAGCGCCGTAAGTGCCTGATAGACGGCTTGAACCGTATTCCTGGCGTATACTCTCCTATTCCTATGGGAGCCTTCTATACCGTAGCCAAACTGCCTATCGATGATTCTGAAAAGTTCTGCCGCTGGTGTCTGGAGGAATTCAACTACGAGGGCGAAACCATCATGATGGCTCCAGCCTCCGGTTTCTATACGACTCCGGGAGCCGGCCACAATCAGGTTCGTGTAGCTTACGTCTTGAAGAAACACGATCTGGAACGTGCCCTGGTGGTTCTGGGTAAGGCACTTGAGGCTTATCCGGGAAGAGTGGAAGACGAAGGACTATAACAATGTTGAATGTTGAATGTTGAGTGTTGAATGTTGAGTTGCCTAACGGACATAAAGATTAAATTAACTATCAACACTCAACATTCAACTATCAACATTCAACACTCAACATTCAACATTACAAAAGATGAATTTTCCTCTATTTATAGCAAAGAGATTATATAGCGATCAGGGCGATAAACGTAAAGTTTCTCGCCCTGCTATTCATATAGCCACTGCAGGTGTTGCTATCGGACTCGCCATTATGATTATGTCGGTATGCGTAGTGCTCGGATTCAAACATACCATACGCGACAAGGTGATAGGATTCGGAAGCCATATCCAGGTGGCGGATTTCATGACCCTGCAGCAGCAAAACCAGTATCCGGTAGTCATGAACGACTCGATGGTCAACGTACTGAAAAAGATACCTGGCGTAAAACATGTGCAGAAATTTGCCATGAAAGAGGGAATCCTGAAAACGGACAGCGATTTCCTGGGTGTCATGTTCAAAGGTGTAGGACCTGATTTCGATTCTACCTTTATCCATCAGAACATGAGGGAAGGCAGCATCCCTAAGTTTGATGACAAGGCGAGCCATAACCAGATTCTCATCTCCCAACTGATGGCAGATAAGCTGAAGCTGAAGACGGGAGAACGCATCTTCGCCTACTTCATCGATGACAACGGAGTGCGTATGCGCCGGTTCACCATCAAGGGTATCTATCAGACTAACCTGAAGAAGTATGATGAGGTAATGGTATACACCGACCTCTATACTGCCGTGAAGCTGAACGGATGGGAAGAAGACCAGGCGAGCGGTGCAGAACTGACCGTAAACGACTTCAACAAACTCAACGAGACAGAAGATTATATTATTAATAAGGTGAACCGCACGGTAGATCACTATGGAGAAACCTACAGCAGTTCAACCATCAAGGACCTGAATCCAAACATCTTCCAATGGCTGAGCCTGATGGATCTGAATGTCTGGATTATTCTCGGTCTGATGCTGATAGTAGCCGGCGTCACCATGATCAGCGGTCTGCTCATCATCATTCTGGAACGCACCTCCATGATAGGCGTAATGAAGGCATTGGGTGCCCGCAACAAGACCATCCGCCACACCTTCCTGTGGTTTGCCGTCTTCATCATCGGCAAGGGTATGCTTCTGGGCAACATCATCGCCCTCGGCATTCTTACCCTCCAGTACTTTACAGGCATCATCAAACTCGATGCACAGACCTATTATGTAAGTACCGTTCCGGTAGAATTCAACTGGCTTGCCATCATAGCCCTGAACATTGCTACGCTGCTGATAAGCATCTTCATGCTCGTAGCACCAAGCTACCTGATTTCTCATATCCATCCAGCCAAATCAATGAGATATGAGTAAAATACAGTCTATAACACCACAATATGTAGACTAAAAAGGAAAAAAACTAATTATTTTATATAGTTTTTGAAAATAGTGCACATTTTATTTTGCAGTGTGCACTATTTTCATTATCTTTGCACAAAATTTTGTAAATTGTGCAATGAATTCAATACCAAGTTTTAACTCGTATATTGAGAACAGCATTATCAAGAATTGGAATCTGGATGCGCTCACCGATTACAAGGGCACAACCCTCCAATATCACGATATTGCCAGAAAGATTGAGAAGCTACACATCCTGTTCGAAAACAGCGATGTAAAGAAGGGCGACAAGATTGCCGTCTGCGGAAGAAATAGTAGCCAGTGGGCAGTAGCCTTCCTGGCCATTATTACTTACGGAGCCATTGTCGTACCTATACAGAACGAATTTAAGCCTGAGCAGATTCACAACATCGTGAACCACAGCGAAAGCAAACTTCTGTTCGTTGGTGACGTGGTAGCTACAGAGATAACATCAGAGGAGATGCCTTCGCTGGAAGGAATCATCTATCTTCCGGACAATTCGCTTGTCATCTCGCGCTCTGAAAAACTGACTTATGCGCGCGAGAACCTCAATGCCATGTTCGGACACAGATATCCTAAGTATTTCAGACCAGAACACGTGAAGTATCACGTAGACGATCCTGAAGAACTGGCAATGATCAACTATACCAGTGGAACTACCGGTTTCTCAAAAGGTGTGATGCTCCCATACAGAGCACTCTGGGGTAATCTCGACTACCTCATCGATTCAGTGAAGCCTAATATAGGTAAGAACTGCAACATTCTTTCTACCCTTCCGATGGCTCACATGTATGGACTCATGACAGAATTTCTCTTCAATATAGTATTGGGTAACCATATCTTCTTCCTTACCCGTCTGCCGAGCCCAACGCTCATCTCAGAAGCGTTGTCAGAAATCAAGCCAGACATCCTCTATGCGGTGCCGCTTGTAGTAGACAAGATTGTAAGAAAGGAAGTATTCCCACATATCCAAACCAACCGTGCACGACTGCTGATGAACATGCCTGTCATCAATAAGCGCATCAAGGAGAAGGTTCGCGAGTTTGTATTAAGAAAGTTTGGCGAACGTCCTTGCGAGGTTGTTGTGGGTGGTGCTCCGCTCAACAAGGAGATAGAGAACTTCTTCATCAGCGTAGGTTTCCCTATCGCAATGGGATATGGTACCACTGAGACTGCTCCACTTATCACCTTTGCCCATCAGGACAACTATGTGGCAGGAAGCTGTGGTGTTGCCGTGAAGCACATGGAGGTAAAGGTTTTGAGCGATGACCCGGAGAACGTAGCCGGTGAACTGGTTTGCCGAGGCATCAATGTGATGAAGGGATATTACAAGAACCAGGAGGCAACAGATGCCGTAATAGATAAAGACGGATGGTTCCATACAGGCGACCTGGCAACGATGGACGCCGACGGACATATCTTCGTAAGAGGCAGAAGCAAGAACATGCTGCTGGGACCTAACGGACAGAACATCTATCCGGAAGAGATTGAGGACAAGCTCAACTCCATGGCTATGGTCAACGAGAGCATCGTAATACAGAACGATGACAAGCTGGTAGCTCTGGTTCATCCGGATATGGAAGAAGTTAACAACCTCGGCTTTACAGACGAAGACCTGGAGAACATCATGGAGCAGAACCGCAAGGAACTGAACTTGCAGATGCCTAGCTTCGCAAAGGTGTCACGCATCAAACTTCATAATCAGGAATTTGAAAAGACAGCCAAGAAGTCTATCAAGCGTTACCTCTATCAGAACGCAATCTAGAGACAGGCCCTATCTGCTGACAGATCATCAGCAGATAAGGTCTATCATCAGCAAACTGACTTCAGTACGAGAAAAATATAAAAAAGCAAATCGTTAAATAACAAGAATATGGAGATTCCAAGCTTTAACGCATTAATCCAAAAGAGCATCGTAGACCATTGGGATATGGATGCTCTGACAGACTACAAGGGAGCTACCTTGCAGTACCATGATGTAGCACGCAAAATAGAGAAGCTACACATCATGTTTGAGAACTCTGGTGTAGTAAAGGGCGACAAGATAGCACTTTGCGGTCGAAATAGCGCAAACTGGGCTGTAGCATTCCTTGCTACTCTTACCTATGGTGCCATTGCCGTACCTATCCTGCATGAATTCATGCCAGACCAGATTCACAACATCGTAAACCACAGCGATGCCAAACTGCTCTTTGTGGGTGATGTTGTAGCTACACAGATTGATGCAACGAAGATGCCAGGTCTTGAAGGCATCATCTACATACCGGATTATTCACTTGTCGTTTCACGTACCGACAAGTTGACTTATGCCCGCGAACACCTCAACGAGATGTTCGGTATCAAGTATCCTAAGTACTTCCGCAAGAACCATGTCAACTACTATATGGAACAGAATCCGGATGAGTTGGCTATGATCAATTATACCAGCGGCACAACCGGTTTCTCCAAGGGAGTAATGGTTCCATACCGTGCACTCTGGGGCAATGCAGATTTTGCAGAGGACGTACTGGGTAAGAAGATCAAGCCGGGAGATTCTGTCATCAGTATCCTGCCGATGGCCCACATGTACGGCATGGCATTTGAGTTTATCTTCGAATTCATCAAGGGCTGCCACGTTTTCTATCTCACCCGCATCCCTAGCCCAGCCATCATCGCTGAAGCATTCGGACGCATCAAGCCAGCAGTCATCATTGCTGTGCCTCTGGTTATCGAGAAGATTATCCGCAAGAAGGTATTCCCTAAGATTCAGAACAACCGCATGCGTATGCTGCTCCACATGCCTGTAATCAGCAAGAAGGTGAAGGAGAAGATATGCGACCAGGTAACCAATGCCTTCGGTGGCAACTTCTACGAGGTGATTATCGGCGGTGCTGCCTTCAATCAGGAAGTGGAAAGTTTCCTCCATAGTGTAGGTTTCAAATATACCGTGGGATATGGTGCTACAGAATGTGCCCCTATCATCTGCTACGAGGATTACAAAAACTTCGTACCGGGCTCTTGCGGTAAGGCTGCCCTCCACATGATGGTCCGCATCGACAGTCCTGATCCAGAGAATGTACCAGGCGAAATCCTTGCCAAGGGTCCTAACGTAATGTTGGGTTACTATAAGAATGAGGAAGCTACCAAGCAGACCATCGACGAGAACGGATGGTATCATACAGGCGACCTCGGAACCATGGATGGTGACGGCAACGTCTTCATCAAGGGCCGTAGCAAGAACATGCTGCTCGGCGCAAACGGTCAGAATATCTACCCTGAGGAGATTGAGGATAAACTCAACTCTTTGGCACTGGTAGCAGAAAGCGTGGTTGTACAGAAGGGCGACAAGCTCATAGCTCTGGTTCACCCAGACTATGATGAAGCTCAGACCTTGAACCTCGGTACCAACGAACTGTCAGATGTCATGGAGCAGAACCGCCAGGAGCTCAACACCATGATTCCTGCTTACAGCAAAGTATCAGAAATACGTATACATGAAGATGAGTTTGAAAAGACTCCTAAGAAGAGTATCAAGCGATTCCTCTATACGGCAGAGTAAAGAAAGAAACTGTATTATGAAATAAAAAATGGTGTGACTTCGGTTTTGAAGTCACACCATTTTTTATAAGTTATAAATTATAATAACGTATTCGAGCGGATTCTGGACAGCGTTTCCGGCGTCATCTGCAGATAGCTTGCGATATAGGTGAGCGGAGCACGCAGAACCACCTGTGGGTTCATTTCGCACAGGCGCTTATATTTATTAGGCGCCGACTCAAATCGCATCAGATCGGCATGAATCTGAGACTGAATCAAACTCTCTTCCAGTATTTTACGATAAAGCATCTGGATATTGACATTACGCATAGCAGCCGCCTCCAGCTTCTTCTTCGGTAGCATATACACCAGCGTAGGCTCCAAAGCTTCCACCTGCAGGTGGGTAGGCTCTTCCTTAAAGAGGCTCTCAATGCACATAAAGATGGTATGATCCACACCCAGATGCTCGGTCACCTCCTTGCCATTCTTAAAGTAAAATTGGCGCACCAATCCCTTCTCGATGTACGAGATACCCATGCACTGTTCACCTTCAGGCAAGATCATCTCGCCCTTGGCATACTTGATAGGCTCAAGGATATCTTCCACCACATCGAGTTCATCATGAGTCATCGTACTATATTTACGCGCCAGCTCGCGCGCAATATCACGCTTAGGGGTAATTACTTTAAAGTCTGCCATAATACTTAACCTCCTTTTCCATTATACTTATATTAAATCATTAGTCGAGTTTGAGCACAGCCAGGAAGGCTTTCTGTGGAACTTCCACATTACCAATCTGCTTCATGCGCTTCTTACCCTTCTTTTGCTTCTCAAGCAACTTGCGCTTACGGCTTACGTCACCACCATAACATTTGGCAGTAACATCCTTGCGCACCTGCTTAACAGTCTCACGTGCCACAATCTTGGCACCGATAGCTGCCTGGATAGCAATATCGAACTGCTGACGAGGTATGAGGTCCTTCAACTTCTCGCACATTCTGCGGCCGAAGCTCACAGAGTTTTCGCGGTGAGTCAAAGTACTCAAAGCATCTACAGGCTCTCCATTCAACAGGATATCGAGCTTCACCAGGTCGGAATGACGGAATGAATCGATATGATAGTCGAACGAAGCATATCCCTTGGAGATACTCTTCAGCTTGTCATAGAAGTCGATGACGATTTCTCCCAACGGCAACATGAAGTGGAGCTCAACACGGTTTCCACTCACATATTCCTGGTTGATGAGTTCGCCTCGTTTGTCCAGACAGAGTTTCATGATAGGTCCAATATAATTGGTTGCCGTAATGATGGTTGCCCGGATATATGGTTCCTCAATATGGTCTATCAGCGTTGGGTCTGGCAATCCGGAAGGATTGTGAACTTCTTTCACACCGCCCTGCTTGTCGTATACCATATAAGATACGTTAGGTACGGTAGTGATGACATCCATATTAAACTCACGGTCCAGTCTCTCCTGTACGATTTCCATGTGGAGCAAACCGAGGAATCCGCAACGGAAACCGAAGCCCAAAGCCACAGAACTCTCTGGTGAGAAAGTCAATGAAGCATCATTGAGCTGCAGTTTTTCGAGCGATGCCCGCAGATTCTCGTAATCGCTAGGATCGATAGGATAAACACCGGCAAATACCATAGGTTTCACTTCCTGGAAACCCGCAATCGCCTTGTCACAAGGACGGGCGATATGGGTAATGGTATCACCCACCTTAACCTCGGTAGCATTCTTGATACCCGAGATGATATAACCTACCTCACCGGTACCCAATTCCTGGCGTGGAATCATATCCATCTTCAATACACCGATTTCATCAGCATCATATTCCATGCCGGTATTGAAGAACTTCACCTTATCTCCCTTACGGATCACGCCATTCTCTATCTTGAAATAGGCGATGATTCCGCGGAAAGAGTTGAATACAGAGTCGAAAATCAATGCCTGGAGCGGTGCCTTCTCGTCTCCTACCGGAGCAGGAACACGATTAACGACAGCTTCCAGTATATCTTCTACACCTTCACCGGTCTTACCTGAAGCACGGAGGATATCCTCATGCTTGCAACCGATCAGGTCTACAATTTCGTCTTCTACCTCATCAGGCATAGCCGATGGCATATCTATCTTATTGATTACTGGGATAATCTCCAGGTCGTGCTCGATAGCCATATAGAGGTTTGAAATGGTCTGTGCCTGAACGCCTTGAGTTGCGTCAACAACCAGCAGTGCTCCCTCGCAAGCAGCGATGGAACGGGAAACTTCGTATGAGAAGTCAACGTGTCCCGGAGTATCAATAAGATTCAGGATATAGGTCTGTCCATCCTTTGCCTTATATTCCATTTGGATAGCGTGACTCTTGATTGTGATACCACGTTCTCTTTCCAAATCCATATCATCAAGCATCTGTCCTTCAGTTATCTTGATGGTCTGAGTCTTCTCCAGAAGTCGGTCTGCCAAGGTACTTTTACCATGGTCTATATGTGCAATAATGCAGAAATTT
>CAVHWE010000097.1:0-8671 GCA_963639495.1 bacterium | reverse complement strand
CCACCTGCCAGTTGCGCATGTCATCGCTGAAATCGTAATCACCACGCTCGCCTTCATCATGACCCAACTTTACCTTCTGTCCGGTAGGATCGCCCTTAGGATGACCTTCCTCTTGGCGGCGCAAGTAACCATCGTATGCCCAGCCCTCAAACTTTTTTGATGTTACATAGCTGACATACGGACCCAACTTGAAACGGAGGTTGTCGCAAATATCGTATGTTGCTTGCAATGGTACTGTGATGAGACTCATGTCTACCTTCGTAACCACGTTGCCTGTAAATATACCTTTCAGTTCTTCTCCGCCACGTACTATTCTCATATAATAGTTTTTTACGCCTGCATCAATCTTCATGCCTTTGTTTTCGAAGTGGAGTCCTCCAACGAATCCCCATTTGCTTGAAAGTGGGTGATAAGCATCGATACCCAGACTGAAGTTAGGTTGCAGGGTATAGCTGTGTAGTGTACGGATAGTGGCAGGAAGACCGATAGGGGCTGTGCCTCCTATATTATACGCCACGCGAGCCTGATACTGGTAGCCGTGAAGATATTTGTTCCACGAGGTACGCTTGCTTTCTTCTACCTGCTTGTGCTCCTCAGTCTTCTGATTTTCATTTTCTTCTGCCCATGTAGCAGTGCCCCATGTCAGCAGGAGAGCTAATATTGTTATCTTCTTCATTATATAGTTTCCTCCTTAGCTTATTTGCAAATCAACTTGAAACTGTCTATCCAAAGGGTACTGCCTACGGCACCCAGGAAGTTAGCTCCATCGGAACTGGATGAACTGACAATAGTGAGACTGTAGCCACCATTCTTCAACTTGATTGGGTCTATGGCTTTCTTATACTCGAAATCTACGCTGAAGTGATGCCATTCCGGTGTGTTTCCAATAGCAACTTTTCCGTTGTCATCATGGGTTTCACCTACCAGGGCAAGTGCTACTATCTGTTTGCTGGTCTGTACGTTATCGCCATAGAGCACTACAGCATCTCCATTCTCGTCGATGTTCTCGTAGAGCACGGCGTAGATGGTTCCGTAGTCATGTCGGTCAAGTTCTTTCATATTCTTGTCGGTGAATTTTTCGCCAGCTTGATACTTATACCATCCTTCTAACTTAGCAGGCTTGGCGCTGAAACTGAACGGATGACCAAACTTTGTTGCCTTCATCGCATCGCGCAGGGCATCGGTGGCATCAAACTGTCCGATGAAGAGGTTGCCGGCAGCGATAGGCTTGTGTACCATATCAGCGATCTTGCTTGTGCGTCGGGTTGTGAGTTGCACTCCCTTTCCCCTGTGTCCATCTTCTATCATTACGGTAGGATATTCTTCCGGTTTAGATGAACTGTTACTCATTTTGAATCCAGAGTTTCCTGTTGCCCAGATGTCGAGTTTATTGCCGTTCCAGTTCTCTTGCCAGTTGTAGTATCCTTTGTCGAGATATGCGTCTTCAAATTCGAATTCAATCTCGTTTGGCATGGTGGTCTGTCCTTTCTTGATGCTTACCTGATAGGTGCGGCTCCATTGCTTGTCTTCAGAAGTAACTGTATATGTTACAGGTCCTTTTGAGAAATCCTGAAGGCTTCCACTTTCTGGTGAGATGGTTGCGCCAGGTGTGAGGCGGAATATTGGCGCCTGTTTGGTAAGGGCGGCAAATGGTCTCATCGTGAACTCGATGTTTGTCTGATCACTCTGCACATTGACCAATGTGTCAGATGGATTAGTAAACAATAAGTTCAATAAAATCTTGTTGTCTGCATGTATGTATGCCTGCTCTATGTCACATTCGGCATTGAGTGGTTCTTCCTTGAAGCAGGAGGAGAGGGTAGTGATACAACTCATTGATAGAGCGGCTACTATAAATCTTGACTGTTTCATATCTTGAACTTTCTTTTCCTTTTGTAATCTGGAGAATCGCTTCTCTTTCTTTTCAGATAATTCTTGAGAGAATGATTTCTCTAGCTCATATAAATTATTGCTTTATCGGTTGCAAAGATAAGCAGAAAACTTGAAACTACCAAAGGTTTTTGTGTTTTTCGACATGTTTTGATTGAAAAATACCATGAATCAGTGGTTTTAGGACATGAATTAGTAGAGATGAGTTTACCGAAGCAGGCAGATAGTGCCCGATAGTTTATTTTTTTAAATACACATAATAAAAAAGGGAACTGAAATCTCATTACTGAAATTTCAGTCCCCTGAATGTTATTTAGCTAATGAATAGCAAAAGCCTGATCTATTTAAGATTAAGCCTTGCCCTCCATCTGAGCCTTCAACTTAGCGAGTGCATCGATATCACCGAGTGATGTGCTAGCAGCAACGTTGTTGATCATAGCTGTCTCGTTGTTGCTCTTGCGACCACCGTTTGCACGCTTGTGAGTTGTCTTAACAACTGGCTCGTTACCCTCCTCGAATGTACGAGAGTGAGAGAGGATGATGCGCTTTGTCTCCTTAACGAACTCGATAACCTTGAAGTCGAGAGTCTCGCCCTTCTTGGCCATTGTGCCGTCCTCCTTAGTGAGGTGCTTAGGAGTAGCGAAACCTTCACCACCCTCAGCGAGAGCTACAACAGCACCCTTGTCCATCAACTCTGTGATAGTACCCTGGTGAACAGAACCTGGAGTGTAGATTGCCTCATACTCATCCCATGGGTTCTTCTCCAACTGCTTGTGGCCGAGGCTCAAGCGACGGTTCTCCTTATCGATTTCGAGAACTACTACATCGATAGAAGCGCCTACAGAAGTGAACTCAGATGGGTGCTTAACCTTCTTAGTCCAAGAGAGGTCAGAGATGTGGATCAAACCATCAACACCTTCCTCGAGCTCTACGAAGATACCGAAGTTAGTGAAGTTGCGAACCTTAGCTGTGTGCTTGCTGCCTACAGGATACTTCACCTCGATGGTCTCCCATGGGTCTTCCTTCAACTGCTTGATACCCAAGCTCATCTTACGCTCAGCGCGGTCGAGTGTCAAGATGACAGCCTCTACCTCGTCACCTACCTTCATGAAGTCCTGAGCAGAACGCAAGTGCTGGCTCCAAGACATCTCAGATACGTGGATCAAGCCCTCTACACCTGGAGCAATCTCAACGAATGCACCGTAGTCAGCCATAACCACTACCTTACCCTTAACGTGGTCACCTACCTTGAGGTTCTCGTCAAGTGCATCCCATGGATGTGGAGTGAGCTGCTTCAAACCGAGAGCGATACGCTTCTTCTCCTCATCGAAGTCGAGGATAACAACGTTGATCTTCTGGTCGAGAGATACAACCTCGTGTGGATCGCTTACGCGGCCCCAAGAGAGGTCTGTGATGTGAATCAAACCGTCAACACCGCCGAGGTCAACGAATACACCGTAAGTAGTGATGTTCTTAACGGTACCCTCGAGGATCTGACCCTTCTCGAGCTTGCCGATGATCTCCTTACGCTGCTGCTCGAGCTCCTGCTCGATGAGAGCCTTGTGAGATACAACGACATTGCGGAACTCCTGGTTGATCTTTACAACCTTGAACTCCATTGTCTTGCCTACGAATACGTCGTAGTCGCGTATAGGGTGAACGTCGATCTGGCTTCCTGGCAAGAAAGCTTCGATACCGAAAACGTCAACGATCATACCGCCCTTAGTGCGGCACTTGATGTAACCCTGGATAACTTCCTCGTTCTCAAGAGCTGCATTAACACGCTCCCAAGACTTGCTGAGGCGAGCCTTCTTGTGAGAGAGTACCAACTGACCCTTTACGTCCTCCTGGTTCTCTACATAAACCTCAACCTTGTCGCCTACCTTGAGGTCTGGGTTGTAACGGAATTCAGAAGCAGGGATAATACCATCGCTCTTGTAACCGATGTTTACGATAACCTCTTTCTTGTCTACAGAGATTACTGTACCCTCTACAACCTGGTGTTCTGTTACCTTGTTAAGAGTTTCGTCATAGGCCTTCTCGAGGTCTGCTTTGCTGACGTTTGCGCTTGTGCCATTCTCAAACTCATCCCAATTGAAGTCGTCCAATGGCTTTACGTTCTTTAAATCTGACATAAAAAATAATTAAAAAATTAAAATTAATAAAGTTTGACTTTATGTGAATTGTATAAATCGGGCGCAAAATTACTCATTTTCTTTGAGTTACAGGCATTTACTCTTGATTTTCTTCTTTTTGTTAGTAATATTTAACTAAAATTGCTGTTTTTGGTGGGTTCCTTCGGGGAAATACATAATATATATATATGCATAGCCTTTTAATATTTTAATATTCTGATAACTTCCTCCTCGATATTTCTTCCTGTGATGTTCTTCTCTGTTATCCGTGTTTTTATCTAATTCTATGATGAAAATGAAGAGGGAAGAAAAATAATGGCGAAAGAAAAAACGGACGAAATTTTCATTTGTATGAAAATGAGTTAAATTCATTAAAAAAAGACACCGAAATGTTGGTGATTACAAAATAATTGTTACCTTTGCGTTCAAAATGTAATGAATATAATAAAATAAATGATATGACACTAGTCATTCTTGCCATACTGATACTGGCGTATATTCTCATTGCAACCGAGAATATTACCAAGGTGAACCGTGCTGCCGTAGCCATCTTTGCTGGAACGGTAGGATGGGTTCTCTATATCTGTTTCGGTATGGACTTCGTGACCAGTGAGCACTCTTCTGATTATTCACGCTATCTGAATCTTGGAATGTGGAACGAGATAGAATCCACCAGTACAACGGTGAAGTATTTTATTGCCCGTAACATCTTCCTCCCTTATGTGGGCAGAGCAGCAGAGATTGTACTCTTCCTGCTTGCCACTATGACGATAGTTGAAATTCTCAATAACAACGGATGCTTCGATTTCATACGCCAGTTGTTACGTACCCGAAGCGCCAAGAAAATGCTATGGATTCTCGCTGCCGTAACCTTTGTTATTTCGGCAAATCTCGACAATCTTACTACAACAGTGATGATGCTTACGATGATGCATGGAGTAATTCCAAACCGTCGTCAGCGCATGGTGTATGGAGGTGCCATTCTGCTTTCTGCCAACTGTGGCGGAGCTCTTACCGTTATCGGAAATCCAGAAGGACTGGTAATGTGGAATATGGGGGCTGTAACGGCTACCCATTATTTCCTGTCGCTTCTGCTGCCATGTCTTGCTGCCTGGCTCATTCCGCTGGTGATGATGCAGCGCATGCTGCCGGAAAGGGTAGAGACAGAATGGATTACGATGCCGTACCGCGGGGATGATACCCGCCTCAATGTTTGGCAGCGCTTGCTGATGCTCTTTGTGGGTATCGGTGGATTATGGTTTATCCCTACCTTTCATAATATTACGAAATTGAGTCCTTTCCTCGGTGCACTCTGCGTATTGGGCGTACTTTGGATTGTGAACGAGATATTCAACCGTAAACTCATGAATATGGATGCGATGGCTGACCGTCGTACTCCTAGAGTGTTCCAATACGGAGTCGTCCAGATGATTCTCTTCGTGATGGGTATCATGCTTGCCATCGGAGTGGTGAAGGAGACCGGCGCTTTTGACGATTTTGCTACTCTTCTCAACTCTGTCGGTATGGATGATAAGCGTCCTGGCGTGCTGTTGCATGGCATCTTGGCTGGTATCATCAGTACTGTACTTGACAACTTTGCTACAGCCATGAACTTTTTCTCCCTTCATGATCTGGCAAATGTGAATGATCCTTCATTCAGCATGCTTACTGATTATCAAACCAATGGTATCTACTGGCAGATGATTGCATATTGCGTAATGGCTGGTGGTAACGTTCTTGGTATCGGTACAATCAGCGGTCTTGCCCTGATGAAGATGGAACGTATGCATATGGGATGGTATTTCCGCAATATTGGCTGGAAAGCTTTGATGGGTGGCGTCATCGGACTTGCTATCCTTTGGCTCTCTCATATCCTGGTGGCTGGTGCCGCAAACCTAATTATTTAAATCGATAAGCCCAAACAAAGCAAGGGGTATACCCTTGGATACCTACTGTATATGTAGGGGTAATGGATGAAAAACATCATCCTGAGAGGATAATAAACTAACATTAAAAAAAATATATATAATATAATAAGGTATAGTTATGGCAAAGATTAAGACTATTGGAATTTTAACATCTGGAGGAGATGCTCCAGGTATGAATGCTGCTATCCGTGCGGTTACCCGTTCGGCTATCTACAACGGTTTCACTGTGAAAGGTATCTATCGTGGTTACGATGGTCTCATCAATGATGAAATTAAAACCTTTTCTACAGAGAACGTAAGCGGTATCATCGGTACTGGTGGTACGATGCTGAAGACAGCCCGTTCTAAGGAATTCATGACCGAGGAAGGTCGTCAGAAAGCATTTGAAACGATTCAGAAAGAGGAAATAGATGCGCTTGTCGTGATTGGCGGTAACGGTTCGCTGACAGGTGCGATGAATTTCGCACGTGAGTTTGATGTATGCTGCATCGGATTGCCAGGAACAATTGATAATGACCTTTATGGTACAGACAATACAATCGGTTATGATACTACGATGAATACCATCGTAGAATGTGTAGACCGCATCCGTGATACTGCGCAGAGCCACGAGCGTATCTTCTTTATCGAGGTGATGGGCCGTGATGCCGGTTTCCTGGCGCAGAATTCAGCTATCGCCAGTGGAGCTGAGGCAGCTATCATTCCAGAGGATTCTACCGATGTAGACCAGTTGGCTCAGTTCATGGAGCGTGGTATCCGTAAGTCTAAGAAGAGTTGTATCGTCATCGTGTCAGAGAGTCCTAAGTGCGGTGCTCTTTATTATGCCGACCGTGTGCGCAAGGAGTTCCCTGAGTTTGATGTACGTGTATCTATCCTGGGTCACTTGCAGCGTGGCGGCCGTCCATCAGCCCGTGACCGTATTCTTGCGAGCCGTACCGGTTGTGGTGCCATCGAGGCTATCATGCAGGGACAGCGCAATGTGATGATTGGTGTACGCAATAACGAGGTGGTATACGTTCCGCTTTCTGAAGCCATCCGCTCAGATAAGCCATTCGACCGTAAACTGATCAAGGTTTTGGACGAGTTGAGTATCTAATTTATAGAGATTGGAGTAAGAAGAAGGGAGTTTGGACTCCTGGCTTCTTGCTTTTGCATAGGAAAATGGTTTAAAGGGAACTAAAAATGGTTTAATAAGGTATAAAAGCCGAATAAAACTTTTAATTAATTTGTGGTTTCCATAAATTGTTGTTACTTTTGCAGCCAAGAATAATATAAATATATATAACATTTAAACTAATAAGCTTATGTCACAAATTAACGGACGTATCTCTCAGATTATCGGTCCTGTTATCGACGTTTACTTCGATACAAAGGGCGAGAATCCTGAGAAGGTGCTTCCTAAAATTTATGAAGCTCTGAAGGTAAAACGTCCAGACGGACGCGAACTTGTCATCGAGGTGCAGCAGCACATCGGTGAGGATACAGTTCGCTGTGTCGCTATGGATAATACTGACGGTTTGCAGCGCGGCTTGGAGGTTATCCCTACAGGTAACCCAATCCAGATGCCAGCCGGAGAGCAGATCAAGGGCCGTATGATGAATGTCATCGGACAGCCTATTGATGGTATGAATGAATTGGACATGAAGGGCGCTTATCCTATCCACCGTGAGGCTCCGAAGTTTGACGAACTTTCTACTCACAAGGAGATGCTTGCTACCGGTATTAAGGTGATCGACCTGCTCGAACCTTACATGAAGGGTGGTAAGATTGGTCTTTTCGGTGGTGCCGGTGTAGGTAAGACGGTGCTCATCATGGAGTTGATCAACAACATTGCCAAGGGACACAACGGCTACTCTGTCTTTGCCGGAGTAGGTGAGCGTACCCGCGAGGGTAACGACTTGATTCGAGACATGCTCGAGTCTGGCGTTATCAAGTATGGCGAGAAGTTCCGTAAAGCGATGGAAGAAGGTAAGTGGGATCTCTCACTTGTCGATCCTGAGGAACTTGCCAAGAGTCAGGCTACCTTGGTATATGGTCAGATGAATGAGCCACCTGGGGCACGTGCTTCTGTAGCTCTCTCTGGTTTGACCGTAGCAGAGGAGTTCCGTGATCACGGAGGTAAGAATGGTGAGGCAGCGGATATCATGTTCTTCATCGATAACATCTTCCGTTTCACCCAGGCTGGTTCTGAGGTATCTGCGCTGTTGGGTCGTATGCCATCAGCCGTAGGTTATCAGCCAACGCTGGCTTCTGAGATGGGTGCCATGCAGGAGCGAATCACTTCTACCAAGAATGGTTCCATCACCTCTGTACAGGCCGTTTATGTGCCTGCCGATGACTTGACCGACCCTGCTCCAGCTACCACCTTTACTCACCTGGATGCTACCACAGAGCTTTCCCGTAAGATTGCATCTCTCGGTATCTATCCTGCCGTAGATCCGCTGGGTTCTACCTCTCGTATCCTCGACCCGCTGATTGTGGGCAAGGCGCACTACGATTGTGCACAGCGAGTAAAGCAGTTGTTGCAGCGTTATAACGAGTTGCAGGATATCATCGCCATCCTCGGTATGGATGAACTCTCTGATGAAGATAAGTTGACCGTGAACCGTGCACGCCGTGTACAGCGTTTCCTGAGCCAGCCATTCACCGTAGCAGAGCAGTTTACCGGTTTGAAGGGTGTGATGGTTCCTATCGAAGAGACTATCAAGGGCTTCAACG
>CAVHWE010000096.1:0-8762 GCA_963639495.1 bacterium | reverse complement strand
CTGCACCACTCTCATAATCTGAGTATACATATTATATAATTGTACGAAGAGGTTTCAAGAGCACCAAACCATTTCGGCGTTGTCTTGTTTCTTCGACGCTGCAAAGATATAATGATTTCCAAACGTAAAAGCAAAAAAAATCCTCCACGAATCCGTTTGGGGGATGTGGGGGATATAGTTTATATTTTTAGGGGATACTATTGGGGGATACTATCTGAACTTTTCCACTCTTTTTGCATTTATCACCGTGCCCGGCTTAGCATACTTGGCGTCTTGAAATTCATCATCCAACTTGTCAGCAATCTCTCTGTAAATGTCACAACATTGTGGCGCGTCACAATCAGCAAGCGTCCATTCATTATAGTCTTTTTGCTTGAAATAAGAATTTATCTCATGAAAATCGGCAGTAGAGCATTTCAGTAAAGTGGTGAATGCAGAATTAATCTGGTCAATGAAAAGGCGCTGAGTTGACTTCTTTAGCCAATTCTTGTTGAAGAAAACCTTATAAACAATAAACCAATGTTTCTGGGCGTTGAGCGTTTTGTCTTCGATTAAGTCTTTAAGTTTAAGCATCAGCTTGTCTACATCCACATTCTCCTTGAATGCAATGTTCTTGAATACGGATTCAACCTTTATTCTACTATGCTCCTTAGCAATCTGATAAGAAACATACTTATCGAGAAAATCGTAAATATCGTTGTAGGTCTGTTCTTTCTGTTCCAGAATATAAGCAACAATCAGTTTGATATTCCTGCCATTGTTGTGAAATACCTGTCCGAATCGGCAAGCGAAAAGAATATTAGCCCGTTCTACGACAATGGTATTCTTCAGCTGGGTAGCATCAGGATAGATAAGCGCTTCATCCTGGCTGTCCTGCATGTAGATTAGCTCCAATCTCTCCTCATTTTCCTCACGATAACGTTTCAGTACCTTCCGGAACAGGTCTTCGTAATAGGTTTCACTGATGAAGGATTGTCTGAAACCATGAAATCCCTCATCAAGCATGAGGATGATGTCATTGATCATTTTGCGCATTTCTTCTCCTTCATAGTCTTTATAGTTGGTAAGCATAGGTTCCAATTCTATCTTAACCTGATAGAATCGCTCTTTCTTATCATCCAGCAAAGACCATGCAATATTTTCTTTCAACAAATTCAGTAAATCGAAAATATCTCTCACATAATTACGCAAGATTAGTTTCCAGGCTGTTATTACTTCCTCTTTGTTTGTTTCCACTTCTTCTTTGCCCAAAAGGCGAAAGCTGAATTTGAATCGGGCGGCTTTATCTTCCAGCAATGTCAGTTGCTCATCTTGTTCCTCTGTCTGCATATTCTTTTTCTAGGTTTGATTTGTTATGTTGTTTAAATAAGCGGCGTGGGAGTCCCTGTAAGTACCAGTATTAGGGTACCTGCAAGAACCTTCGACAAGGCACAAACAAGTACTGCCCACGCCGTAGAGGAGTGGACGCCTTGCTGTCACCGTCTTCTTGTCGAATTTTGAATTTGCAGGTTCTTAATACTGTAGAAGTGCCAGATAATCAGCGTCAATCGTATTATGGTTACTTTCTATTTACTTTCTGTTTCTTACTAAAAATTTAAAGGGTTGATACTACGTTTTCTTCTTCATCTGCCCAGTGGTCGCATTGGCGCATCACGGTTTCCAGCGCCTTCTTTGCACCCTCAGGCGGATACTTATACTTTTTGAGCAGTCGCTTCACCATCACTCGCATCTTCGCTCTGGCTGATTCCTTCCGGTTCCAGTCGATGGTGCGGTTGCGGTGCAACACCTCCGTCAGTTCCCGGGTCAGTGCCACAAACTCCTCGTCGGAGTAAGCCTGTCGCACTCCTTCGGGCGTGGAGAGCGCATCATAGAATGCCTTCTCCTCGGGCGAAAGTCCCAGGTCGTTGCCCTCTGCCTCTGCCTGCTTCATCCGCTGAGCCATCTTCAACAGTTCCTCTATCACTTCCTCGTTGGTGAGCAAGCCCTTCAGATAGTTGGATAGACTCTGGCTGAGCATGTCGGAGAAGAGGTCGCTCTGAACCACGTTGGTCTTCTGCTGCTGCTTGATTTTCTCTTTCATCAGTTTGGTGAGCAGTTCCACCGCCAGGTTGCGCTCCTTCATGTTCTTCACCTCCTGGATGAAGGCGTCGTCGAAGAGCGAGAACTCTATCTGGCTGTCACCGAAGAGATTGATTACTCCGTCGGTCTTCACACTCTGACGGAGCAGGTCGCCGATGCGCTCGTTGATTTCATGGCGGCTGATCTTGCCCTTCTGCGAGAGTTTGAGCATCATCACGCGCAGCGCATCCATGTAGCACACCTCCGCCTTCTGCTGCTCATCCAGGAGCGAACGGCAGAGCGTGGTGGCGTTGTGAAGCAGATTGCTGTGCTCCATGAAATTCTTCTTGCGCTGAACCATGGCTGGAGAGCTCAGGAAGTTGGCTCCGCTGGTGATGGCGAGTGCCCGCTTCGAGTTGTCCTGCTCGAAGAAGCCGGAATAGTCGAAACCATGAAGCTGGTCACGGCAGATTTCCATCTCTTCCTTCCATTTCACCAGGGCGGTCTTGGCGATGTCGGGGTCTCCGAAGCGGCGGCGGTCACGGTTGGTGTACTGCTGCATGGCACTCTTCAGCGCCTGCGCAATGCCTACGTAATCCACTATCAGTCCGCCTTCCTTGCCCGGGAACACTCGGTTCACTCGGGCTATTGCCTGCATCAGGTTATGACCGCTCATCGGCTTATATACGTACATGGTGGCGAGCGACGGAACATCGAAGCCCGTGAGCCACATGTCTCTTACGATGGCGATTTTCATCTCATCGTCGTTGTCCTTGAATTTTCTTGCCAGTTCCTTCTTGTAGGCTTCGTTGCCTATAATCGGCTGCCAGTCTTCGGGGTCCTGGTTCGAACCGCTCATCACTACCTTTACCTTCTCCGTCCACTGGGGGCGAAGCTCCAGCATCTTGCGGTAGATTTTGATGGCGATGCTTCGGGTCAGTGCTACGATCATTGCCTTGCCGGTGAGTTCCTGCGCACGGTTTTCCTCGTAGTGCTTCACAATATCCCTTACCAGCGTGTCGATGGTGGCGTCTTCACCCAAGAGCACTTCCAGTCGGCTGTGCTCCTGCTTCGCCTGCCTGATCTGCTCCTCGGTGGCTCCCTCATCGGCTAGGTTGTCGAACTCATCGTTCAGCAGCTTCATCGTGTCTTCGTCGAGGTTCAGATTCACCACACGGCTCTCGTAATAGACCGGACGGGTGGCTCCATCATCTACCGCCTGACTCATGTCGTAAACGTCGATGTAGTTGCCGAACACTTCCTCCGTGTCTCTGTCGCGGTCGCTGATAGGCGTTCCGGTGAAGCCGATAAATGAGGCGCCTGGCAGGGCTTCTCTCATCTTCTGGCTGAATCCCTTCTTCATCGTCAGACTCTTGTTGTCCCAGTGCTCCTCACCGTATTGCGAGCGGTGCGCCTCATCGGTCATCACGATGATGTTGCGGCGGGTAGAGAGTGCCGAGTCGCCTTCTTCAAACTTCTGAATGGTGGTGAAGATGATTCCCCCACTCTTTCGGTTACGAAGCAGATTACCCAGGTCTTCACGGCTCTGGGCGTTCTGTGGCTCCTGACGAAGGAAGTCCTGGCAGCGGCAGAACTGACCGAAGAGCTGGTTGTCGAGGTCCTTGCGGTCGGTTACCACCACGATGGTTACTTCGGGCAACCGTTGCACCAGCTGGTGGGCGTAGAACACCATGGAGAGGCTCTTGCCCGAACCCTGCGTGTGCCAGAACACGCCGATTTTTCCGTTGCCTTCCACTGCGGTACGGGTGCGCTGCAGGGCTTTGCCCACGGCGTAGTACTGGTGGTAGGCGGTGAGAATCTTGGCGTATTTGCCCTGGTTCTTGTCGAAGCAGATGAAGTTCTGCAGGATGTCGAGCAGTCGCTGCTGCTGGAACATGCCGAGGAAGAAGGTGCGATAGTCGGCGAAGAGGGTTGACTCGTATGAGCCGTCTATGGTCTTCCATTCCATGTAGCGTTCTAGCTTGGCGGTGATGGTTCCGGCACGAGTCTCGCTCATGTCGCTGATGA
The DNA here is from genome assembly GCA_963639495.1 of bacterium. Taxonomy (GTDB): domain Bacteria; phylum Bacteroidota; class Bacteroidia; order Bacteroidales; family Bacteroidaceae; genus Prevotella. Next base: position 4,676 of record CAVHWE010000096.1, on the reverse strand, counting down.
CGTTGAAGGCGTTGTAGCTGAAGAGGCTCGGAACGTCCTGCTGATAGTTTCTGATCTGCTTGTAGGCATCTTCTACGGTTGCATCTTCGGAGATGGCGCTTTTCAGCTCCACCACCACGAGGGGCAATCCGTTGACCATCACCACCATATCGCAGCGCTTGTTCTTATACTCTTCTACTCGCCACTGGTTCACCACCTTGAAGAGGTTTCTTTCGGGATGGTCGAAGTCGATGAGTTTCATCAGGGCTGTTCGTTCTTCGCCATTCTGCAGGAATCCCACCTCCAGACCGTTTTGCATCCAGAGTGTAAACTGCTCGTTGTTCTGTTCTAAAGTACCAATGCTGATGTTGGTGATTTGCGTGATTCCTTCATCCATTGCATCGGCTGGCAGTTGAGGATTAAGCCGTCGCATCGAGGCGACCAAATCGGCACGATAGAAGGGCTCCTTATAGTCGCGCTCCACCTCGTAGCCACATTCGTACGCATAGCCGAGTTCGTCTCGGAACAGGGCAATGAGCGTTTGCTCGTATGCGTCTTCGGTGAATTTCTTGTCGTCTGCCATATTGTCAATATTTTATATTTTCTTTCTCGTTATTTTCTTTCGTTGCTCTTCTTATTCCGGGACTTCCAGCTCGCCTGACATTAAGCGAGGGAGAAGGGTGTCACGGAGAGTGGAGAGGCGGGAGGACTCCTTGACATTTGAAGATAATATTGAGAACATTGATTCGAAGATCCAATAACTTTTCTCAATTATTTCAAAAGAAGGAATCAACAGGGGCAAGTTTTTAAAATCTGTTTTATTAAACTTTGGCTGAGCTGAACCACCCTTGATACCTTGTATTAATCCTTGACCCGAAAAATACTTAAACCATAAATAGAGGAAATAGTTATATTCCTTCTCGTTTGGTCGCAACATTATTATATTATTACCAAGAGTCATTGGAATATCTAATTTCGGGCAAAGATGCACACTTCCCACGTCACCAACATTCGATATAATGATTTCGTTACCATATAGAGTCGACTTGGATAAAAAGTCATAAGAATGCTTATCTACATAAACACTGAATGTATTTGTTTTTAAATCAGTATTTCTTATAAATTGAGCATATTCTTTCGTCTCATAGAGGTGGACATTTTGCTTCAAAGAAGCAAAGCTACCATTGGAAACATAATCTGTGATAAGGCAACCTATATCTGTAATCTTCCCAACTTTCCATCCTTCCGGAATCATTCCCAATTCACTATCCACGAACTTACCATTCTTGAAAGGCTCAAAGTCAACGAACCAATTCTTGAAAATAGCCTGCGCCATCTCCTCCAAATCAGCATTGATCTTGTTGTTCAACTCTATCTTGCGGTCGAGAGAAGAAAGGATGGAAGCAATGCGGCGCTGGTCTTCAATATTCTTCGGATAAGATATCTGAATATCATTCAATATATTTACCGTCATACTAGGGACTGCAGAACCGACATTCATACTTGCAAAATCTCTTTTACAGATAGAATAAAAAAGGAATTTGGGATCTACTTTGTCAGTATTTATAATGGACCAAAACATTGTATCTACAGTCCAAAATGGGCTTTCAACAAACATAATATTGTTTAGAGTACCCTTTCTTGGAATCAGAATAGAAGGCCCATCATAGAGCTTAGAATCCACGTAGCGCATCAATCCGCCACTTCCATAAACGGGATATTGTCCATCTGCAAGTTTCTTATGGTCTTTTCCATATTTTACTTCAAGAACATTCCCTAGAACATCTTCTTTCCACTCCATACCTTACACCTCCCATCCAATTTTCTTCAACTGCAATCTGATTTCTTCTTCCTGCTTCTTGCTTTCCTCAAACAGCTGCTTCAGCTCTCCGGTAAGATTCGTCATTTTCTCCTCGAAAGGCACTCCGTCACCTTCGTCTTCAGCGATTCCTACGTATCTGCCAGGAGTCAGGATGAAGTCTTGCTCAGCAATCTGCTCGGTTGTGCATACGGCACAGAAGCCCTTCTCATCCTCCAGAGTTCCCTGCTGGAACGCATGGAAAGTGTCGGTAATCTTCTTAATATCCGTATCAGGCATCAGTTCACGCAATTTGCGAGTTACCATCGTGCCCAGATTACGGGCGTCGATAAACACGGTTTTGCCCTTCTGCGCCTTGTTGCGGCTGATAAACCAAAGACTTACAGGAATACCTGTACTGTAGAACAGCTGCGAAGGCAAAGCCACGATTCCCTCTACCAGGTCGGCTTCGATGATGGCTTGGCGAATCTGTCCCTCGCCGCCACTCTGACTCGAAAGCGCACCATTCGCCAACACCAAACCTATCTTTCCGTTTGGTGCCAGATGATGAATCATGTGCTGCATCCACGCAAAGTTGGCGTTGCCAGCAGGTGGCAAACCATATTGCCAGCGCACATCTTCCTGAAGCGCACTCTGTCCCCAGTCGCTAAGATTGAAAGGAGGATTGGCAAGAATGAAATCTGCCTTCAGCGTAGGGTGCTGGTCATCTAAGAAACTGTCTGCATATACTCTACCCAGATTCGCTTCCAAACCATGGATGGCAAGGTTCATTTGTGCAATCTTCCAAGTATCAGGGTTCGATTCCTGTCCGTAGATACTGATTTTACGAAGGTTTCCTTTGTGGCGATCTATAAACTTGGCACTCTGCACAAACATACCGCCCGAACCGCAGCAAGGGTCAAAGACTCTACCCTCGTAAGGTTCCAGTATCTCCACCAGTGTGCGGACAATGCAGGAAGGCGTATAGAACTCGCCAGCGTTCTTTCCCTCCTGAGAGGCAAACTTCTGCAAGCAATATTCATAGGCTCTGCCCAAGAGGTCTTTCTCCTCGCCAGCATCATGCATTTCTATATTCGTAAAGAGATCTACCACATCACCCAGACGGCGCTTGTCCAGCTCCGGACGGGCGAAATTCTTAGGCAGAATGCCCTTCAGTCTTTCGTTTTCACGCTCAATGGCGGTAAGCGCTTCATCTATCACCACACCTATTTCCGGTGTGTGGGCAGCAGCACTTATCTTGCTCCATCGGGCTTCAGCAGGCACGAAGAAGATGTTGTCGGCAGTGTATTCGTCCTTATCTTCCGGGTCGGCGTATTCGTCGCCCTGCAGCTCCTGAAACTTCTGTTCGAAGCGGTCGCTGATGTATTTCAGGAAGATGAGTCCGAGCACCACGCCCTCGTATTGCGAAGCACTGAGGTTGCCACGCAGAATATCGGCAGCCTTCCATATTTTCTCTTCAAAACCAATGCTGATTGTATCTTGTTTCTTAGCCATAATTTATTTATTTTCTACGAGCACAAGTTTCCAGTCCTCATTTTGCAGAACGAGGGAGCCGTTGGTGTCCGTAATGTTGAATATCTGATTATCTATCTGTATTTTGTTCTCCTTTATTAAATAGGTGTAGTTACCGCAAGCAACGTTTTCGGTGGTTGTTTGGGTAATTTTACCGTTTGAATCGAATTGGTTCACTTCCTTCGTTTCGGAGAAATAAATAGCGTCTGAGGTGAAACGGCAGAACAAAGGAGCCTCTTTTACGTCGATAAAGAGGCTTCCAACACGCTGATAAAGGGCTGAAATCTGCCAATTATGGGCTAAAAATGTGGTTTCGTAATCAAAAACCTCTGATTTTTCTGTTTCTTCGTCGCTAGAACAGGCGGTGAAAGAAAGCATAAAAAAAGCGACTATTATCATATAAAAAGAAGATAATATTCGCCTACGGATAAATACATGCTGACTTGGAGTTAACTTTGCCTGAGCAAAATTACCCCCCCCTAAAGCCTTATACGTCAATGAGTTATATATTTTCATCTTAGTATTGTTATTATGTAGTTTCTAGCTTTCCGGACTATTGCTACGTCAATATTTTGTTAATTGCTAGCAAAGATAATAAAAAGTTGGCAAACCCAAGAATTTTATCACGTTATTTAACGGAAAAATGCAAAATAAGAGGTTTCTGGGAGATGTTTACCCCTCTTATAGGAGTGAAAAATGCCCCTCCTCGGACCTTAAAATAAGCTCAGAAGGTAGATATTTTTGACAAAATTCGATAAGCAGAAAGTAGAAAAATGGGGTGTAGAACGGTGTAACGGACAGTATTTTATACTAAAAGTATGTAGATTATTATTATACACATAGAGATAATAAGGACTAGCACTGATTTATATAACTACTTCATACACAAGCTATTCAGAACTACAGAAAAATATAAAAGTAACCCACATGAGTGTTATACTTAGCGGGTCATTAGGTCAAAGTCATTTAGGGTCATTATATTTTCCGAGAGTGAAAAAGTCACTATAGATATATATAAATAAATATTTATATATACTATAGCAGCAAAGTGACATTTACTTTTCCAAATGACCCTAAATGACATTGACACCTAATGACCCCCTTTTCTTTTCCTCAAGTAGTTACCGTCCTTTTCTTGTGCTCCCATTATTCCTGCAATAAAGTTCAGATAGAAAATCGATAGAACTTATTGTATCACAGCCACTTATGGCTTTTCTCACATAGAAAGTTGGGGTAAAAGCTTGCATTCTGCTCGAAAATGTTGTATCTTTGCACCGGCAATCGAAAGAACAGCCTTTTGTGCCTTGCTCGGGTCTTCTCTTAAGACCAACACGGGTCATAAATGATGGCAGGCGCCGGTCATCAA
>CAVHWE010000095.1:0-8810 GCA_963639495.1 bacterium | reverse complement strand
CCTGAACCATCCGGAAGGTATTGAATTCAAGAATCTGGTAGATTATCGGGAAGAACTTCTTCAACTTTATCAAAAGATAGGGAATAGAATAGATATGGATAAGATTACCGAGACCGTGAACCGTCTGGTGAATCCGCTTGATAATGCGATAAACGAGAAGTGTTCCCGTATCAAGGCAGCCTTTTCTGATTTGATGGATGAGTATCAGGCTGACTATTATATCATCAACAGTCATGTGAAGCGGCATCAGGGAAGTTCGATGAAATTGTGGTTTGAGAGGTTGAAAATCATCAACCTCCCAAGAGAATTGGTTGTTTATCAATGTTCTTGATGTTTGCTCTCACCTTATTTAAAGCCTATCGCTGCAAAATCTTTCATCGAATCATATCTTTTTAAATATTGTGCCTTATATATTAATGGTGTTACTCTGAGGAAATATAGGTTATCCTATTTCTCCCATCAGCCATCTTAGGGCATTGATTCTCTTGATACCGTTGTAATCGGCAGTAGGATCTTCATCAAGTGTAAGGATATACTTAGGATATTGGTCATTGATTTGCTGAAGAGATGCCAATTCACGTTTTAAGGTAGCCTTATCTCTAACGGTGGCTGCTACCTGGTAATACGTGATATCGGTTTCATCAATTGCTACAAAATCTACTTCAAGATTATCCATCTTTCCGATATATACTTTCTGCTGGCGATGGAGTAGTTCCAGATAAACGATGTTCTCCAGGATGCGGCCGGCATCGAATGAGCGGGAACCTAGGAGCATTCTTCTCAAACCGATATCTACTAGATAATATTTACCCAATGTCTTGAGCTGTTGCTTACCCTTGATGTTGTATCTTTTGGTTTCATATACGAAGAAGGTTTCGCAGAGTGCAGTCAGATATCGTTCCACGGTTTTCTGGTCTATTTTTCTTCCATCGGCAGTCATGATATCAGCTATGCGCTTGGTGGATAGAATGTTGCCGATATTGTCTGCAGTGAAACGGATAACGCTTTCCAGCATCATGACATCGGGTAATTTCTTCCTGCTCATGATGTCCTTTACTACAATGGTGTTATATACACCATTCAGGTAGTCGCTGATTTCAGCGGGACTATCCAGTTCAAGGGTATATGGAAAACTGCTCCTTGTGATGTAGTCTGTATAGGCTTTGGGAAGATTGTCGGTTCCGCCGATGCCTTCTACATACTCTCTGAATGAAAGGGGAAGCATGGCGATTTCCACATATCTTCCGGAGAGTAATGTGGCGATTTCGCTTGACAGCATATAGGCATTCGAGCCCGTAATATAGAGATCTACTGTTGGCTTCAGGTTGAGGCTGTTGATGATGTCTGGGAAATCTTCCACATGTTGTATCTCATCAAAGAAGATATAAGTCATCTTGTCTTGATGAACCAATGGCTTGATATAAGCATATAAGTTATGTGGATTGCGAAGCTCATAGAAGTCGTAATCCTCGAAATTGAGATAGATGATTTGGTCGTCATGAACACCTTGCTTCTTAAGCCAGTCACGATAAATCTCCATAATGGTGGATTTTCCGCAACGGCGAATGCCGGTTATCACTTTGATAAGAGACTTGTCTTTGAAAGCAATCAGCTTATTGAGATATTCCGTTCTTTCTATTCGTTTCATATCATTTCATTGTTCTTTGATTATATATTTGCTGCGAAGATACTATTTTTTTAGGATAAATCATCCTAAAAGTATAATATTTAAGAAAGTTTTAGGATAAATCATCCTAAAACTTCCGAAATTTGAAAAGTTTTAGGATAAACCATCCTAAAACTTTTCTCCTATCCCCATATTTAGGTATTTCTGCGAAACCATCATTTTTAGGTATTGCAGATGATGGAAAAAGGATGTATCTTTGCACCCGAAAATAAATGTAACTAAAAGTAAGATAGACAAATGAAAACAACAATCGTAATTTATGGCTCTTCTACTGGCTCATGCCAGTCGATTGCCGAAACCATCGCCTCTAAGTTGGGCGTGGAAGCTGTAGATGTAGCTAACATCGATGATGCTACTATCACAAGTCATGAGAATCTTCTTCTCGGTACTTCAACATGGGGTGCCGGCGAGATGCAGGATGACTGGTATGATGGCGTGAAAACGCTGAAGAGTGCCGGCTTGGCTGGCAAGACCGTAGCCCTGTTCGGTTGTGGCGACAGTGAGTCTTACCCTGATACATTCTGCGGCGGCATGAAGGAACTCTATGATGCTGTCGTTGAGGCTGGTGCTACCGTATTGCCTGGTGTTTCTACAGACGGATACACCTATGATGACAGTGAGGCAATTGATGGCGACAAGTTCCTGGGACTCGCACTCGACGAGGTGAACGAGGACGACAAGACAGAGGAGCGTATCGATGCCTGGATTGAGGCCATCAAGCCAGCGTTATAATTTAAAATATATCTTTCAAGAATTAGAGAATGATGGAATTCTCTGATTCTTGATTTTAAACTTGATTAATTCGGATAGTATGCAGCAGGAAATCGCAACACCAGTAGATTTGAAGGTTCTGATGAATCATATATATGAATATAAGAAGGGCGTGCGCCGCCTGGTGCTCTACACCTTCAACAAGAAATATGAGTCTTTTGCCATAACAAGATTAGAGCGTCAGAACATTGATTACATCATCCAGCCGGTTGGTAACGACCGTCTGAATCTCTTCTTTGGTAAGAAAGAATGTCTGGATGCTATCCGCATGATAGTTACCAAACCGTTATGCCAGCTTACGCCGGAGGAGGATTTCATCTTGGGTGCCATGCTGGGATATGACATCTGCGCCCAATGCGAACGCTATTGTGAGCGCAAGAAGAAGGTTTGCTAAGCTTTTCTTTCATCTTCGTAATGTTATCATGTTTATAAGTAGAGAGCGTGATTGCCGAATTGGGTGATCACGCTCTTGCTGTATATTTCGGAATAATTCCTCTTTTTGCCCCTTATTTTAACGGAATAATTCCTCTTTTTGAGGGCTAAAATGAAAGAAAAAGTCCTGAAAATTTGTGTAATTAACTGAAAATGAGTATATTTGCATCGGATTTAAATGAGAAGCTTATGTTAGAACGTAAATTTGCAGATAATTTGGAGAATTTCCTCCTTCACGAACCTCGGAAGATTCTGCTTGTCAATGGTGCAAGGCAGATAGGAAAGTCGTATCTGATAAGATATGTGGGAAAGAAACTTTTCAAGCATTTTGTAGAAATAAATCTCAAGGCAGACCAAGAGGGAGATGGCATCTTTAAAACAGTAAAGAGCAAGGAAGACTTTTACTTGCAGTTGGGTGCCATGGCAGGTAACAATCTCGGAAGTAAGGATGATACCTTGGTGTTTCTTGATGAAATACAGAGTTATCCTCACCTGATGACTATGCTTAAGTTTCTCAACGAGGATAGTAAATACCGATATGTGGCAAGTGGCTCCCAGCTGGGTGTCGCCTTGTCGCAAACCCCTTCTGTACCTATTGGCAGTATCGCTATCCAACAGATGTATCCTCTTGATTTCGAGGAATTCTTGTGGGCGATGGGTTGTGGAAAGAAGGCGATAGAGAGCATGCGACAGAGTTTTCTGGATAAGAAAGCCTTGAATGAGTCGATGCATAACTATATGCTCCAGCAGTTTAAAATTTATCTGCTCGTGGGAGGAATGCCTGATGCCGTCAATAAGTTTCTTGAAAATAGAAATATGGCTCAAGTGCGCAGTATTCAGCGCGATATTCATGCGCTTTATAAGATAGATGCATCACAGTATGATGATGAGCGCAAGCTTGTTATAAGAAAGATATATGATATGATTCCATCGAATATGGAAAATAAGAAAAAGCGTATTATCGTAAAGAATATCGAAGGATTGAAGGCGCATAAGCAGTTTAGAGACTATGCTGAGGAATTTGAGTATCTTACGAATTCTGGGGTAGCTTTGTCGGTGCAGGCTATCAGCAATCCGAGTTTTCCGCTGATAGAGTCGGAGAGCAAGAATTTACTGAAGCTCTATATGAATGATGTGGGGTTACTGACCAGTATTCTTTATGGTACGAATATCAATGCTGTTTTGCGGGATGAGCGGAGTGTGAATCTGGGGGCTGTATATGAGTCGGTCATAGCTCAGGAATTTCATGCCCATGGTTATGTGCTTCATTATTATGATAACAAGCAGAAAGGTGAGGTGGATTATCTGATAGATGATTACAGAAACCTGACAGTCTTGCCTGTGGAAATCAAGTCGGGTAAGGATTATATGGTGCATAGTGCACTTGATAAGTTCCTGGATACCCCGGAATATCATATTCATGAGGCTGTGGTGCTGAGCAATGAGCAGAAGGTTTATATAGAAAACGGAATCACTTATATGCCTATATATTATTGTATGTTCTTTAGCAACAAGATAGAAGATGAGGCTGATTTGGTAATTCCTGAGATTCAGATGCCAAGCCTGTAAATATATGAGAGGGTGTGTCATTGGTTTATGGCACACCCTCTTCTTTCCGGTATATTGAACGTTTCCATCTCCTTCAACCTGAAAACACTACTTATTTATTAGTATTGCCCACATCTGTGCGTTTAACCTGATACCTATTTCTAAGTATAAAAAATGTGAAAATCACAATTTCTCGGTATTGTACAATTTCTAAATAAGCCTTACCTTTGCAGCCCGAAAAAAGGAATAGATATGAAAAAAGGATTAGGAAAAATCAGAAAGATTAAAAAGAAACACATCTTCCTGGCCTTATTGGCCGTGATCGTTCTGGGAGGTTTGGCGAAGGCTTACTCTGCCTGGGTGGGTACTACCCGCATCGCTTTCCTCAACTATCAGGCTATTGCGCTGGGACAGATTTCGCATGCCAACGACAATGCGATGATTAAACTGAGTGAGATCACAACCGATGATTTCGATCATCTGGATGATTACGATATGATTATCGTGAATGGTATGGGTCTCCGAATCGACGAGAACCAGCGCAAGCAGTTGGAAGAGGCTTCCTACAAGGTGCCAACCCTGACTCATGCTGCTACCAACCCAGCCAACAATATCGTATCGGTAGATAACTTCGATGCAGATTATCTGATGCAGTACATCGAGAACGGCAGCAAGAAGAATTATCACAGTATGCTCGCTTACATCCGTAAGTTTATCGACGGAAAGAAGTTCATGGCTCCGGAACCGGAACGTGTGGATGAGCGACCAAACTATCTCCTGACTCATTTCGACCCGAAAGATGAGAAGGGCGATGAACTGGGCTTCAACAGCATCCGCGAATATAATGCCTTTCTGGCAAAGAACGGTTTATATAAGAAAGGTGCTCCTACCATCTTGCTCACCGGTTTTATGGGAGCGGCTCCAGATATGGAAAAGGCTTTCGAGAAGAAGGGATTCATGGTGTATCGCATCAACCAGCTGCAGAGCTTTATCGCCGGCCATCATGCCGACAGTATCCAGGCGAATGCCGTAGTGAATATGGCGCACGGCAGACTGGGCGATTACTTCGTAGAGTTCCTGAAGCAGAAGAATATTCCTCTGTTCTCACCTCTTAATATCAACCGCTTGACCACCGATTGGGAGAACGACAAGCAGGGAATGAACGGCGGCTTCATGTCGCAGAGCATCGTGACTCCGGAGATTGATGGTGCCATCCGTCCATACGTGGTTTTCGGACAGCGCATCAACAAGGAGGGCTTGCAGGAGGTTTACGGCATCCCAGACAGAATGGAGAGTTTCGTGGAGAGCGTGCAGGGCTATGTAAATCTGAAGAACAAGAAGAACAGCAGCAAGCGCATCGCCATCTTCTACTTCAAGGGTCCGGGTCAGAATGCACTTACCGCTTCGGGAATGGAAGTGGTTCCATCGCTCTACAATCTCCTGGTTCGCTTGAAGAATGAAGGGTACAATGTAGGCAAGTTGCCAGCCAATCCTCAGGAACTGGCAAAGATGATCCAGGCTCAGGGTGCCGTCTTCGGAACTTATGCCGAGGGTGCTTATACCCAGTTCCTCCAGTCTGGACATCCAGCCTTGGTTACCGCCCAGCAGTTTGCCGGATGGACCCAGAAGGCTTTGTCTAAGAAGATGATCAAGGAGATGAACCAGCTCTATGGTTCCTTCCCTGGCAAATATATGGCTACCGATGATGGTAAGTTGGCGGTGGCAAGACTGCAGTTTGGCAATGTGGCCCTGCTTCCACAGGTGATGGCAGGCGTGGGAGGCGACTCCTTCAAGATTGTGCATGGCACCGATCAGGCACCTCCTTACACCTATGTTGCCTCTTATCTCTGGGCACGTTATGGTTTCAGTGCCGATGCACTCATCCACTTCGGAACCCACGGTTCACTGGAATATACCCCTAGAAAGCAGGTGGCACTCGACAGCAACGACTGGAGTGACCGATTGATTGGTGTGGTTCCACATCTTTATATATATACCATCGGCAATGTGGGCGAGGCGATGATTGCCAAGCGCCGCACCTATGCCCAGACCCAGAGCTATCTCACTCCTCCTTTCAAGGAGAGCGAATTGCGACAGACCTATAAGCAGTTGAGCGATGCCATCCAGTCATACGAGAAGAAGGCATCCACAGAACAGTCGCTCAAGGTGAAGGCGCTGACCGTGAAGATGGGAATCGCCCGTGAACTGGGTCTCGATGCCAAGCAGATGAACAAGCCATATTCTGCAGATGAAATCGCGAGAGTAGAGAACTTTGCAGAAGAGTTGGCAAACGAGAAGATTACCGGCAAGCTCTATACTCTGGGTGTGCCATACGATAACGATGATGTCCGCACCAGTGTCTATGCGATGGCTACAGATCCTATTGCCTACGGAATGCTGGCTGTGGATAAGTTGAAAGGTCGTGCCCAGGAGGGTGTGGAGAAGCACAAGCAGCTTTTCGACCGTCTCTATCTGAGCAAGGCACGCAACACCGTGACCCAGCTTCTGGGTTCAGCCTCGGTTTCTGATGAATACATCTGCCGTTATGTAGGAATCACTCCTGCCGAACTCCAGATGGCACGTAAGGTAGAGGCGATGCAGGCAGCTCCGGATCCTATCCAGATGATGATGCAGATGGCAGACCAGATGGGTGGAGCGAAGGAAGCGAAGTCGAAGAGGGTGGACCACCGTACGGTAAGTGAGCTCCGTGCTGCCAAGGTTTCTCATAAGAAGAAGATTCCGCAGATGAGTCGTGAGGCTTTCGAGAAGATGGAGCAGACCGGTCGCTTCCCTGACAAGATGATGGAAGCTATCAAGAAGGGACAGAAATGGTATCAGGATGATCTGAAGAAGGCTAAGATGGCGAAAGCCGGCAAGGGCAAGGCATCTCAGAAATCTTCTAAAGATAAGGGTATGATGATGTCGAAAGCGCCTAAATATACCCGTCAGCAGATTCATCTGGCTCAGGCGATTACTACCGTAGAGCATGCCTTGCAGAATGTGGGCAAGTATTCGGAGGCGCTCCGTCAGAGTCCGCTCAACGAGATGTCTTCTCTGATGAATGCCCTGAATGGCGGCTTTACCGCTCCATCTCCTGGTGGTGATCTGATTGTGAATCCGAACACCCTGCCTACCGGTAGAAACCTCTTCTCCATCAATGTGGAGAATACACCTTCGGAGGATGCCTGGGAGAAGGCGAAGGAACTTTGCGACAATACCATCAAGATGTATTGCGAGCGACACAAGGGTGAATATCCTCGTAAGGTGAGCTACACGCTCTGGAGCAGCGAGTTTATCGAAACAGAGGGGGCTACCATCGCCCAGATTCTCTATATGCTCGGTGTAGAACCGGTAAGAGATGCCTTCGGTCGTGTTACCGATCTGCGTCTCATCCCATCCAAGCAGTTGGGCCGTCCTCGCATCGATGTCGTGGTTCAGACTTCCGGTCAGCTCCGCGACCTGGCAGCATCCCGTCTCTTCCTCATCAACAAGGCGATAGAGATGGCGGCAAATGCCAAGGGTGATAAGTACGACAACCTGGTGAAAGCCGGTGTTACCGAATCCGAAAGAGTGCTCGTAGAGAAGGGCATGTCGCCAAAGGAGGCACGCGAGGTGAGTATGTATCGAGTGTTTGGTGGCGTAAACGGCAACTATGGTACCGGTATCCAGGAGATGGTAACCGCAGGCGACCGCTGGGATAAGGAGAGTCAGATTGCCGAGGTCTATATGAACAATATGGGTGCCTTCTATGGTGATGAGAAAAACTGGGAGACCGTTCGCAAGGCTGCTTTCGAGGCAGCGCTGACCCGTACCGATGTGGTGGTTCAGCCACGACAGAGCAACACTTGGGGTGCTTTGAGTCTCGACCACGTATATGAGTTTATGGGAGGTATGAACCTCGCAGTGCGCAATGTAACCGGCAAGGATCCGGATGCTTATCTCGCCGACTATCGCAACCATAGCAATATGAGAATGCAGGAGGTGAAGGAGGCTATCGGCATCGAGGGCAGAACCACCATCTTCAATCCAGCCTATATCAAGGAGAAGATGAAGGGTGGAGCCAGCAGTGCCAGCACATTCGCCGAAATCGTAACCAATACCTACGGCTGGAATGTGATGAAGCCAAAGGCGATTGACAAGGAGATGTGGGACGAGATATATAATGTATATGTCAAGGACAAGTACCATCTCGGTACCAAGGAGTTCTTCGACAAGCAGAATCCGGCAGCGTTGATGGAGATGACCGCCGTGATGATGGAGAGTGCCCGTAAGGGAATGTGGAAGGCTACTCCTCAGCAGCTCAAGGACATCGCCAAACTTCATACCGAGACCGTGAACAAGTATAAGCCTTCATGCTCCGGTTTCGTCTGCG
>CAVHWE010000094.1:0-8824 GCA_963639495.1 bacterium | reverse complement strand
ACGACTGATGTACTTTGATTTGATTTATCTTCGCACAAAATAACAAATAAAAGATGCCCTAATTTAAAGGAAATTATAGCAATCGGCTGCAATCCATATACTCTTGATAAGCTAAGAAGTGCTATAGTTCCAAGGGTCTACACACCTCGACAAAAGGGTGTATAGACCCTTTTTCCTATTGTATGATGTCTTCAGGTAGAAGTACCTTAGCTTCTTCGTTATTATATTCCATCATGTTATGCTTTATTATTATCGTTCACAAAGATAATCTTTCTGAACGATAATTCCAAATATCTGAGCAACAATTAGTTGCTTCATTTTCAGATTAGGCGGAACAGGGTTATGGCTCACCTAGGAAGTAGAGGATGTAGGAGACTTGCATCGGGGTGAACTCCTTGCAGTTCTTGCCGTAACCGGTGGCGGCGAGCTTCTGGAGAAGGTCGGGGATGCGCTGGATCCATCGCATCAGGTGAGCACTGGCTACTGCTGGAGTAGCATCGGGAAAATACAGAAGAGCTAGCTCTTGCTTGGTATAACTTCTTAAATCCATAGTTTTGTTTGATTTTTTAAGGGGTTTATGATTGAGTTGCGGTTCATGAGCCAGAGCGATGCCCTGGGCGTAAGTCTCTGACTTTTGCATCGTAAGCTACTGGCTTTTACATCGTAAGTCTCTGACTTTTGAACCGTAAACCTTTGGTTTCCGATTCGGAAGAAACCGGCTTTGCAATGACACTATGACACTTATGACAGTGAATTCTGAAGATTTGCTCTCGCGCGGGCAGGCAGGAAAAATCAGGCCGAAAGTTCCTGCCTGCCCGCGTGCGAGGCGAAAAGTTGAAAAACTAGTGTCATAAGTGTCATAGTGTCATAATCTGACCAGTTGGAACCGATGGCTTGGGAACGGCTAGAACGGGGCATCATCATCGGAATGCTGCGAGTTGATGCAGAGGGATACCTGGTATGCCTTGATTTCCTCGGCAGTACGGATAATCGCCCTGTACCCACGGTTGTAGGTGGTGCGCATCTTTTCGAATCCGAGATCATTGAAAGCTCTGCCCAACTTGGTGCTGCTCAGCTTCTGAGAGATGTTGCAACTGATGATCTGCATCGCTCTGGCTATGGACACGAACTCCCCTGTCTCCGCCTCCGTTGGCTTTCGGAAGTAGAGATCCACAAGTTCCTGTTCTAGTCTAGGCGCCTCAAAAGCGCGGTTGTGCCGGTTCTGCTTTTCTATCTCCTCATCGGTGAACCAGTAGCGGAAATCACTCTTGTAGAGGGCGTAAGCCTGGGCGTAGATGCCTTCGTAATTGAACGGATGCTCACGGGGTGAGAGGATGCTCTCTATCTCGTAGGGCAGCCAGCGACGGTTACCGGTAGGGTCGCTCAAAAACTCGGGATTGTTGCCCGTGCCGCAGAAGGTGTTGATATGCTTGCGCTGCTCGGCATAATGGCCGTATGCCGCCCGTTCGTTGGTATACTGCATCGTAACCACAGCCTTCAGCTGGTTCAGTTCCGATGGACTCATCGTGTCGAGCTCTTCATAACAGATGAGTGCATACTGCGAAAGGGCGATGATATCATCCTTCGTCATGCGCCTGGCATTCGCCTTCGTATAGAAGTATTGCTTCAGTTCCGGCGGCAGGAGATAGTTGAACCAGGTGGTCTTATAGGCGCCCTGTCTGCCGATGAACACCAGGATGACATTGTTGACGGCACCTTCGTCTATCCATCCTGCTATCATCGCCACAAGCCATTTCCTGAGGGCTTCGCAGAAGGGCATCACCGGGGTGCCCTTCAGCTTTACCGTGGCAGCGAGTTCGGCAATATAGTCCTTGTCGCCTTCCTGCCAGGGTGGGAGATTCTCCAGATAATCGGTGAAGGGATTGTAGGGCGGGGTATAGTCGCTCTCGATGACATTGATCATATCGCTCTTGCTCACCCTTGCGGTTAACGACATGTTGCTCCATTGCGTGTTCAGATCTCGGTCCTGGAGGATTCGCCATTTATCCTTCAGATACTCGTAGCGCAGGGTGATGAGGTTGAAGCGGAGTTTGATATGCCCGTCGAGGAAGTCTTTGATTTCATCTACGGTGGCATAGGGAATCTTTCCGTTTTCTGCCTTCGCCTTCTGTGGGTGAGTGGTGTTGTCGTAGCACGATTTGAACACCTGTTCTACGTCGTCGTATTCGGGAAACTGCCTGATAGCCCACTGGGTAGCTTCTTTCCTGTCGTACCGCTTCTTTGCCATCATGTAGCCCACCCGCATCACATACTGGTTGTGGTTGCCGGGTTCGTACTTTATCTTTTCGTTTTCCAGCTTGGGTTTGATGATGTTCTCATAGTAGTCGGCGATGCGTTCCTGTTTCTTTTTCTTCTGGGCGGTCTTGAGCGTAGCTGAATGGAAATGGCTGATTTCCTCGGCGCTGAAGGCTTTGGCTTCAGGATTGAAATAGACTTCGGGGTCGTAGGCGAGTCCGCTGAGCCTTGTGATGTTCTTGCAGAGCGGATCGCTTTCCTTGCCGATGAGATGCGCGTAGTAGTCGTTTCCCATGGCGAAGGCGGCGGGATAATCCTCGCCTTCGTAGCGGTAGATGACGCGCAGTCCGTTGCCGCTCATGGTAACGTAGCAGAGCAGGGTGTGGGCATCGTGGCAGATCCTCTCTTTGAGCGAGCGCAGGGTGCCGTCATCCGGTTTCTCTGTGATGTGGTCGAAGTCGACCAGCGACAGATGTGTGAGGCTCCGGATGTTGTCCTTGCCTTTTCCGCCTTCGAAGATGCAGGCTACGGCGAAGAGGGGTGCATCGTGCTTGTACGACTTATTCCCCGTTTTCCGGTAAGACTCGGTGAAAAACCTGAGTTTCTCATCTTCCTTCATGAAGGTTACCAGGCCTTCCAACTGACCAGGTGAAGGAATCTTGCTGGCCATGTTAATGAATGTACTGATGTTCATCATCTCCTAAAAAAATTATATTGTTTACAATATATGTATCAGTTATTCGTTTTCTTATAGGTATGCAGATTGTTGAATCTGTAATACATGGTGCAAAGATAATGCAAATGAGCGCAATGAAAGCTTGCTTTCAAATTGCCGAGTGCAGCTTTCCAAGTAGGTCCGTGGGGTTGCCCCCACTTTCCCCTTCAAGAACCGTGCATGCGACTTTCACCGCACACGGCTCGTGTAATTCTGTTAATTATTTCTCGTTTTAAAATAATCGGCTCTGTGTGCCATTAGACACTGCATTTGAGTGGGCGTGTACGACATTTGTTTAGTTGTCGTTGCTTGAAGTACTCGTCATATCGTGGGTCGAACGGATTGGCTTCCGACCTAATCTTCGTGAAACGAAGTATCGGTGTGTCTGCTAGGTGATTAAGACGGAAAATAGTTTCTTTTCCTTTCTTGTTTTTGCGTCTCATACCAAATATCCACCCACGTTTTCCGTCATGCAGCCAATATTTGTCGGCTATCCATTTCAATGACTTGTTGTTATGTCTGCGTATTGCCCACCTCTTCAATTGTAGGAAGATTATGTGGTCGAGATTGGAGAACACCACCTTCGAGGACACATATCTAAAATAGTTGCCCCATCCCGTAATCTTCGGGTTGAGTTTTCCTATTACATCCTCTTGCTTTGCCGAACGCATTCCGTATATGACTTCGTGCGTGGCTTGGGCAAATTTCTTCTGACTTTTCTTACTTGGCTTAATCAGCAGCATTCCGTTTCCGTACTTGCGTATGTTAAAGCCAAGGAAGTCGAAGCCGTCCTTGATATGTGTTATCAGCGTCTTTTCCTCCGAGAGTTCCAATCCTCTCTCCCTTAGGAACACGACTAGTTCTGCCTTGATTTCCTCCAAGACCTCCTTCGTGTCGCCAGTGACTATGAAATCATCGGCGTATCGAACTAGGTTCACCTTGTTGGAGTAGGTCTTGCCGTTCTCCTTTCGGGTCGAGTACCTGGCTACTAGTTTCTCCATGCCATCAAGCGTGATGTTAGCCAATGTCGGGGAGATGATTCCTCCCTGTGGAGTTCCCTCATCGGTGATGTGGAAGACATTCTTCTCAATGACACCTGCTTTCAACCACTTGCGGAGCACTTCCGTGTCCATGATGACGTTTCTTTGCAGCCATTCGTGGCTGATGTGGTCGAAGCAGCCCTTGATGTCTCCCTCCAGCACCCATTGCGCAGAGCGTTTATTGCATAGGCATCGATGTATTTGGTCTATCGCGTCCGCACATGAGCGGTATTTGCGAAAACCATACGAGTTGCCGTCTGCAAGTGTCTCTGCCACGGGTTCGACAGCCATGAGAAAGAGGGCTTGCATCGCCCTGTCCTTGATGGTTGGGATTCCAAGCGGTCGCATCTTGCCGTTTTTCTTCGGAATGAAGACACGGCGAAGCGGCTTTGGCTTGTAACCTCTCGTTTTCAAAGAGCTGATGGCATTGTAGCGTTCCACATCGGTGAGCCAAGTTTCCTTGTCCACTCCTGCGGTGCTACCGCCCTTGTTTGATGTAACTTGTCTAACCGCCAATGCCTTGGCGGAAATCGAGTTAATCAAGATGCGTTGGAGGGCTTTCACCCTGCCAATGCGGTTTGCCTTTAGAGCCTCTACTATTCGGACTTGCAGCTTGCGTACCTTCTTTTCGCATGATGCCCAATCAATGGTGCGCCATGAGTCGGGAGTGGCTGAAGATGCACACTCGGTTTTCACCTCGTTCTCTTGTCGTTTCTTCATTTTACGCAGGTTCTACATTTCTTTTCGTAGTGAATTACCTGATGGAAGTCTGCCCACTTTCGTGTGGGATGATGTCCCAATCCCTATCCCCACCATTACAGAGGGGCGTTCGCTTTCTCCATCGTCATTTACCCACAAGCCATTCGGTCGCACTTACGATTGACTTACCTCCTCTCGTTGCCAAGCGAGGAGACTTTTGGGCTTACCGTGTTCCATACAAATAACTTCGACCGATTTAGAACCCATCTATCCACCGGTGGAGCGACATCCGTGTAATCATTAAAGAAACATGACTAACTTGTCCACTTGCCGTTTTGGCATGGCTCTTCAACACCCGTGAGCCAATCCTTTGTAACGATGGTTGGTAGCGATGGTTACTTTACGTTATTCTTGTCGGTCAGCCTAACAACTACGTCTTGTGATGTTCAATACTTTGTCATATTGTCCCGAAGGCTCCGCACCCAGTCGTTACCAACCACGCACGCTTCGGTAGGCTACTCTTAACGGAATAAGAGGTTCTTAAGTTTCAAAGAACAATTACTTGTACGACCTCACGTCGCAAATCTTCTGCAAAGATACTAAAAAGAAAATAAAAGAGAGTTCCCGACGTCGGGAACTCGTTTATATATTTTTAAATAATTTAAATAAAATTACCATGTTCTACGACAAATTTAAAGTAGACAACAGCCGTTTCGGTGCTGTTTTGAGTGAAGAAATGAAGAACCATAACATTACTGGTTCTCATTTAGTGGCTTGTGCAGACATGCGCAAGGAAAATGTTTATGCAATCTAAAAGGGTAAGGGCGATTATCGGCTCAGTGTTTATGTGAGGATTGTTTCTGCTCTTCGGTACTTTATCGAAGATCCGAAAGAATACGAACGAGTGAAGCAACGTCTTATCGAAGCAGCCTTCGATGATGGTTATTTTTTTAATAAATAATACTTTTGAATTGGTTTTTTAAATTAAAAAGTGGAATCCGGCAACCGCCGGATTCCACTGATATCGTAATGTTTTTTTAAAAATCTACCTTCTATAGTCTTTACGACCCTTCCTGTCAAAACAATTTGTAGGTAGTGCGGAGCACTTTGAACTCGGTTCGGCGGTTCAGCTGATTACATATCTCCTGATGCTCCTTGCTCTGCTTCAGGATAAATTCTTCGCTGAGCACATCGCCTTCCTTGAGCCAAGGATACTTCTCGGTGAGTTTCTTGCGCACATTCTTCGGCTTTTCCTTGCCGTAGCCCACAGGGGTGAGGCGCTCTTTCTCTATGCCGTGTTTTATCAGATAATCTACTACCGATTGGGCGCGGCGCTGAGACAGATGCTTGTTATATTCGCTGTTTCCCTTGTAGTCGCAATGGGCGCTGAGTTCGATGGTAACGTGCGGGTTCTCTTTCAGCAGCGTTACCAACTGGTCGAGGGCTGTTGTACTGGCTTCGGTCAGGGTTGCCTTGTCGAAATCGTAGAAGATGTTGTCGATGAGGACAGGGGCTGTGATGGAAGCCAGCGGGAACTGGAGCACGTATTCCTTACTCTCTTTTGCCGAATCAACCCGAAGTTCTTCCTTGTGGTTGAGGTAGCCTTTGCAGGATGCCATCACCAGGTAGTCGACATGCGGATTGATTGGCAGAACAAACGAACCGTCGCCCTTGACGGATAGTTTCCTGTTCGTTCCGTCGTTGCCTACAATTCTCACCTCTGCGGCAGGCAGTTCATAACCGTCTTTCTCGTAAACCCATCCCTTCATCGTAGTAACAATCTCCGGATTCTCGAAGGAGTAGATATGGTCGTAGCCTCTTCCGTCTTTTCTGTTGGAGCAGAAGAAACCCTGGTTGTGGAGACCCTCGAAAGTCATTCCGAAGTCATCGGCTTCTGTATTCAGCGGATAGCCGGGGTGGGTGAGTTCATATTTGCGGGTGGTGGAATTCACTTTGGCGATATAGATGTCGAGTCCGCCCATTCCTACATGACCGTTGCTGCTGAAGTAGAAGTCGCCGTTAGGACGGAAGGTAGGGAACATCTCGTCGCCTGGGGTGTTGATAGGTTCGCCCAGGTTCTCTACACCACCCAGTCCGGCAGGAGTGATGCGTACTCGCCAGATGTCGAGACCGCCTTTTCCGCCCGGCATATCTGATACGAAATAGAGCCATTCGCCATCAGGAGAGATGGCAGGATGGGCAAAACAGCTGAGTGTATCTTTGCTGATTTCCAGATTCGAAGGCTTGCTCCAGGCTGCATCCGAGCGGTTGGAGGTGACGATTTGGGCATAGCGGGGCGATGCGGGGTCGGTAGTACACTGGGTGAGGTACATCTGTTTGCCGTCTGGGGTAAAGCAGCATGCGCCCTCTTCGTAGTCGGTGTTGAGACCGGTTCCTATGGCTTCCGGCTTGCTCCATTTGCCTTTGTCGTCCTTTTCAGAGAAGAAGATGTCGGCAGATTTCGTTCCCGTTACTCCGTTCAGGTCGCTGCCTTGGGCTTCGTTGCGGGTTGAGGTGAAATAGAGCTGACTGTTGTCTTCGCTGAGGAACATCGGCGAATAGTCGTCTCTTCGAGAATTGAAAACATCCATCCGCTTTACTTTGTACCGGCTTCCTTCCTTCTTCCAGATTGGGGCTTTTCGTGCCGATTCGAGTCCGTTCTTTACCAGCACATTGTCGGGCATGGAATCGAGCAGGAATTCGAATTCCTTGGCTGCCTGTCTGTAACTTCCGTTCTTCAGGAGAAGCCGGGCGTAAGCCAGGCGGTCGTTGAGGTCTGCCTGCTTGTATCGGATGGCATTGCTGTAGGCAGCCAATGCCTTCGGCGTACTGTTGATTTTATCATAACAGCGTGCCATCTTCAGAGCCACCTTGCCCCGGGCAGCCCGCTCTTTGGTAGGTGTCTTGGTGTACACCTTTTTATATTGGGTTGCCGCATCGAAGTATTCGCCTAAAGAAAGATGCTTGTCTGCTTTCTTCAGGTTCTGTTCAATGCCGCAACTTATCAGAAAGAGGCAGCTGATTGCTGTTATGATTTGATAAAATCTTATTTGTTTCATATTGATTTACATCTGCGAGAATGGCTGACGATATTGGCAGCCTGCCTTCCAGTTGCTGCAGCCATAGGCTGTCTTGCCCTTGATGATGACGCCCTTGCCGCAAAGCGGACATGGCTTGCCAACCATTGGGTCGGCTGGAGTCTGAGGAGTAGAAGCAGGCTGGGCTGCATCTTGAGCAGCTGCCTCCTTTTTCTTAGCTGGAGCTTTCTTGGTTGGAGTTTTCTTGGCAGCCGGTTTCTTCTTGAGGTCTTCCTCTGTCATGATGGTCACTCTCCGGTTGCTGTTGTCTGATAATACATCGATGACTATCTTGTTGATCTGTTCTTTCAGTCCGTTGATAAAGTCGGCAGGATCGTAGGTCTTGTGCTCGATGTCGCGGAGCTTCTTCTCCCAGATACCGGTCAGTTCGCAACTCTTCAGCAGTTCCTCATGGATGGTGTCAATGAGTTCGATGCCTGTCGGGGTTGCCATCAGATTCTTGCGCTGGCGACGGATGTAGTGGCGCTTGAAGAGGGTCTCGATGATGCCGGCACGGGAGGAAGGTCGGCCGATTCCGTTCTCCTTCAATGCAGCACGAAGTTCTTCGTCTTCTACGAATTTGCCGGCTGTCTCCATCGCACGCAGCAGGGTTGCCTCTGTATAATACTTAGGTGGCGTGGTCCATTTCTCCGTCAGGGTAGGCTGATGTTCTCCCGATTCGCCTTTTGTGAAGGATGGGAGGGTTCTTTCTTCTACCACTTCCTTCTTGGCGCCGTTTCCTGAGTCTGCATTTCCGTTGGAGTTATCTGAAGCATCATCGTCATCTGCATTCTTCGCATCCTTGGCATAGACTACTCGCCAGCCTGGTTCGAGAATCTCCTTACCGCTCACCTTGAACTCTATCTTTTCCGGTTTTGGACCATCTTCGTTGATGACTTCGCCCAATACGGTGGTGGTAGAAAATTTACAATCCGGATAGAACACGCTGATAAAGCGCTTGGCGATGAGATCATACACGTTTGCCTCCATATCGGTGAGTCCGGTTGGCGGAACACCGGTTGGGATGATGGCGTGGT
>CAVHWE010000093.1:0-8829 GCA_963639495.1 bacterium | reverse complement strand
TTAAAAAGAAGAAGAAATATTTGGTGGTTTCAGGAAAAAAGCGTAACTTTGCAGCCTGAAATTGATAACAGGCTATAATGGGCATGCCCCGATAAGGGACACGAAATGATGCAACAAGCATCCCCATGACGTCTAATTTTAATAACCCAATAAAAATAAAAAAGAAAAATGAAAAAAGGTATTCATCCAGAGAATTATCGTCCTGTAGTATTCAAGGATATGTCTAACGGCGATATGTTCCTCTCTCAGTCTACATGCAAGACTAACGACACTGTTGAGTTCGAAGGCGAGACTTATCCAGTTGTTAAGATTGAAATCTCTAGCACATCTCACCCATTCTACACAGGTAAGAGCAAGCTCGTTGATACAGCGGGTCGCGTAGACCGCTTCATGAACCGTTACGGCAAATTGAAGAAGTAATAATATACCTTTTTTATAAGGATATATTTATTATCGCAAAGATACAGAGTGCATTCCAGCGTAGTTGCATATACGTAGGAATGCACTTTTTTTCTCTCACTACTATTCCTCATACAATCGATTTTCTACATATCTCTATATATAGAAAGTACTAAATCTTTAACATAATAAACATTATCGAGAATTATGAAGCATACTAAGTTTTTTATCTTCGCACTCGTAGCTGCGATGACGTTCTCTGCCTGCGGTACTGATGATTCGCTGCAGTTCTATTTTCCAGATAACGGTGGTACAACCGGTGGCGGTAATACGGGTGGTGGAAGCACTGGTGGCAATACCGGTGGTGAATCAACCGATAAGAACAATACAAACAAGAATGTGGCTACTGCCAACATGCCACAAGTGGTAAGAAACGCTATCGGCGGTCTGGAGTTCCCAAAGCTCAAGAACAATGGCAGCAGCTATGCCATCGTTCACATGGATAATACAACAGGTATGTTGAACTATTCTACAGAATGGGATGACAACATGAAGAGCCAGAGATGGAGCTGCTATACTTTCAATACAACCAATACGAAATCAAATGTAAAAGGAAGATATGATCCTCCTTATGGTCAAAGACAATATCCTTGGGATACAGATCTTCAAGAACAATGGGGCATTGTCGATTTTACAGATGATCCAACACCGACAACACAGCACATGGACCATGGTCATATCTGTCCAAATGCAGACAGACTATATAATGCAAATCAACGCTATCAAACATATTATATGACCAACATGCAGCCCCAATACAGAGATTTCAACCAACACGGAACTTGGTATGAGATGGAGAAAGATCTTCGTACCAAAGCTCCAAAGATTGATTCTGATACCCTGTTTATCGTAAAGGGTGGAACTATTGACCCAGTAGGCAGCGAGAGTAATCTCTTGGGCTGGAAGAAGAATGGTGCTTCTAGCGAAACCCAGAAGCCAGGCTATATCCCAATACCAAAGTATTTCTTTGTTGCTGTACTGAAAAAGGAGCTAAACAAGAGCACCAACCAGTATACATACAGCGCTTTCGGCTACTGGTTCCCTCACGTGGACAAGGCATTTGAAAAGGGCGATATGCTCGGCAACTATGTCGTAAACATCAAGACGCTGGAAGACAAAACCGGCATCGACTTCTTCTGTAATCTCCCTGATGAAACCGAGAAGAAAGTGGAAAACGAAGATGCAGAAGCTCTCAAGAAACTTTGGGGCTTTAAATAAAAGGCTATATACAAACAAAGAATCCGCTCTCTCAAAGCAATGAGTGAGCGGATTTCTTGGTTTATATCATCATCTTCTCGGCAACTTCTTGATTGCATGTGGCATGAATGCCCTGCCGGTAGCCTTACCGAAGCTAGGAGCTACAGAATCGGTTGCAGCAGAACGGGTCTTCTTACGGGCTCCACTCGGATCGTAGCGCACTAAATCGATTTGCATCACATCACCCTTAGCTGCTCCTGTTCCTATCATATAACCATAGAATACATCACGGCCCTTTTCTTCACCCAGATAGAAACCATACTGCTTAGCACCTGCATCCATCACATAGGTAGCCCCAGAATCATTATAACGGATATAAATATCACCATTCTTATCGATGTACCAGGTAAACTTCAGGGTCTGGGTTTCCCCCGTTTCTTCAATATAATCCTGTTCTATACCATCACCACTGAGCGAGTTAACCTTATCACCCGCCTGATAGAACGTCATCTCGGCATTGAAACTGTAATTGTCACGTGACTGCCCATCCTCTGCAAGCTCAGAGAGCAGCACAGAGCCTCTCCAGTCGCCAATAAGGGTCTGAGCCTCCGACAGCAGGCAATCATCCTGAGAGCCGTTAGAACCATTGTTCCAGTCGCCCTCATTCCATCCCCAGCCACCATGATTATAATCATCATACCAGTAATCGTCATCATCACATGAGGTGAATGAGAAAGATGCTGCGGCTATCGCCATCCACATCCATATCCTATTAAACTTTTTCATATCTTGTTTCCTTTCTTCAAACTAAATTCCTTATTGCCTTACTTCACTACAAAGCGGCGAACAGGCTTCTGATTATCATCTGCTACCTTAACATACTCTACAGAATCCTTAGCTCCGCGAGAAACAATCTGGGTATTATCCAAGCCCGAATGCTGCTTGCTGTAGCCCCAACCGTCATCGTAGTCCCAATCGTAGCCCCAGTCATAATCGCGCCAGTTATAGCTGTAAGAATCACGATAAAGTTCGAAATAAGCACGGTTGCCGTTATCAGCCTCTACATATCCAGAGAACTTGCGGTCGCCCAGAGCATAATCGTAAATCACAACATCGCTACCCTCATCGAGAAGAGAGATATAGATGTTTCTGTTGCGTACTGTCCAGGTAATATGATTTGCTATATAATTGTTGCCATGCCAGTAATTTCCCTTAAAGTAATCGATCCAATAGCCTGTACCGGAATAGATGCCATCATTCTGGTCGAAGTGAATTACCGAATAGAGGGCTTTGGAATTACCGTATTCTACCAACATATTACCCTTCCATGTACCATCGAGGGTGTATGCAATGTCAGAATCCTCATCACACGAGGTGAATGAGATACTCATCAAAGCTATGAAAGCCATTGTGAGAAGAGTAGTAAACTTTTTCATATCAATTTATCAGTTAAGTTATTTATATTCTTATATCTTCTATACTTTTGAGCTCTTGAAGAACAGCATTCTTTCTTGAACCCGATGCAAAGGTAGTGGATTTTTCGTCTGCATCAAAGGGGAAAAGGATACAAACTGAGGGGGAAATCCCTATTCTTTCAAAAGCAACTGCTTTTTTGATGATATTTCTCTTTGCCTAGAGTGGTATTTCTTTCGGTTTTGATGGTCTTTCTTTCTCTGTATCAAAGATTTAACACCTTCTTAACACATCGTATCGATATTTTTCGTATCTTTGCATCATAAATAAGTAATAATTCTAAGAACATGCTTTTAGCACATAGTAAATTCTAAGAATCAACTCAACAAAATGAGTTTCAACAGTTTATTAATTATACGTTAAACCTTTAAAATTATTAAGTTATGAACAAATTTTTACGCTATTCATTATCATTGGTTCTGGCGTTCGTAGCTAGCGTTACGTTTGCACAGGAAGTAACTTTTGACTTTGACAATGATTACAAAACACTCTTCCCAGAACTGACTGGTACATCTTCTTCAACTTCTAAAGATGGAGATATCACCAAAGCCATGACATGTACAACTAATGGTATTTCTGTAACAGTTTCTGCAAAAACTTCTGGTTCGAATGAAAACCGAATCTGGAGTAGTTCACCACGTCTCAGAATGTACAGTGGAACGCTTACGATTCAAGCACCTGCTGACAAGAAGATTGCTTCTATCGACATTATTAATAAAAAATGGAATGAGAATAACATAGCTGACGTAGGTACTAATAATAAAGGTTCTTGGACTGGTGATGCAAACAAAGTTGTATATACAATTGCTGGCAACACCCAAATCAAGTCTATCAAAGTTACGCTCGCTGGTACCAAGATAGAGTACACCGATGCAGCAAGTGTAAAGGAACTCTTGGCTAACAATAAAGAAGCTAAGGATTACATCAACCTCAAACTCACAAACGCAAAGGTATTATACGTAAACAGCTACAAGGGAACCGTAAATACTTACGTACGTGAAGGTGACACTGCTATCGAAATGAGGACTTTAGGAATCGATATGCCTGTAAACAGCATCATTAGCGGTACTGTTAAGGTAAATTTGGCTTATGACGCAGGAATTCCTTATCTGTCAGCAAGCAAGGAAACAAACGGCGAAAATCTCAAAATCACAGAGAGCAACGAAGCTGCTGAACCTGTTATTGCAACTGTAAAGGACATCCTTGATGGCAAATACACCAACGACCTTATCAAGATTAAGGAGTTCACATTCAGCAAAGAAGAGTATACTGCAGGTAAATTCAACTACTATGCTAATGATGGTGAAAACAAGATTATGATTTACGATAAGTTTAGCGGTATTGGTGGAGTTTCAAAATTAACAGAAGGAGAGAAATATACCTTAACCGGTATTTTCGGTGTAATATTCAGAAACATCCCTGAAGTTCTCCCTATCAAGGCTGTAGAAAAGTTTGGACCTACCGGCATCACTAACATAACAACAGATGAAGCTGCAAAGAACGCTCCTGTTTACAACCTCGCAGGCCAGAAGGTAACCAAGGCTTACAAGGGTGTAGTCATCAAGAACGGAAAGAAGATGATTCAGAAGTAATCAAATTCAAAACAACATATCCCTACTGCTCCTCCGATATTCATTTATCGGGGGAGTTTTTTGTTAGGCATAACATAAGAAGGAACCACCAGCAAATCAACCAAATATTACCCCTATAACATGAAAAGTGGAAGATTTTAAGGCGCAAACATAAAAAAATACACCTGATAAATACGTATTCTCAATAATTTTCACTACCTTTGTTGCGATTAATAAACGTATACGAATAAAAAATGATGAAAAGAAAATTATATATCACCCTATTAGGACTGCTCTCTACCATCATGACAGCAGCTGTACCTTACTGCGATGTGAGAAAATTCTCTATCACAGACGGACTCGCTGCCAATACCATCTCAGACCTGAAACAAGGTAAAGACAACCTCATGTGGTTCAGTACATGGAACGGACTGTCGTTCTATGACGGCTACAAGTTTCATACTTTCAGAGACACCCCCGATGATATTGACGTCCTGTCAACCAACCGTATACTGAAAATAGAACCATCCCATAACAACAACGTGTGGTGTATCACATACGACCACCAGCTCTACGTATACGATACCCACTTCTGCCGGTTCTTTGCTGTAGGACAGAAATTCAACGAACTGTTCAACATCGACCTGCGCGTGAGCCAGGTATACCCATTGAAAAACGGAGCTACATGGTTTACTTCAGAAGATGGAAAATATATCATCCGATCAGTAGGGAAAACCTTTGATGAGCGGAACATAGAACTCATCAAAGTAGGAGAAAAGGGACTCAGAAGCGGAAATGTATGGTACATCCATCGAGATATACACGGAAGAGAATGGGTGCTTACCGACAAAGGCGCATACATATATCATTCGAAAATTCCAAGCAAACTGCCTTTCAAATGGCTCAGAGGGGTAGGAGAAGATGAGTTCCTGGCAACTGAAGACGGTAAACTGGCAAAATATGACCTGCAGAACCGACTCACCATGATACCGATGCCGGAAGGCGTAACCCGTATCAACCAACTGAAAAATACAGGTTACCAACTCCTGCTGGCAACCAATCTGGGTGTTATCATCTACAACCCGCGCACCTTCAAGTTTGATATCATCAACGTACAGAGCCCGAGTCAGCCTCTGGCAGAGGTAAAGAAGATTTATACCGATGATTTCGGTATGGTATGGGCATTTACAGACGGTATGGGAGTAACCCTCATCAACCCGAAGACCGGACAGAAGCAGTGGCTCTTTGCCGATCAGGACGACCCGATGGACCGCACAACCTGCGAAAGCAATTTCATCACACAAGACGAAAACAAGACCCTCTGGGTAGTGCCAAGAGGAGGAACCTTCAGTTATTTTGACCGCAAGGCAGGAAAACTGGTGCCTTATCTGCTGAGAAGCAATTCATCGGGCAACTACCGCATACCGAAGATTACGAAATATGTACTCTCAGACCAGGGAATCCTCTGGCTGACAGGCTCTCACGACCTGACACAGGTAGTCTTCAAATATCACCCTTACATTATCAACAAGCTGGATGTGGGCGAAGACGAAGTGTTCTCGGTAAATGCATCACCAGACGGACATATCTGGACAGGCTATCACAATGGAGTAATCCAGGTACTCAACGCCTCCTACCAGCGTATCGGATACCTTTCGCCAAGCGGACAGATTGTGCCACAGCAGGTAAACTTCGCCGAGAAGGGCATCTTCGCCATCCACTTCGATATCAAGGGAAGAACATGGATAGGAACCAACGGAAACGGTGTATATCTGATAGACAAAATGCAGGTAAGACACTTTACCTACGATGCAAACGACCCCGCTTCACTGCCATTCGACAAGGTATTCGACATCGTAGCCGACCGCACCGGACGCATCTGGATAGGTACCTATGGTGGCGGTATCGCCCTGGTAAATGAGGCGGCAGACGGCAGTATCAGCTTCATCAGTAAACGAAACGGACTGCCTTGGGAGAAGCAGCACTACGACCGCGTACGCCGCATCTGCTGCACCACTACGGGAACCATTCTCGTAGGTACTACAGATGGTCTCATCACCTTCAGTGATGCCTTTACAAACGCAAGAAAGATCAAATACCACAAGACCTACTACATACCGAACGATACAACAAGTCTGGCTGCAAACGATATGAACAATATCATGGAGCACACCAGCGGCAAGATGTATATCTCGCAACAGGGCGGCGTGATGGAAGAGATTGTGAGCAAATCGCTCCTGCAAGACAACCTGAAGATGAAATACTTCCATGCCATCGATGTTAACGAAGGCATCGTACAGGGCATGGTAGAAGACAACCAGGGAAGAATCTGGGTAATCAGAGAATCGAGTATCGACTGCGTAAACCCGAAAACGGGCCAGTGCAATGTGTTCGGACCTAACGATTTCGACTTCTACATGTCGTTCTCGCAAAGCCGTCCTTACCACGATCCGGCAAGCAACAACATCTCGGTAGGTACCCCGATGGGACTGATTACCTTTAATCCGGCTACGCTGAAGAAGAGCAACTACCAGCCTAAAGTCATCTTCAGTTCCCTCCATTATAGCGGAGAGAAGGAGTCGGAACCTATCCTGCACAAGGAAAAAGTGGTGATTCCTGCCAACAAGCGAAGTCTGACCATCACCTTCGCATCACTCGACTATCAGCGCAAGTATCAGACCAGATACCTCTATCGCATAGATGGTTATACAGCTCCAGGCGAGTGGATATCGAACGGAAGCAGCAATGTCATCGGCTTCAACCGTATCAATCATGGCGATTACGTACTCAAGGTGAGAGCCACCAACTCGCATGGTGTATGGAGCAAGTATGTGGCAGAACTGCCTATCGAAGTGCGCCCTACCTTCTGGGAAAGCATCTGGGGCAAGTTTCTCATGCTGCTCCTGCTCTTCGGTATCGTAGGCGCAATCTTCTATACCTACAACCAGCGCCAACGCGAGAACATAACCCACGAGATGAGCGTACTGAAGAACGAATTCTACAACGATGCTGCCAACCGTCTGAGAACCCCACTAACGCTCATCGGAGCCCCGGTAAAAACCATTCTGGATACCGAGCCGGGTATCACCCGAAAGGGCAAGGAACTGCTGAGAATGGTAGTAGACAATGCCAACGAAATGCTGGTAATGCTGGACAAGGTTCAGAGATACGGCAACAAGGCAGACTTCCATACGAACAGCGGTCTGACCGAGGAAGATTACGACCTGGCAGAAAGAGAAAAAGCGAATGGCCAGATTGACGACCACAATGCATCTGACTATCTGGAAGGAACCAACAAACAGAAAGAAGAAAAGGATGCAGAGGCTGAACGCCTGGAAGAAATGGGCAAGGAACAGGAAACTGCACAGGAAGAAGCGGAACAAAAAGACCAGACGATACTGGTAGTAGAAGACAATGCCGACCTGCGCAAGTTCCTCTACAGCATCCTCTCGCCTACCTATAACGTGCTGCTCGCAGAGAACGGAAAGGCTGGTTTAGTGATGGTCCGCAAGGAGATACCAGACTTTATCCTCACGGACGTTACCATGCCTGTGATGGATGGTTTGTCGATGATTCACGAGATCAAGCAGGATACCACCCTCAACAACATCCCAGTGATGATTCTCTCGGCCAAGGCAAGCGTAGAAGATCAGCAGCGAGGCTTTGATGAAGGTATTGTTGCCTATATCACCAAGCCATTCTCTACCACTTATCTGCTCGGCCGAATAGAGGCTATCCTCACCCAGCGCCGCAACATTCAGATAGATGTCATCAGAAAACTGAAGGAAACTGGCGATAAAGATGCCATAGCAGCCCTGCGAATACTGCCTGCAGCAGTTCCTCAGCCTGCTCTTAACCAGGCTGAAACTAGTGCCGAGAACGAAGCGGTTGATCCAAACAGCGAGCTGGCATTTATAGCAGCACAGATTCAGGACAGAACCATGATGCGTGTCTTCTGGTTTGTTGTTGAAAATGCAGGCAACCCGGGACTCAAGATTGATGACATCTCGAACGAAATCGGTATGAGCCGAAGCGTACTATATAATAAGGTGAAAGCAACAACTGGAATGACACCGGTAGACTTCGTTCGCCATATACGTATCAAGAAGGCATGCGAGATGTTGCGCAA